>NZ_JBSPEI010000007.1:0-257626 GCF_055796175.1 Pseudocitrobacter sp. 2023LY-00077 | reverse complement strand
CTGGTCTGACGGCGCTTACTGCTGAATTCACTGTCGGCGAAGGTAAGTTGATGACTCATGATGAACCCTGTTCCATGGCTCCAGATGACAAACATGATCTCATATCAGGGACTTGTTCGCACCTTCCCTAATCAACGCCTCAAGCAAGATAATCACAACCTGGCAGAAAAGGCTCAGCACACTTAAATACGTGATGACACTTCCCAACACCATACAGCGAGGCATTGTAGAAAATTCGCCCGCGAACAAATTACGCGAAAGTCCACTTAACGCATCGAGTTTATAACTCACCGCCATGGGCCAGACCAGCACGGCCAGAAAACTCATGATCCATACAGATAAATAGCTGTCCAGCACACTGTTGATCACGACTGCGATAAACAGCCCACTGACCGCCATCAGTAATATCAGCCATCGGGAATCCGGATTCCATCCCAAAAGCAGGCCCAGGAATGCGTTAATCGTAAACATGGCGCCGACAATACCAAATACGGTGGTTATCGACTGAAAAGAAAAGAACATCGATAGCGCAGTGCCTACCAAAATAATCAACGCCAGGCCAATCGTACTTGCAAGAAATGTACTGAATTTATCCTTTTTTAAATCTAGCCAGACGGAAATCAGAACGATAAGTACAAGATTGAACATAAACATCCCTGGCCGACTGTCAAGATTCGACACACCTGAGATAATCGCCAGCCATGCGACAGCAGGCGTCCCCCCCATCATAACCGCAGTCAAAAACCAGATGCGAATCATCATACTTGATGGCGCAGCGCAAACCTGATTAAGTCGTATGGAAGAGAAAGTATTCAACCCAATTCTCCATGAAGATGATTTTCTTGTGAACGTAATCAGCGACAAAAGTGGCGATAGCGCGTTTGGCGGGCGTTATTTTTCAGTACAAAACTGTAATCATCCATTTCTGGGATCTCCCATTCATTCAACATTTCATTGTTTTCAACCTGGTTGGCAATCCGCAGCCGATAACAGGGTATGTCAAAGAACATATGCCAGCGCCCTTTGTAGATTTCGAGATAAACATCTGCTCGTCCAAATTCAACATGTGAGTCCGCGTGTTGATTGTCGTAATAAATGCTCACTGCATATTCACCAAACCACTGAAACCACGTCCGCTGAATAAGTTTAGTGTGCGCAAATATTCCAAAGCAGACGATCAACACACAGAGGAAAAAGATAAGCATCTGAACAGGTAACCCTTTACTTGCTCGGCTGTTCTTTCCAGTAATGCCAGATAACATGGCTCTCTCCCTGCCCAATTTTCATATCGCCATTCTCAGTGCAGGCCAGGTGCCCCCACAACCTACGCGCGGTTGCGCGATCGGGTGCTGTCGCCAGAACTGGCGTGTCGTCAGGGCGATATCTGCCCATTAATACTTTGGCATACAACACTCTTCCCATGATCTCGACCTGCCCCGAGGATGAATCTCGCAGAAAAAGATAAAAGCCGTAATGAGGAAAATCATATTGTTGGCCAATTTTTGACGGCGGCTTTTTACACCATTTAACTGCGAGCAATTCTTTGGCTATCTCTATATTTGAATATTCACCAGCTATAAATATGCATGTATATATCACTGTAAAAAATACAAATAAATTAGCTAATAAGCACAGACATCCCTTTTTTTTCATTATTTCATCTATGACATATCACAAAATAGCAGTTTGCATAGATACAAATAACCATGTTTCGTCAATCGTGCGTTTTATCAGTGAACAGAATCCGAAAAAAATCCCGGAACCAGTCCGGGATTTTTGAATGATTAGCCATTAACGGCGGTTGCCGAATATCCGCAGCAGCATCAGGAACAGGTTGATGAAGTCGAGATACAGCGTTAACGCGCCGAGGATGGCGGTTTTACGCAGACTTGAAGTATCACGCACATCAATTTGTTCGCCGATATTTTTCAACTTCTGCGTGTCATACGCAGTCAGGCCGACGAACACCACCACACCGATATAGGTCACCGCCCACATCAGTGCGGTGCTTTTGAGCCAGAAGTTAACCAGTGATGCCAGAATGATACCGATCAGCGCCATAAACAGCATATTTCCCAAGCCGCTGAGGTCGCGTTTGGTGGTGTAGCCGTACAGGCTCATGATGCCGAACATCCCGCCGCTCACCACAAAGGTACTGGCGATGGAGGAGTAGGTATAAACGATAAAAATACTGGAAAGCGTTAACCCGGTGAGCGCCGAATAGAGCATAAATAGCGTGGTGGCGACACCTGCGCTCAGGCGTTGCACCATGCCTGAAAGCACGAAGACCAGCGCCAGTTGCGCAATAATCAGGCCGAAGAAAGTGATTTTGCTGGAGAAGACAAACATCATCACCGCAGGGGTATTCGCCGCATACCATGCGATAAACGCCGTCAGCAGCAATCCGCAGGTCATCCAGCCATACACTTGCGCCATATACGTTTGCAGCCCGGAACGGGACTGTACGATTGAATCAGAACGAGGGAATCGGTCCATGAGAAGCTCCTGATGATATAAGGAATACCTCAAGGATATCGCAAATGTTGCGGGTGTGCATCGACGGAGAGTAAACGTATGTGTTATGTCATCCAGCATTGTGCGGGTGAAACCGCCGGGTGGCGGCTACGCCTTACCCGGCCTACGAGTCTGGTGTCGTAGGCCTGATAAGTGCAGCGCCATCAGGCATTATGCAGACGGAACCATCGAATTTGGTGTCGTAGGCCTGATAAGCGCAGCGCCATCAGGCGCTATGCCAGCGCCCTGCCGCTTGCTTATCGCTGTCGCGGGCTTCCACCCAACGGTCGCCTTGCGGTGTGGCTTCTCGTTTCCAGAACGGCGCACGTGTTTTCAGGTAGTCCATGATGAACTCGGTGGCTTCAAAACCGCTGCTGCGGTGCGCGCTGGTAACGCCGACGAAAACAATTTCGTCGCCCGGCCAGAGTTCGCCGATGCGGTGAATGACCGTGACGCGACCCAGCGGCCAGCGGCCGCGCGCTTCTTCAACGATCTCCGCCAGCGCTTTTTCGGTCATGCCCGGGTAATGCTCCAGGGTCAGCGCTTTTACGCTATCGCCAAGGTTGTGGTTCCGCACCTTGCCGGTAAACGTCACCACCGCGCCATCTTCATCACGTTCGGCAAGCCAGACATATTCGTCGCCCACGTTAAACATTTCGTGGCCGACGCGAATACGCGTTTCGCTCATCATCAACCCCCTGTTACCGGCGGAAAAAATGCCACTTCATCGCCATCAGCAACGGGCGTATCAAAACTGACCAGCGTCTGGTTGACCGCCGCCAGCAGTTTGCCCTCTTCCAGCGCCAGTGCCCAGCGGCCCTCCTGTGACGCAAGATGCTGACGAATAGCGTCTACCGTGGCGAACTCCGCCGGAAGCTGCAACGCGTCCGTGCCGACCAGTTCGCGCACCTGCGCAAAAAACAGAACCTTAATCATCGCTATCCACCCTGAAATCGCCCGATTTGCCGCCGCTTTTCGCCAGCAGGCGCACCGGGCCAATGACCATATCTTTTTGCACCGCTTTACACATATCGTAAATCGTCAGCGCAGCCACCGACGCCGCCGTTAACGCTTCCATCTCCACGCCGGTTTTCCCGGTCAGACGACACAGCGTTTCAATACGCACGCGGTTATGCTCAGGCTCGGCCTGAAGATTCACTTCCACTTTGCTGAGCATCAGCGGATGACAGAGCGGGATCAGGTCCCAGGTGCGCTTGGCGGCCTGAATCCCTGCGATACGGGCGGTGGCAAACACGTCGCCTTTGTGATGGCTACCGTCGATAATCATCGATAACGTTTCCGGCAGCATGGTGACGAACGCTTCCGCGCGGGCTTCGCGCACGGTTTCAGCCTTGGCGGACACATCCACCATATGGGCTTCGCCCGCCGCATTGATATGGGTCAGTTGCGACATCGTTTATTTCTTCAGATGAGGGTAGAAGTTACAAGGACGGGTGCGGGAATCGAGCTGAGCCGCAATAATATTTTCCCACGCGGTACGACACGCTTTGGTCGAGCCCGGCATGGCGAAAATCAGTGTCCGGTTAGCCATCCCGGCAATGGCGCGGGATTGCAGCGTGGCGGTGCCAATCTCTTCAAAAGAGAGCATGCGGAACACTTCGCCGAAACCTTCGATTTCACGATCGAACAGCGGAAGCAGCGCTTCCGGCGCCTGGTCGCCATCGGTCAGGCCGGTGCCGCCGGTGATTAACACCACCTGCACGTCATCGCGCGCGATCCACTCGGAGACCTTTGCGCGAATGGCGTAGCGATTCTCTTTCACAATCGCTTTATCGACAACCGTGTGGCCCGCCTCCTGCGCGGAATCACGCAGATAATGGCCGGAGGTATCATCCTCTTCGCCGCGACGGCTGGAAATAGTAAGAATAGCGATACGGGTTGGGAAAAATTCAGTGCTCGCCTGACTCATTTAACACTCCTTGAAAACGAATTATCCACCAATCCAGGACAGGTTCTGGGTTATCCCGGTGTTGCCCTGGTGCAGGAAGTGGGTCTGCTTCTTATGGGTTAACGCTTCTGCGATGCGTGCTTCGAGTTCCTGCTGCTGGGCATCTGCCGCTAACAGGTCGCGAAGGTCTACACCGCCGTCGCCGAAAAGGCATAAATGCAGTTTTCCCACGGAAGAGACGCGCAGACGGTTACAGGTGGCGCAAAAATCTTTTTCATACGGCATGATTAAGCCGATTTCCCCTTCGTAATCGGGGTGACAAAAGACCTGCGCCGGGCCGTCGCTGCGCTGTCGGATCTGATGTATCCAGCCGCGTTTGAGCAGTTGGTCGCGCAGCACCATCCCGGAGATATGGTGTTTGCGGAACAAATCGCTGCCGTCGCCGGTTTCCATCAGTTCGATAAATCGGAGTTGAATGCGGCGCGGTTTGATCCACGCCAGAAAGGTGTCGAGCTGGTGATGGTTTACATCGCGCATCAGCACGGTGTTGACCTTCACCTTTTCAAAGCCCGCGCTGAAGGCGGCGTCGATGCCGTCCATCACCTGGCGGAATTTGTCCTGACCGGTAATCGCATGAAACTGACGCGCATCGAGGCTATCGACGCTGACGTTCAGCGCCGTAAGGCCCGCTTCCCGCCAGGCGGCAACATCACGCGCCATGCGGTAACCGTTGGTGGTCACGGCAATCTGTTTGATGGCCGCGTTTTCTCTTACTGCTGCGATGATGTCAACAAAGTCGCGACGCAAGCTCGGCTCGCCGCCGGTGAGACGCACTTTTTCCGTACCCAGTGCGGAAAAGGCGCGGGTAACCCGCCGCACTTCATCCAGCGACAAAAAACCATTGTTGGTGACTTCGCCCGGCTTGTAGCCGTTGGGCAGACAGTAGGTACAACGGAAGTTGCATACATCGGTTATCGACAAACGCAGATAATAGAATCTGCGCGCGAACGCATCAGTCAGTTGTGAAGCCATAGACACCTTTCCAAATACGGGAGGCGAGGTCATTTCTTCCTTCGCCCTGGTGATGTTCTGTAAAGCCTGGAGCATCACGGCCAAAACGCCTTATCTTTCGACTTAGGCACAGAGGCTAGAGTGTTTTTCAGCCATGTTGCTGAAAGGGATATGCCGATAGTAGCGCGAGATGGACGACTTCGCCATTTTCGCTTTCGCTATATAAAATGATATATAGCGACCTGATCGTGCACTTTCCCTACAGAATACGCATAAATCACGCTTTTGCATTGATATACGTCATTTTGCCTGGGGTGCGGCATCGTCTTTTGGGAGTAGTTACGCTAATGTAAGCAGATGTACCAACATAAGGAAGTTGTATGCGCAATCGCACTCTGGCCGATCTCGATCGCGTCGTCGCCCTTGGGGGTGGACATGGATTGGGGCGAGTGATGTCCTCACTCTCCTCCCTCGGCTCTCGTTTAACCGGTATCGTCACCACCACTGATAACGGTGGCTCGACCGGTCGCATTCGCCGCTCTGAAGGCGGCATCGCCTGGGGCGACATGCGGAACTGCATTAACCAGTTGATCACCGAACCCAGCGTAGCATCTGCCATGTTTGAGTACCGTTTTGGCGGCAATGGCGAACTTTCTGGTCATAACCTCGGAAATCTGATGTTAAAGGCGCTGGACCACCTGAGTGTGCGGCCTTTAGAGGCGATCAATTTAATAAGAAATCTACTGAAAGTAGAGGCATCACTTATTCCAATGTCTGAACAACCAGTCGATTTAATGGCTATCGACCAGGAAGGCCATGAAGTCTATGGGGAAGTGAATATTGATCAACTGCCGTTGCCGCCGCAGGAGCTGATGCTTTCGCCTTCAGTTAGTGCGACGCGTGAAGCGGTGCAGGCGATTGGCGAAGCGGATCTCATCCTGATTGGCCCCGGCAGTTTTTATACCAGCCTGCTGCCCGCATTATTGTTGAGCGATGTGGCTCAGGCGCTGCGTCGTACGCCTGCGCCAATGGTCTATATCGGTAACTTAGGCCGTGAGCTCAGTCCGGCGGCAGCCAGCCTTACGCTTGCGAAAAAACTCGACATTCTGGAACATTACGTCGGGAAACCGGTGATTGATGCGGTGGTGGTTGGGCCGAAAGTCGATACCACTGATATTGGCGATCGTGTCGTCATTCAGGAGCCGCTGGAAGCCAGCGATATTCGCTATCGCCACGATCGCCAGCTATTGCGCGACGCGCTGGAAAAAGCCATTCAGGCATTAGGTTAGCTTTCCTTAAAATCTTAAGGTTGTCTTAAAAATTCCCCGGCAACATAGCGAACATCATTTATCCCGGAAGATCGCTATGTTGCGCTATTTACGCTATCGCCCCACCGTTAGCCGTTTAACTTATATTCTGCTTTTTGCGCTCTATATTGCGCTGGCGCTGAATGTTGCTTTTTATCGCCAGGCCTGGACCCTTTTACCCGTAAATACCGTCCATAACACGCTGGTCTTCTTCACGATGCCGCTGGTCGCCTTTTCGGTGATGGTGATTTGCCTTGCGCTGGCCTCCTTCCTGCGACTGGAAAAAGTGCTGACGACGCTGTTTATTTTACTCAGCGCATCGGCGCAATATTTCATTATGACCTTCGGCGTGATTATCGACCGGTCAATGATTACCAATATTCTCGATACCACTCCGGCGGAAAGTTATGCCCTGATGTCGGGCAAGATGATTCTTACACTGCTTTTTACCGCAGCGCTTTTCGTCGCCCTTGCGTGGTGGATAAAAATAAAACCGGCAACACGGAAATGGCGTGAGGTCGGGTTGCGAGCCGCTTCGGTGCTGGCTTCTGTTTTACTTATTGTGATTGTCGCGGCCTTCTTCTATAAAGATTACGCCTCACTGTTCCGCAACAATAAAGAGCTGGTGAAGTCATTAAATCCTTCCAACAGCATCACCGCAATCAACTCCTGGTACGCCCATAATAAAATGGATAACCTACCGCTGGTGCGCATTGGCGAAGATGCAAAACAGAAAGAAGCGATGAAAAACGGGCCGCGTAAGAACCTGACCATTCTTATTGTCGGCGAAACATCGCGCGGTGAAGATTTCTCGCTCGGGGGTTATTCGCGCGAAACCAACCCACGGCTTGCGCAGGACAACGTGGTTTATTTCCCGAAAACGACCTCTTGCGGTACCGCCACTGCCGTTTCAGTTCCCTGCATGTTTTCCAATATGCCGCGCGCCCATTATGACGAGCAACTGGCACATCATGAGGAAGGCCTGCTGGATATCGTGCAGCGCGCAGGCATTCAGGTACAGTGGAATGAGAATGACGGTGGATGCAAAGGCGCATGCGACCGTGTACCGCATCAGAACATGAACGTGCTGAACCTGCCAGGCCAGTGTATTGACGGCGAATGTTATGATGAAGTGCTATTTCACGACCTGGACAACTATATTGATAAATTAAACGGCGATGGGCTGATTGTGTTACACACCATTGGCAGCCATGGCCCAACCTATTACAACCGTTATCCAAAGGAATTTCGTAAATTCACGCCAACCTGCGACACCAACGAAATTCAGTCCTGCTCTCAGGAGCAACTGGTAAACACGTACGATAATACCGTGCTTTACGTTGATTATATCGTCGATAAAGCGATTAAATTACTGCAATCCAAACAGGATAAGTTCACCACCAGCCTGGTTTATCTCTCAGACCACGGTGAATCACTGGGTGAAAACGGCATTTACCTGCACGGGCTGCCCTATTCCATTGCGCCGGATACCCAAAAACATGTCCCGATGCTGCTGTGGCTGTCCGACGATTATCAGAAACGTTATGGTGTGAATTACGACTGTCTGATAAAAGAATCGACACAAAATGAATATTCTCAGGATAATCTCTTCTCTACGATGTTGGGTATACTGGGCGTAGAGACCACTGAATATCGCGCGACTGATGACATACTCAAGACGTGCAGAGGATAATGAAATGAAAATTTTAGTCGTGGAAGATGACGCGCTGTTATTACAGGGCTTAATTCTGGCGATGCAAAGTGAAGGTTACGCCTGCGATGGCGTAACCACCGCGCGTCAGGCTGAGCTTAGCCTGCAATCCGGGCTCTATAGTTTGATCGTGCTGGATTTAGGCCTGCCAGACGAAGATGGATTGCATTTTCTCTCACGTATTCGTCAGGAAAAATGCAGCCTTCCGGTGTTGATTCTGACTGCCCGAGACACCCTGGACGATCGTATCAGCGGCCTGGACACCGGTGCGGATGATTACCTGGTTAAACCGTTTGCCCTGGAAGAGCTCAACGCCCGTATCCGTGCGCTGTTGCGTCGTCATTATAATCAGGGCGAAAACGAAATCACGGTGGCGAACTTACGTCTTAACACAACGCGTCGTCAGGTCTGGCTGGATGAACAACCGCTGGAACTGACGCCAAAAGAGTTTGCCCTGCTCTCGCGTCTGATGCAGAAAGCCGGGAGCCCGGTACATCGCGAAATTCTCTACAACGATATTTACAACTGGGACAACGAGCCGTCGACCAATACGCTGGAAGTGCATATTCACAACCTGCGCGATAAAGTGGGTAAATCACGTATTCGCACAGTCAGAGGCTTTGGCTACCAGCTGGAGAACAGCGAGGTGACAGATTAACTTATGCCTCTTTCCGCAATCCGAAAATGGCCGATGCGCCACCAGCTTTTACTGACCGTCGGTATCATTCTGGTGGTTTTTCAGGTTATCAGCGTTTTCTGGCTCTGGCATGAAAGCAAGGAGCAGATAGACCTCGAGGTTGCCAGCATCCTGAAGGGCCACAACAACGCCAAACATATTCAGCACGAGGTTCGTGAAGCGGTTGCCAGCTTGCTGGTGCCAAGCCTGGTGATTATCGGCCTGGCACTGTTTGTGTGTATGAAAGCGGTAAAACGCATCACCCGCCCGCTGTCTGACCTGCAAAAAGAGCTCGATGCGCGTACACCGGATAACCTGCAACCTATCCATCTGGAAAGAACCGTTCTGGAAGTGGATGCCGTGACATCGGCCATCAACCAACTGGTGGCGCGTTTGACGCAAACACTCGATCGCGAACGATTATTCACCGCCGATGTGGCCCACGAACTCCGCACCCCGCTGGCGGGTTTACGCTTACATCTGGAACTCATTGAAAAAGCACATGCCATTAACGTTGGACCGCTGATTCAGCGTCTGGATCAAATGACTAACAGCGTAGCCCAGCTACTGCAACTCGCGCGTGTGGGCCAGTCATTTTCTGCCGGTAGCTACCAGCGCGTTGAATTAATGGCGGATGTCATTTTGCCGCTGAAGGATGAACTGGAATCGATGCTGAAAGGGCGCGAACAAACGCTGGTGATAAGCGAAAACGTCCACGATATCGCGGTTGCCGGCGATGCCACGTTGATAAAGGTGATGGTGCGTAACCTGGTCGAAAACGCGTACCGTTACAGCCCAACCCATTCATCCATTACGCTTTCGGCTGCCGCATCTCCCACACCGATGTTGATTGTCGAGGATGAAGGTCCTGGCATCGATGAATCTAAAGTGGGCGAACTGAGCCAGGCATTTGTACGAATGGACAGCCGCTATGGCGGAATTGGGCTGGGGTTAAGTATTGTCACGCGAATTGCACAGCTGCACGAAGCGGCGTTTTATTTGCAAAATCGGGAAGAGAGAAGCGGCACGCGGGCATGGATTGCATTCACGCCCGCGAACCTGAAACCGAAGTTAGAAAGTCAAAATCCAGTGGCAGAGAAAACCGACGACAATCAGGCCGGAAAATAACAGAGTCAGAGATTGCTGAACATTTAGATTAGACATGGAACTATCCTCTTGTTGATGAGGAAATTATCCATGTTGGATATTAAGCGAACATTAAGGCTGGCATTTACTCGTGTGATGCCAGCCTCAATTTTTTGCGGTTATGACGCCGCGATAAACAATTCACGTAGTTGATGAAGTTTATCGCGGATCTCGGCGGCTTCTTCAAACTCCAGATTCTGCGCATGCTGCAACATTTGCGCCTCCAGCGACTGAATTTGCTGCTGCAATGCTTTCGGCGTCAGTACCTGATCCGCTTCCACAATTTGCGCGCTGCCACGAGACTTACCGCGACCTTTGCCTTTCGTTTTCGCAAGCCCCTCACCCAGCGCCAGAATATCGACCACTTTCTTGTTCAGACCCTGCGGAACAATGCCGTGCTCTTCGTTGTAGCGCTGCTGCTTCTCGCGACGACGTTCGGTTTCACCAATAGCCTTCGCCATTGATGGCGTGATTTTATCGCCGTACAGAATCGCCTTACCGTTGATGTTACGCGCAGCACGACCGATGGTCTGGATAAGCGAACGCTCGGAACGCAGAAAGCCCTCTTTATCGGCATCCAGAATCGCAACCAACGACACTTCTGGCATATCGAGACCTTCTCGCAGCAGGTTGATGCCCACCAGCACATCGAACTCGCCAAGACGCAGATCGCGGATAATTTCCATGCGTTCGACAGTATCGATGTCCGAGTGCAGGTAGCGCACCCGCTCACCGTGCTCTTCAAGATACTCGGTGAGATCTTCCGCCATCCGCTTGGTCAACGTCGTGACCAGCACTCGCTCGTTAATGGCGGAGCGCAGGCGAATTTCTGACAGCAGATCATCGACCTGGGTCGCGACCGGACGCACTTCAATGACCGGATCAAGCAGACCAGTAGGACGCACCACCTGATCGATAACTTCGTCGCCGGATTTCTCAAGCTCGTAGTTACCCGGCGTCGCAGACACATAAATCGTTTGCGGCGCGAGGGCTTCAAATTCTTCAAACTTTAGCGGGCGGTTATCAAGGGCCGACGGCAGACGGAAACCGTACTCCACCAGCGTCTCTTTACGCGCCCGGTCGCCGCGATACATGCCGCCAATTTGCGGGATGGTCACGTGGGATTCATCGATGACCAGCAGGCCGTCCGCCGGAAGGTAGTCAAACAACGTCGGCGGCGGCTCGCCCGGCCCACGCCCAGAGAGGTAGCGCGAGTAGTTTTCAATGCCCGAGCAGTAGCCCAGTTCATTCATCATTTCGAGGTCAAACTGCGTGCGCTGACTTAACCGCTGCTCTTCGAGCAGTTTGTTGTTTTCCAGAAGCACTTTACGACGCTCAACCAGTTCGTCTTTGATCTCTTCCATTGCCTGCACGATGCGTTCACGCGGGGTGACGTAGTGCGTTTTTGGATAGACCGTAAAGCGCTGAATAGTGGCCTCAACGTGGCCCGTCAGCGGGTCAAACAGGGACAAGCGCTCGACTTCTTCATCAAACAGCTCAACGCGCAGCGCAATGTCTTCTGATTCCGCCGGGAAGATGTCGATGACTTCGCCACGTACACGGAAGGTACCGCGCTGGAATGCCTGATCGTTGCGCGCGTATTGCAGCTCGGCCAGACGGCGCAGAATGGCGCGCTGGTCGATAATCATGCCGACCGTCAGATGCAGCATCATTTTGAGGTAGAGATCTGGGTCGCCCAACCCGTAAATTGCCGACACGGAAGCCACCACGATGACATCGCGACGCTCAAGCAAGGCTTTGGTCGCCGACAAACGCATCTGTTCAATGTGTTCGTTTACCGAGGCATCTTTCTCGATAAAGGTATCTGAACTGGGAACGTATGCTTCCGGCTGATAGTAATCGTAGTAGGAGACGAAAAACTCAACGGCGTTTTCGGGGAAAAACTCTTTCATCTCACCATAAAGCTGCGCCGCCAGCGTTTTGTTTGGCGCAAGCACCATCGTCGGGCGCTGGAGATCGGCAATGACGTTGGCCACGGTGAAGGTTTTCCCCGAGCCGGTTACCCCCAATAGCGTTTGATGCGCGAGACCATCTTCCAGCCCTTCTTTCAGGCGCGCGATGGCATCAGGCTGGTCGCCAGAGGGTTGAAAGGCCGAATGTAATTTGAACGGTTTACTCATGAACAAAGCTACCTGGTGGCGGGTTGATCGGGCAGGTGATTAATTCTACTCCCCAGCGCTAAATTTGCCAACAAAAAACACTGGATATAAAAACAGTAGCGCATTATGGTATTACTGTTACGCCGTCCTGAATCCATGCGTAGCGACTGAAATTTGCGCTCTGGCAGGATAAAAAAACGCCCTGAGGAGGTTATCCCCAGAACTTTTTCTGTTTTAACATTTGTCAATATGTGTCATTAAACTTTTATGTCAGTGAGTCGCGCGCCAACCTCTGCCATTGCTTTTATTCATCTTACTGATAATAAAAGAAAAGATTGAAAAGCCGCGTTTCGCATCAATTTACTGGCAAGCCGCGTATTCTCTCGCCTTCCGCAGGTTTTCTAACTCTAATACACAAGGTTATCCACAGGAATAGTGGATAAGTGTCTGGAGCCCCTATCCCCTGTCACTCGGGCGTTTTCGCCGATCGACCCAAAAGCGGCGGGTAAAAATTTTTTATCGTTAATTTTTGATTTTTATCAGCGAAAATCATCATGTGGTTTCTGCGTGACAGCCCTCACATTTTCGTATAAATTTCGCTCAATACTCGCAGTTTTTTGCGCCAGTGCTGTGCATCACGCTCTCTCCGATTCATCCCTATTTCTTAAGTTAATTCTTAAAAATCAGCCGTTATGCTGAGGAAAACCCGTTCTGGCAAGAGAATTGCAATCTTCTTTCGTGACCCTGTCCTTTGGCTTGAGGAGAACACGATGTTGAGTTTGCATGCAGTCAATCATTTCTACGGAAACCAGCACACGCTCTGGAACATCGACCTCGAACTGGCTTCCGGCGAATGCACCTGTTTAATCGGCCTTCCAGGTACGGGGAAGACCACGCTGGTGAACTGTATTACCGGCCATCAACCCATTGAAAGCGGCAGCATGATTTGGCAACAAACCGGTTCGCCCCCCTGCGATTTAATGCCCCTTTCACCCGTGCGGCGCACCACGCTTGGGATCGGTTATGTCCCTCAGGATAAACGTATTTTTTCGCAGCTTAGCGTGGAAGAGAATTTGCTGATTGCCCTCAAGGCGGCGGGTGAAAGCAGCGGAACGGTGAGTCCGGAAATTTACGCGCTCTTCCCCTCTCTGTATGCTGTCAGACAACTTAAGGGCTCCGCACTCACGGAGGACGACCGTTATCAACTGGCTGTAGCCTGTGCAATGGTCACGCGGCCACAGCTGCTGATTCTGGATGAGCCAACACGCGGCGTGGGCCACGCATTTATCCATCGGCTGGGGGATTTGCTCCTGCGCCTGAATCGGGAGATTGGCTTGACGATATTGCTGGCGGAACAGCAGTTACCGTTTATTCAGCGCGTGGCGGACCGTTTCTGCCTGTTGCATCGCGGCAGAAACGTGGCCCAGGGCGGTGTGGCGCAGTTGGATGAACAGATGATTAAAGCGTGGATGACGCCTGAGTCAGGGCTGTGAGGTCAAGATACTGTCCAAGGTCGTGCTCTACCAGCGTCGCGCCCAGCCAGGGAATTTCGCCCAACATCGGCGCATCAATCATCCGTTGCAGCGTCGCCAGATAGGGCTGGTGACGCTTCCCTGGCTGCTCAACATCGTTGGCTATCCAGCCCGCCAGATGCAGGCCCGCCTGCTTAACGGCCTGCACGGTCAGGAGTGCATGGTTGATGCAGCCCAGTTTCATTCCGACCACCAGAATCACCGGCAACTGCTCGCGTTGCACCCAATCCGCGAACGTCAGATGGGGCGACAGCGGCGTATACCAACCACCCGCCCCTTCCACTAACACCCAATCCGCCTGCGCTTCCAGCGTGCGAAGACCCGCCGACATCACATCAGCCTCAATCGGGCGCTGTTCCACCTCGCTGATAATGTGTGGCGACGTGGGCTCAGCAAAGGTGTACGGGTTCACCCGCTCGTACGCCAGCGGCAGCACGCTATTGCGCTGCAATGCCAGCGCATCACTGTTGCGCAGCCCATCAGGCGTTTCGTCACTGCCAGAGGCGACGGGTTTGTAGCCTGCTGTCTGGTATCCGAGTGCCCGAGCGGCCTGTAGCAGCGCCGTGCTGGCCACCGTTTTCCCCACTTCCGTGTCGGTGCCGGTAACAAAATAACGTTCAATCACGAGTAATGACTCCAGAAAAAAGATGGTAGGTCAGCGGGCATTGCCCCTGAATTTTTGGCCATGCCAGTTGCAACTGCTGTAGTTTGCTGCGGGTTAACGGCTCGCGCGCCCGACCTTCATGCAGATGCGTCGCGCCGATCCCCTTCAGAGAGCGCATCGCGCTCAGGGCATCGGGAAACAGCAGAGTCATCGAGCGTGCGCTACTGTGCTGGGGCCAGCTCGCCTGCGCCTGTCGTAGCGTCTCTTCCGGCAGAAAACGGTTCGCATGGGGATGCGCATCCACGGCCTGCCAGGCCTGATTCAGCTCGGGTAACGATCCGGCGGTCAGCGTGGTGAAGGCCAGCACGCCACCGGGGCGCAACTGGCGATACAGCTCGGCCAGCGCAATGCGGATATCGCTGCACCACTGCACAGCAAGATTGCTCCACACCAGGTCAAACCCGGCATCAGGCAAGGGAATGGCTTCGATATCCGCCAGCAAGTAGTGCTGTGCCGCCTGCTGCTGGCGCGCCTGCGCAAGCATATCAGCGGAGAGATCCAGCGCGGTCACTTCGCTCCCCCGCTCACGCCAGTAGCGGCTATAGCTACCGGGGCCGCAGCCTGCGTCCAGCACACGGGCAAACGCCCGCACCGGGAGTTGTTCGAGCAGATGCGCCGCGCTCTGGCGCTGAAGTTCGTTAAACTGGTGATAATGCGCTGCCGCCCGGCCAAAGGCCGCCGCCACCGCCTGTTTATTCACGGACGCCATGCAGCACCTCCAGCAGAGTGTCGATATCTTCACGCGTATGCGCCGCCGTCAGCGTTAAGCGCAAACGCGCGGTTCCGGCGGGTACCGTAGGTGGGCGGATTGCCGTCACCCAACAGCCTTTTTCACGCAGCGTTTGCGCCAGGGACAACGTGCGCGCATTCTCCCCGACAATCAGCGGCTGAATGGCGCTCTCCGATGGCGTGAGTTGATAGTCCAGCCCCTGCGCGCCCGCGCGAAAGCGGGCGATATGCTGCGCCAGGACTTCCCGCCGCTCATCGCCCTCGCCGCTGCGAATCACCTCAAGAGATGCCCGCAGCGCCACAGCCTGCGCCGGGGGCATCGAGGTGCTGTAAATCAGATGACGGGCAAACTGCAGCAGATAATCGGCCAGCGAGTCGCTACACAGCACCGCCGCACCGCTCAGGCCGAAGGCTTTACCAAAAGTCACCACCAGCAACTCAGGACGCACGCCCTGTTGCCAACAACTTCCCCGCCCCTGCTCGCCCTTCACGCCGATACCGTGCGCGTCATCCACCATCAACCACGCGCCTGCTTGCGTTGTCACCTCTGCGACGTTTGCCAACGGCGCACTATCGCCGTCCATGCTGAAAACACCCTCGGTGACAACCAGCTGTTGCCCTTCAATAGGGCTGCTCAGCAACCGCGTCAGATGCTGGCTGTCGTTGTGCTGAAAACGGCGCAACGCCGCCGGGCTTAACGTGGCGGCTTCCAGCAGCGAGGCATGGCTTAAACGATCGGCGACGATCCTGTCTTTATCACTCATCAGCGCGGCGATCACCGCCTGATTCGCGGCGAAACCAGAGATAAACAGCAGCGCGCGCGGGTAGCCCAACCACTGGGCCAGTTCTGCTTCCAGCTCGCGATGGGCGTGACTGAACCCGGTGACGTGGCCCGAGCCGCCGCTGCCTGTACCGTACTGTTCCGCGCCCTGTTGCCAGGCGCGGATCACCTTAGGATGCTGGCTCATCCCCAGATAGTCGTTACTGGAAAAATTGCGATAGCGCTGACCTTCACACTCCAGCCAGCGCCCGGCGCCCTGAGCCAGCGGCACACGACGACGAAAAGCATCTGCCTCACGCCGTTGTGCTAAAGCGCTATCGATGCGTTGCTGCCAGCTCATACCGCCGCCGCGTTGTAATACGTTTCGGTATCCGGGGTCATCAGCGCCTGCTCCAGACGCTGCTGTTGTTCGTTATCGCCCGCAGTAACGGTGGTTTGTTCCGGGTTCAGGCCCAGCTTGCGGAACAGTTGCAGATCTTTATCTTCTTCCGGGTTCGGCGTCGTCAGCAGTTTGCAGCCGTAGAAAATCGAGTTGGCCCCGGCCATAAAGCACATCGCCTGAGTTTGTTCGTTCATCTGCTCGCGACCGGCGGACAGTCGCACGTGCGAGGTCGGCATCATGATGCGCGCCACGGCGATAGTGCGAATGAAATCAAAGGCATCAACGTCATCGTTGTCCGCCAGCGGCGTGCCCTTCACCTTCACCAGCATGTTGATGGGTACACTTTCCGGCGGCGTCGGCAGGTTCGCCAGTTGCAGCAGCAGCCCCGCGCGATCGGTGACCGTTTCGCCAAGGCCAACAATCCCGCCGGAACAGACTTTGATGCCGGCATCACGCACTTTATCCAGCGTATCGAGGCGTTCCTGATAGCTGCGGGTGGTGATGATATTGCCGTAGAATTCTGGCGAGGTGTCCAGGTTATGGTTGTAGTAATCGAGCCCCGCCGAAGCCAGGCGCTGCGCCTGCGTGTCGGACAAGGTACCGAGCGTCATACAGGCCTCCAGACCCATCTCCTTCACGCCCTGCACCATTTGTTCAAGGTAAGGCATATCGCGCTCGTGCGGGTTTTTCCACGCCGCGCCCATGCAGAAACGGGTAGAACCGGCAAGCTTCGCCTTGCGGGCAGAATCCAGCACCTGCTCCACTTCCATCAGGCGCTCGCTCTCCAGCCCGGTTTTATAACGCGAGCTTTGCGGGCAATATTTGCAATCTTCCGGGCATGCGCCGGTTTTAATCGACAACAGGGTGCTGACCTGCACCTGGCGTGGGTCAAAATGCTGACGATGGATCTGCTGCGCTTCAAATAGCAAATCAAGCAATGGTTTTTCAAAAAGTTCGGTGACTTGCGACATTGTCCAGCGTAAAGGGTTAGCCATTGGCTTCTCCGGGGGTTTTGTTAATTTTCGGATCGGTTTATACTCGTAAACCTAAAACTTTTCAAAATGGTTTACAAGTCGATTATGACAACGGACGATCTCGCCTTCGATCAACAGCATATCTGGCACCCCTACACTTCCATGAGCGCCCCGCTTCCCGTGTATCCGGTGGTTTCCGCGCACGGCTGCGAGCTACAGCTGGCGAGCGGCGAACAGCTGGTGGACGGCATGTCGTCGTGGTGGGCCGCCATCCACGGCTACAATCACCCGCGTCTGAATGCGGCGATGAAAGCGCAGATTGACCAGATGTCGCACGTGATGTTCGGCGGCATTACGCATCCCAGCGCAGTGGCGCTATGCCGCAAGCTGGTGGCGATGACCCCAGAATCACTGGAATGCGTTTTCCTCGCCGACTCCGGGTCCGTCGCGGTGGAAGTGGCGATGAAAATGGCATTGCAGTACTGGCAGGCTAAAGGCGAGCCGCGCCAGCGTTTCCTGACCTTCCGCAACGGTTATCATGGCGATACCTTTGGCGCGATGTCGGTCTGCGACCCGGACAACTCCATGCACAGCCTGTGGAAAGGCTACCTGCCGGAAAACCTGTTCGCGCCAGCACCAACCAGTCGCTTCGACGGGGAATGGGATGAACGTGACATGGTGGCATTTGCCCGCCTGATGGCCGCACATCGTCACGAAATTGCGGCGGTGATCCTCGAACCCATAGTTCAGGGCGCGGGCGGGATGCGCATGTATCATCCTGAGTGGCTGAAACGCATTCGTAAGATGTGCGACCGGGAAGGCATTCTGCTGATTGCCGATGAAATCGCCACCGGGTTTGGCCGCACCGGCAAACTGTTTGCCTGCGAACATGCGGATATCACGCCTGATATTCTCTGCCTTGGGAAAGCGATCACTGGCGGCACCATGACCCTTTCCGCCGCGCTCACCACCCGGCTGGTGGCAGAAACCATCAGCAACGGTGAAGCGGGCTGCTTTATGCATGGACCAACCTTTATGGGTAATCCGCTGGCCTGCGCGGTGGCGACGGAGAGCCTGGCGATTCTGGAGAGTGGCGAATGGCAGCAGCAGGTCGCCGCTATTGAAGAACAGCTCTGTCGTGAACTTGCCCCGGCAAAAGCCATGGCACAGGTGGCGGATGTTCGCGTGCTGGGAGCGATTGGCGTGGTAGAAACTCGCAAGCCGGTGAACATGGCGGCGCTGCAACGCTTCTTCGTCGAACAAGGCGTGTGGATCCGCCCGTTTGGCAAGCTCATCTACCTGATGCCGCCGTATCTCATTTCCCCGGAACAGCTCAGCCGCCTGACGCGCGCAGTCTGTGCAGCGCTTGAAACGGACACATTTTTTATCGATTAATGCACGGTAAGGTTGCCTCTTGCCCGCTATACTGCTTATTAATCAGTAAATTAAAGGGTGGAGGCAACGATGATTTTGGTCAGTCATGATCTGCGTGATGGTGAAAAACTGCCACAGCGTCAGGTGTTTAATGGCATGGGCTATGAGGGTGACAATCTCTCTCCGCATCTGGCGTGGGATGAGGTTCCGCCGGGTACCAAAAGCTTTGTGGTGACCTGTTTCGACCCGGACGCGCCAACCGGTTCCGGCTGGTGGCACTGGGTGGTGGCGAATCTGCCTGCCGATACGCGCGTGCTGCCGCAGGGCGTGGGTTCCGGCATTGCCGCCCTGCCGGAGGGTGCCGTTCAGACCCGCACCGACTTCGGCAAAGCGGGCTACGGCGGTGCTGCGCCGCCGAAAGGGGAAACGCACCGCTATATCTTTACCGTCCACGCGCTGGATGTGGAACGCATCGACGTTGACGAAGACGCCAGCGGCGCGATGGTTGGCTTTAACGTCCATTTCCATACGCTCGGCAGCGCGTCAATTACGGCCCTGTTCAGCTAATCGATTTGCCGGAATGTATCCCTGCATTCCGGCCCTAATCCTTTCTAAAAAACCTTTTACATCAGTCACTGCGCTTTTTTATGCAGCACATCTTCCCGTTTCGCTCAACTTAGTATAAAAAGGCTGGTTTAAATGGAACCCTTTTACTTAACTAGCCTGGAGCAACATGAACACTTTATCGGTTTCCCGTCTGGCGCTGGCATTGGCTTTCGGCGTGACACTGACTGCTTGCAGCTCAACCCCTGCGGATCAACGCCCGTCTGAACAGGCCGCACCGGGGACGTCATCCCGTCCGGTTTTATCCGCAGATGAAGCGCAAAACTTCGTTGCCGCGCGTTACTTCACTGCCCTCGATCCTAATGGCGCGACCTGGTCGCCGTCTTCGATTAGCACCCCGGCACAACCTGATTTCGTGGTTGGCGCAGCGGGCCAGCAGGGCGTAACGCACACCTCCATCCAGGCCGCCGTCGATGCCGCCATTGCGCGTCACAGCAGCAAGCGTCAGTACATTGCGATTCTGCCGGGCGAGTATCAGGGCACCGTCTATGTTCCTGCGGCACCGGGCAGCGTAACGCTGTACGGTACGGGCGAAAAACCGCTCGACGTTAAAATTGGCCTGGCGATCGACTCTGAAATGGCCCCTGCCGCCTGGCGTCATCTGGTCAACCCGGCCGGAAAATATATGCCGGGCAAACCGTCCTGGTATATGTATGACAACTGCCAGAGCAAACGCAGCGCAACCATTGGCGTGATGTGTTCAGCGGTCTTCTGGTCACAGAACAACGGCCTGCAACTGCAGAACCTGACCATTGAAAACAACCTCGGTGACAGCGTCGATGCCGGTACGCATCAGGCAGTCGCTCTGCGCACCGATGGCGATCAGGTACAAATCAACAAGGTGAACATTCTGGGTCGCCAGAACACCTTCTTTGTGACCAACAGCAGCGTCAACAACCGCCTGCAAAACGATCGTCAGACGCGCACGCTGGTGAGCAACAGCTACCTCGAAGGGGATGTGGACATCGTTTCTGGTCGTGGCGCAGTGGTGTTTGATAACACCGACTTCCGCGTGGTGAACTCTCGTACTCAGCAGGAAGGCTACGTCTTCGCACCGGCAACCCAGGCAAACATCTACTACGGTTTCCTGGCTATCAATAGCCGCTTTACCGCTTCCGGCGATAACGTTGCACAGTTGGGCCGCTCTCTGGACGTCGATGGCAACACCAACGGCCAGGTCGTTATTCGCGACAGCGTGATCAACGAAGGCTTCAACATGGCAAAACCGTGGGCCGATGCGGCAATCTCTAAACGTCCATTCGCAGGTAACACTGGTGCGAAAGACGATAAAGGGAATGTGCAGCGTGACCTGAACGACCGTAACTTCAACCGCATGTGGGAATACAACAACCGCGGCGTGGGAAGTACTGTCCTGGCAGAGCCGAAGCAGTAAGCGTTACGGTTAGCAAAATTGCCTGATGCGCTACGCTTATCAGGCCTACAACGAAAAAACCTCGCCGCGGCGAGGTTTTTTGTTTTCAGCATAAGCTCAACGCTTAGTAGGCGTTAACCACCACCCACATTGGCCCCTGCCCGACCGCATAACGGCCCTTCTCTTCCAGCAGCCCCTGCTCGCCTTTAATTTCATACACCGCGATGTGGTGCGATTTCTGTCCGGCGGCAATGACATATTTACCACTGTGGTCAATGTTAAAACCGCGCGGCTGGGTTTCCGTCGGCTGGAAACCTTCTACTGCCAGCACGCTGCCATCTTCAGAGACGCTGAAAACAGTAATCAGGCTGGAGGTACGGTCGCAGGCATAAAGATGACGACCGTCCGGCGTAATGTGGATATCTGCCGCCCAGCGGGTATCGGAGAAATCGGACGGCATCATATCCAGCGTCTGCACGCACTCAATTTTGCCGTACGGATCTTTCAGCTCCCACACATCAACCGAGCTGTTAAGCTCGTTCACGCAGTAGGCGTACTGTTGATTCGGATGGAACACCAGATGGCGCGGGCCCGCTCCTTCCACCGTGGTCACTTCCGCAGGATCCTGCGCAACCAGATGCCCGTCGTCACTCAGCGTAAACAGGCAGATGCGATCCTGCTTCAGCGCCGGAACCCACAGGGTGCGGTTATCCGGGGAAATATTTGCCGAGTGGCAGCCTTCCAGCCCTTCAACAACGTCTACCGTTTCGCGCGGAATGCCGTCTTCCAGACGCGTCACGCTGACGCAGCCTGCGTTATACGAACCGCTGAAGACAAAGTTACCCTGACGATCGGTTGAAATATGCGTCGGGCTGCCTGGCAACGGCGCTTCAGCGGTAAAGGTCAGTGCGCCATCGTCCGGCGCAATGCGATAGGCGAGCACGCGAAATTCCGGGCGTACGCCCACGTACAGATAACGTTTGTCAGGACTTACCACCATCGGCTGTACCTGACCCGGTACATCCACCACCTGAACCAGCGTCAGGTTGCCATCATGGCCCAGCGACCAGACGTGGATCTGCTGGCTTTCGGGGCTGGCGGTATAAACGGTTTGTTTCATGAATACTCCTTTCCTCACTGCACGTGGAAGCAAATTACCAGGATAGTCTGTTTTAGCGGTCAATGCTGAATTTTTCCGCTCGATTTTGCTGCACAGGCGAGTCGGTGTACCATCCTGCACAGTGAATTTTAACATGACTTGAGACACAACTATGACTGCACGTGTGATTGCCCTGGATCTGGACGGTACCCTTCTCACTACGAAAAAAACGCTGCTGCCTTCCTCGCTGGAAGCGCTGAAGCGCGCGAAAGAGGCTGGATACCAATTGCTTATCGTCACCGGTCGCCATCACGTTGCCATTCATCCTTTTTATCAGGCACTGGCGTTAGATACACCTGCAATTTGCTGTAATGGTACTTACTTGTATGATTATCATGCAAAAAAGGTGTTAGAAGCCGATCCTATGCCAGTCGATAAAGCGCAGCAACTTATCGCTATGCTGGATGAATATCAGATTCACGGCCTGATGTATGTGGATGACACCATGATGTACCAGTACCCCACCGGGCACGTTGTCCGCACCAGTAACTGGGCGCAGTCTTTGCCGGAAGCGCAGCGCCCGTCATTTACGCAGGTGGATTCGCTGGCGCAGGCGGCTCATGAAGTGAAAAACGTCTGGAAATTTGCCCTGACCGATGAAGACCTGCCGAAGCTGCGGAAATTTGGCGAGCAGGTTGAAGAGACGTTACAGCTGGAGTGTGAATGGTCCTGGCACGATCAGGTGGACATCGCGCGCCAGGGCAACAGCAAAGGCAAACGTCTGACCCAATGGGTTGAATCGCAGGGATTATCGATGAAAGACGTCATCGCTTTTGGCGATAACTTTAACGATATCAGCATGCTGGAAGCTGCCGGAATGGGGGTGGCGATGGGCAATGCCGACGACGCGGTGAAAGCGCGCGCCAACGTGGTGATTGGTGATAACACCACCGACACCATCGCCGAATTTATCTATAGCCGCCTGCTGTAATCAGGCGGTAATCGACACGCTCTTGATTTGCGCATAGAGCCATTGGCCTGGCTTCACCGCCAGGTCATCCCTCGCCCACGGGCTGATTCGCGCCCACAGCGTTCTGCCGCTGACGTCTAACTGCACTTCCACTTGCCCGTTACTGTCGTAACATTGCACCACTTTCGCGTGCAGCACGTTGCGGATACTGGTGTGCGCGGAGGGTTGCAGCACCAGTGAAACATCCGTCGCCTGAATGCGTACGCGCACGGCGGCCTGAAGGGGGCGCTCAAGTTTATTCACCCACAAATGCTGATCGCCCAGCGCCAGAGCGGTCATCGCGTAATGCGGATGATGCTCCAGCACCGTAACGCGTAAAATCGAACTTTGCTGATCCTGCGGCAGCCAGGGATGCATCACGCTGCTGCCCCATACTTCCTCCAGGTTGCCGAAGGCTTTGACCTGACCCGCTTCCAGCACCAGCACTTTATCCGCCAGATGAAGAATTTCATCCAGCGAGTGGCTGACATAAAGCATCGGAATATTAATCTCACGCGCCAGGCGTTGCAGATACGGCAGCAGCTCGCGTTTACGCGGGATATCCAGCGAGGCCAGCGGTTCATCCAGCAGCATTAATTCCGGGGCGGTGAGTAGCGCCCGACCAATCGCCACGCGCTGTTTTTCGCCACCGGACAGGCTTCCGGGCAGACGCTCGAGCAGTGCTTCAATCCCCAGCAGCGCCACCAGTTTATCAAACTGGCTCTCCATGCTTTTAGCCATACCGTAGCGCAAATTGCCGCGCACTTTATAGTGCGGAAAAAGACGCGCATCCTGGAAGACATAGCCGATACGACGTTTTTCTGGGGCCAGGCAGATACCTTTTTCGACATCATTCAGCACGCGATCGTTAAGCACAATGCGGCCTTTCTCGGGGCGCGTCAGGCCGCTGATGGCATTAATCAGCGACGTTTTCCCCGCGCCGGATACGCCAAACACGGCGGTGATCCCGCTGGCGGGCAGCGATTCATGAATACGCAGGCAGTGCGTGCCCAACGTTTGGCTAAAATTCAGTTCGAGCATGCTTTACGCCCCAATCCGTTGACGGCTCACGCGCGCCAGCCATTCCGAAATCATCAGGGAAATCAGCGCCAGCACAATCGAGATAAGACACAGCCTTGCCGCCGCGCTTTCGCCGCCGGGCGTTTGAATCAGGGTGTACATGGCGGAAGGAATGGTGCGCGTTTCGCCGGGAATATTGGATACGAAGGTAATAGTTGCTCCGAACTCACCCAACGAGCGGGCAAACGCCAGCACGGTACCAACAATAATACCGGGTAGCATCAGCGGCAGGGTAATTGTGCAGAACACCCGCCAGCGCCCCGCGCCGAGTGTTCGTGCAGCCTGTTCCAGTTTGATGTCCACGCCTTCCAGTGCCAGACGAATAGCGCGCACCATCAGCGGGAAGGACATCACCGCTGCGGCCAATACCGCACCACGCCAGCTGAAGGCAAAGGTCAGGCCAAACCAGTCATAAAGCCAGGCGCCGATAAAGCCGCGTCGCCCCATCGCCACCAGTAATAAATAACCGACCACCACTGGCGGTAGCACCAGTGGCAGATGAATTACTCCATCGAGTAAAGCTTTGCCGGGGAAGTTACGCCTCACCAGCAGCCAGGCAAAGAAGATCCCAAAGGGCAAACTGAATAACACTGCCAGAGATGACACTTTCAGGCTCAGCAACACCGCCTGCCATTCGGGATCCGTCAATATCATTGTTGTGTGGTAAATCCGTAACGTTTAAAGATGGCTGAAGCCTGCGGCCCTTGCAGATAGTCGTAGAAAGCGGTGACAGTGGCATTTTTATGGCCGTCAATAACCGCCAGCGGGTATTCCACTTTCTGGTGGGAATCTTCCGGGAAAGTACCGACCACTTTCACACCTTTGCTGGCAACGGCGTCAGAACCGTAGACGATACCCAACGGCGCTTCGCTGCGCTCTACCAGCGCCAGTGCGCCACGCACATCTTCAGCCGGGGCCAGTTTCGGTGACAGAGTATCCCAGGCACCCAGTTTTTGCAGCGCTTCTTTTGCATAAATGCCCGCCGGGACATGATCCGGATCGCCCACCGCCAGACGACCACCATTCAGCAGACGCGTCCAGTCGGTTTTGGCATTAATGGTAATATCGCCCTGCGTGCTGGCTTTAGGCGCGACCACGACCAGGCTATTGCCCAGCAGCGTTTTGCGCGTCGCCGTGTCGATAGACTTTTTATCTACCGCGTAATCCATCCATTTCTGGTCGGCGGAAATAAAGAGATCTGCCGGCGCACCCGCTTCAATCTGACGCGCGAGCGTAGAAGAAGAGGCAAAAGAGGAGACGACTTCCACGTTCTTCTCTTTTTTATACTCTTTCGCAATATCCTGCATTGCGTTCGTCAGCGATGCCGCGGCGAAAACGGTGATTTTGCCGTCATCTGCCAGCGCATGCCCTGCCACTGAGAGCGCAAGCGTTGTCCCTGCAACCAAACGTACCCATGAACCTGCCATTTGAAACTCCTGTGAATATCGTTGTATAGCGACAAATATAGCGACAAGTCAGATCGTTTCCTAGCGTTAATTCATTACTTTTAAGGGGTATTATCGGCAAAAAGGCGGGAAGCTTGAAAGCAAAACGCCCGGTAAAGACCGGGCGTTGGGGTAAATCAATGGTTCTGCGGGCGGTTATCTTTGTGGCCGACGCCAGAAAAGATGTTGAACACTTCACCGAGTCCGTAAATCGCCCCCATAATGATAGCCATTACGATAGGCACCATGATTACGGCAAAAACCAGACTTTTCAGCAGTTCTAACATGGTTTACTCCAGACATTACGTTTACCTTATTGTAACCATCTTCCGGAGAAAAACACTCCCTTTTGTGCGATGCGCTTTGCCCTTGCCGCCATTTAAGTCACAATAACCCTTTTTTCAGGACGTTCTTTATGCAGGCAGAAATTCTCCTCACCCTTAAGCTTCAGCAACGTCTGTTTGCCGACCCGCGTCGCATCTCGCTGTTGAAACACATCGCGCAAACCGGCTCTATCAGCCAGGGCGCGAAAAACGCTGGCATCAGCTATAAAAGCGCCTGGGATGCCATCAATGAGATGAATACCCTGAGCGAGCAGGCTCTGGTGGATCGCGCCACCGGCGGGAAAGGCGGCGGCGGCGCGGTGCTGACGCGTTACGGCCAGCGTCTGATTCAGCTTTACGATCTGCTGGCGCAAATTCAGCAAAAAGCGTTCGACGTGCTGAGTGATGATGACGCCCTGCCCCTCGATAGCCTGCTGGCCGCCATTTCCCGTTTTTCTCTGCAAACCAGCGCCCGCAACCAGTGGTTTGGGACTGTCACCCGTCGCGACCACCAGCAGGTGCAGCAGCATGTGGATATTTTGTTGGCCGACGGCGAAACCCGTCTGAAAGTGGCCATCACTGCGCAAAGCGGCGAGCGCCTTGGGCTGGATGAAGGCAAAGAAGTACTGGTACTGCTAAAAGCCCCCTGGGTCAGCGTCACGCGCGACCCGTCGCAGGCCCACGATGCGGACAATCAACTCGCCTGCCGTATCAGCCACATCCAGCGCGGCTCCGAACAGTGTGAAGTACTGATGGCGCTGCCGGATGGGCAAACCCTGTGCGCTACCTTGCCGCTGGAGAAAGCCACAGAACTGGAAGAAGGCGCCGAGGTAACAGCATATTTTAATGCTGACCGCATCATTCTCGCCACGTTGTGCTGATGCCATTGACATCATGATGTGAAAGACGTATCCCTGATAAAAATCGCTGCAAAAAATGGGATACACAATGTCATCATTGCAAATTTCGCAAGGCACGTTTCGTCTTAGCGATACAAAAACGCTGAAAATTGAGCAACTGACCCTGCGCGCCGGTGAAAGCTGGGCGTTTGTCGGCAGCAACGGCAGCGGCAAATCGGCGCTCGCCCGCGCGCTGGCGGGGGAACTTCCGCTGCTTTCCGGTTCGCGTGAATGTCAGTTCACACGTATCACCCGCCTCTCCTTCGAACAATTGCAGAAACTGGTGAGCGACGAATGGCAGCGCAACAATACGGATTTGCTCAGCCCCGGCGAGGATGACTCTGGGCGCACCACCGCAGAAATTATTCAGGATGAGGTCAAAAATGACATGCGCAGCGCAGCGCTTGCCGCACATTTTGGCATCAGCCATTTACTGGAAAGGCGCTTTAAATATCTGTCTACCGGCGAAACGCGTAAAACCCTGTTGTGTCAGGCGCTGATGGCGGAGCCCGATTTATTGATCCTTGATGAACCGTTTGACGGGCTCGACGTTGCCTCCCGCCGGCAGCTGGCACAGCATCTCGCCAGCCTCAGTGATGCCGGTTATACGCTGGTGCTGGTTCTCAACCGCTTCGATGATATCCCCGATTTTGTGCCGTTTGCCGGGGTGCTGGCCGATTGTACGCTCACCGAAACCGGCGAGAAAAACGTGCTGCTGGCACAAACATTGGTCGCTCAACTGGCGCACAGCGAAAAACTGGCCGGCATGACCTTGCCCGAGCCTGACGCCCCTTCTGCGCGGTTATCCCTTGCCGACGATGAAGCACGCATTGTGCTGCGCGATGGCGTCGTCTCCTATAACGATCGGCCCATTATCAACCACCTGAGCTGGACCGTTGCGCCAAATGAGCACTGGCAGATTGTGGGGCCTAACGGCGCGGGGAAATCCACGCTATTAAGCCTGGTCACCGGCGATCATCCCCAGGGTTACAGCAATGATCTCACCCTGTTTGGTCGCCGTCGCGGCAGCGGCGAAACCATCTGGGATATCAAGAAGCACATTGGCTACGTCAGTAGCAGCCTGCATCTGGATTATCGCGTCAGCACCACGGTGCGCAACGTTATTCTCTCCGGCTATTTTGACTCCATCGGTATTTACCAGGCAGTGTCGGATAAGCAACGCAAGCTGGTCGAGCAATGGCTCGCGATTCTCGGTATGAACGCGCGTACCGCCGATGCGCCATTCCACAGTCTGTCGTGGGGCCAGCAGCGTCTGGCGCTGATTGTCCGCGCCCTGGTCAAACATCCTACGCTACTGATCCTCGACGAACCGTTGCAGGGGCTGGACCCACTCAACCGCCAGGTGGTGCGCCGCTTTATCGACGTGTTAATCAGCGAGGGGAAAACGCAGTTGCTGTTTGTCTCACACCATGCGGAAGATGCCCCAGACTGCATTACCCATCGGCTGGAATTTATTGCCGATGGCGAAGGATACCGCTATCAGTTAGGCAAAATATAAATATCAGGGCCCCAATTGAGGGGCCCGAATTATATATAAAGAGAACCTTAATCCTGCATTAACAAAAACTAAAAAGTGAAAAGCTAGCGCCCGGAATAAAATCCCGGTGCTCGTTTATTTTTTAGCGCTGACAATGAGGTCGGCTGTGTTACTTACAGGAAAATATATGAATCTGTCGTTTAGACTTCCCCGTACACGTTGCGTATTTCTCAGTTTTCTTTTTGCATTATCTTTTCAGGTTATTGCGGCTAATCAATCGGAACAGCAGCAGGCCGAAGACCCTGCAGAAATTGCCTTTGCCGCGATGAAGCGCGTGGCCGTTCCCGGTCCGGCGACCATTCCTCTGGGCAAAAAAGCCACCATTCAATTACCGAAAGACTACGTCTATTTCCCACCGAAAGAGTCGTCGGTATTTATGATTGAACTGGGGAATTACGTCGATGATGAGAATTTTTATGGTTTGGTTTTCCATAAAAACATCAATGGCTTTATTTCTATCGATTATGACAATTCCGGTTATATCAAAGACGATGATGCGAAAGACTGGGATGCCGATGAATTACTCAGCAGCCTTCGCGAAGGTACAAAAGAAGGTAATAAAGACCGTGTGAAAAAAGGCATTCCGGCCATTGAAGTGATTGGCTGGGTAGAAAAACCAGGCTACGATGCCGCCACGCATCGCCTGATTTGGTCTGCCGCCTTAAAAGACATTGGCAGCAATGTGCCCGTGAACGAACAGGGTGTGAACTACAATACCTATCTGCTGGGCCGTGAAGGTTATTTCGAGCTAAACCTGATTACCGATCGCGGTAGCGTGGAGGCCGCCAAACCTCTGACGAAAACGCTGCTTAACGCCGTAAACTTTAACGAAGGTCAGCGTTACAGCGACTATAACGCCAAAACCGATAAGCTGGCTGAATATGGTCTGGCCGCGTTGATTGGCGGGATTGCGGCGAAGAAAATCGGTCTGCTGGCGATGATTGGCATCACGCTGCTCAAATTCTGGAAAATTGCCGCCATTGCCGTGGTCGCTTTCGGCGCCGGGCTGAAGCATCTGGTGTTCCGTAAAAAATCTGACGACTAATCCGCCTTCCCCCTGCTGCGCCGGTGTGGCTTTACTGCGCTGGCGCAACATCAAGCTGTTCCACAAAAATTTCACCGCACATTTTTAAGATTTATACGATTAAGCATAACCAATTGAAAATAAAGAACTAATAATAAAATTCACTTTCATGCGCTTAGTGTAAACGATTCCACTAATTTATCCCATGTCACACTTTTACCTTCTCTGATATGCTATCTTCATTACATACCATATGCCTAATGGAGCGAAAAATGAGAGTACTGGTTACGGGTGGTAGCGGTTACATAGGAAGTCATACCTGCGTGCAGCTGCTGCAACAGGGTCACGATGTCATCATTCTCGACAACCTGTGTAACAGCAAACGCAGCGTCTTACCGGTGATCGAACGTCTGGGCGGGAAAAAGGCCACGTTCGTGGAAGGCGATATTCGCGATGAAGCATTGATGACCACGATCCTGACCGATCACGCCATCGAGGCGGTGATCCACTTCGCGGGCCTGAAGGCTGTTGGCGAGTCGGTGCAAAAACCGCTGGAGTATTATGACAATAACGTCAACGGAACACTACGACTGGTTTCCGCGATGCGTGCCGCGAATGTTAAAAACTTCATTTTCAGCTCCTCCGCCACCGTATATGGCGACCAGCCAAAAATCCCTTACGTTGAAAGCTTCCCAACCGGTACCCCACAAAGCCCGTACGGCAAAAGCAAACTGATGGTCGAGCAAATCCTGACCGACCTGCAAAAAGCACAGCCGGAATGGAGCATTTCGTTGCTGCGTTACTTCAACCCGGTAGGCGCACATGCGTCTGGCGACATGGGTGAAGACCCGCAGGGCATTCCAAATAACCTGATGCCGTATATCGCTCAGGTTGCCGTTGGCCGCCGTGAATCGCTGGCGATTTTCGGTAACGACTACCCCACGCCTGACGGTACCGGCGTGCGCGACTACATCCACGTGATGGACCTCGCCGACGGCCACGTCGCCGCGATGGAAAAACTGGCGAACAAAGCCGGTGTGCATATCTATAACCTCGGTGCTGGCGTAGGCAGCAGCGTGCTTGACGTGGTGAACGCCTTTAGCAAAGCCTGCGGCAAACCGATTAACTACCATTTCGCTCCGCGTCGCGATGGCGACCTTCCGGCCTACTGGGCCGATGCCACCAAAGCTGACAAGGATCTGAACTGGCGCGTAACCCGTAATCTCGATGAAATGGCGCAGGACACCTGGCACTGGCAGTCCCGTCATCCTCAGGGATATCCAGACTAAGGATTTGTGATGACGCAATTTAACCCCGTCGATCATCCCCACCGCCGTTATAACCCTTTAACGGGGCAGTGGATTTTAGTTTCACCGCATCGCGCAAAACGCCCCTGGCAAGGGGCGCAAGAGACACCGTCAAAACAGACGCTGCCCGCGCACGATCCGGACTGCTTTTTATGCCCGGGCAACACCCGGGTGACGGGCGACAAAAACCCCGACTACACCAGCACTTACGTCTTTACTAATGACTTCGCCGCGCTGATGACCGACACGCCTGATGCGCCGGAAAGCGACGATCCGTTGATGCGTTGTATGAGCGCGCGCGGCACCAGCCGCGTGATCTGCTTCTCGCCGGATCACAGCAAAACGCTGCCCGAATTAACGCTACCCGCGTTGCAGGACGTGGTCAAAACCTGGCAGGAACAAACCGCCGATCTGGGGCAAACCTACCCGTGGGTTCAGGTCTTTGAAAACAAAGGCGCGGCGATGGGCTGCTCTAATCCGCATCCGCACGGTCAGGTTTGGGCCAACAGCTTCCTGCCAAACGAAATCGAACGCGAAGATCGCCTGCAACGCGCCTATTTCGCCGAGCAGGGCGCGCCGATGCTGGTCGATTATGTTCAGCGCGAACTGGCAGACGGCAGCCGTACCGTCGTGGAAACCGAACACTGGCTGGCCGTAGTCCCTTACTGGGCGGCATGGCCGTTTGAAACGCTGCTGCTGCCGAAAACGCATATCTTGCGTATCACCGACTTAACGGATGCCCAGCGTGACGATTTGGCGCTGGCGCTGAAAAAACTGACCAGCCGCTACGACAACCTGTTCCAGTGCTCCTTCCCCTACTCGATGGGCTGGCACGGCGCGCCGTTTAATGGCGAAGAAAATGCACACTGGCAGCTGCACGCGCACTTTTACCCGCCGCTGCTGCGCTCCGCCACCGTGCGTAAATTTATGGTTGGCTATGAAATGCTGGCAGAAACCCAGCGCGACCTGACGGCAGAACAAGCCGCCGAGCGCCTGCGCGCGGTCAGTGATATCCATTTTCGCGAGTCCGGAGAATAACAATGAGTCTGAAAGAAAGAACACAATCCCTGTTTGCTGAAAAATTTGGCTACCCTGCTACCCACATCATTCAGGCGCCGGGTCGCGTTAACCTGATCGGCGAACACACCGACTATAACGATGGTTTTGTGCTGCCCTGCGCCATTGATTACCAGACGGTGATCAGCTGCGCACCGCGTCAGGATCGCACCGTTCGCGTGATTGCTGCCGATTACGATAACCAGACCGATGAATTCTCCCTTGATGCGCCGATCGTTACGCATGACACGCAACAGTGGTCTAACTATGTGCGCGGCGTGGTGAAACATCTGCAAAAACGCAACGCAGGCTTCGGCGGTGCGGATCTGGTGATCAGCGGTAATGTGCCGCAGGGCGCGGGCCTCAGCTCTTCCGCCTCGCTGGAAGTCGCCGTCGGCACCGTGTTCCAGCAGCTGTATCATCTGCCGCTGGATGGCGCGCAGATTGCGCTGAACGGTCAGGAAGCCGAGAACCAGTTCGTGGGGTGTAACTGCGGCATAATGGATCAGCTGATTTCCGCGCTGGGTAAAAAAGATCATGCGCTGCTGATCGACTGCCGCACCCTGGGCACCAAAGCGGTGTCCATGCCAAAAGGCGTGGCAGTGGTCATCATCAACAGCAACTTCAAACGCACCCTGGTCGGCAGCGAGTACAACACGCGCCGCGAACAGTGTGAAACCGGCGCACGCTTCTTCCAGCAGCCTGCCCTGCGCGATGTCACGCTGGATCAGTTCAACGCGGTTGCCAGCCAGCTTGACCCCATCGTTGCGAAGCGTGTGCGTCACGTGCTGACCGAAAACGCCCGTACCGTAGAAGCCGCTGAGGCGCTGGAAAAAGGTGACTTGCAACGCATGGGTAAACTGATGGCGGAATCTCACGCCTCTATGCGTGACGACTTTGAAATCACCGTACCGCAAATCGACACCCTGGTTGAGATCGTGAAAGCCACCATTGGCGACAAAGGCGGCGTACGTATGACCGGCGGCGGCTTCGGCGGTTGCATCGTAGCGCTGGTACCGGAAGAGATGGTGGATGCCGTACAGCAGGCCGTGGCTGACCAGTATGAAACCAAAACCGGCATCAAAGAGACATTCTACGTCTGCAAACCTTCACAAGGAGCTGGACAGTGCTAACCGAAACGCCAACTCTGGCCCCCGATGGCCTTCCCTATCGCCTTGTCACTCTGCGCAATGCGCAGGGTGTGGTGGTGTCACTCATGGACTGGGGCGCGACGCTGCTCTCCGCCCGTATTCCGCTGGCGGATGGTTCTATTCGCGAAGCGCTGCTGGGCTGCGCCTCGCCGGAACAGTACAGCCAGCAGGCCGCCTACTTCGGCGCGTCGATTGGCCGTTACGCCAACCGTATCGCCAAAAGTCGCTTTACGCTGGATGGCAAAACCTATGCGTTGACCCCAAGTCAGGGCGAAAACCAGCTGCACGGCGGCACCGAAGGGTTTGATAAACGTCGCTGGGCCATCAGCAACCAGAATGACACCCAGGTGCTGTTCACGCTGACGTCCGACGATGGCGACCAGGGTTTCCCGGGCACGCTCAACGCTTCGGCGCTTTACCGCCTGACGGAAGATAACCGTATCTCTATCGAGTATCGCGCAACGGTCGATAAAGCCTGTCCGGTGAATATGACCAACCACGTCTACTTCAACCTCAATGGCGAGCAGAGCGACGTGCGTAGCCACAAGCTGCAACTGCTGGCGGATGCCTACCTGCCGGTGGATGAAATGGGTATTCCCCATGACGGCCTGAAAGACGTGGCTGGCACCAGCTTCGATTTCCGCCAGCCGAAGGCAATTTCCGCCGATTTCCTTGCCGACGGCGATCAGCAGAAAGTAAAAGGTTACGATCACGCCTTCCTGTTACAGGCGAAAGGCGATGCTTCTCAGGTTGTCGCCCACCTGTGGTCGCCGGATGAGAAATTGCAGATGAAGGTCTATACCTCAGCCCCTGCCCTGCAATTTTACTCCGGCAACTTTCTCGATGGCACCCCATCGCGCAGCAGTGAAGCTTACACCGCGTGGCAAGGTCTGGCGCTGGAAAGCGAATTCCTGCCCGATAGCCCGAACCACCCGGAATGGCCGCAACCTGACTGCGTGCTCCTGCCAGGCGAAGAGTATGTCAGCCTGACGGAATATCAGTTTATTGCCGGTTAACCGCGCAGACCGGATGTCCCCCTGACATCCGGTCACTATTTTTTGCGCATTTTGCTGAATTTAGCGTCAACCATCGACAAATTCACAACCCTGCATTCACAACCACCTTACACTCAGCCACTATTTTCGCTATGGTTATGCATAAGCGTTGCCGTCGACACGATCACGGCAATATAATGAGAATTGTTATCATTCAAATAAAGCTTGAGGAGTGAGAGTATGGCTGTAACTAAGCTGGTACTGGTTCGTCACGGTGAAAGTCAGTGGAACAACGAAAACCGCTTTACCGGTTGGTATGACGTTGACCTGTCAGAGAAAGGCGTTGGCGAAGCGAAAGCGGCCGGTAAACTGCTGAAGGCTGAAGGCTACACCTTCGATTTTGCTTATACCTCTGTGCTGAAACGTGCCATCCATACGCTGTGGAACGTACTGGACGAGCTGGATCAAGCGTGGCTGCCGGTTGAGAAATCCTGGAAACTGAACGAACGTCACTACGGCGCGCTTCAGGGTCTGAACAAAGCGGAAACCGCAGCAAAATATGGTGATGATCAGGTAAAACAGTGGCGTCGTGGTTTTGCCATCACTCCGCCAGAGCTGACCAAAGATGACGAACGTTTCCCAGGCCATGACCCGCGTTATGCCAAACTGACCGACAAAGAGCTGCCGGTTACCGAAAGCCTGGCGCTGACCATCGATCGCGTAGTGCCGTACTGGAACGAAACCATTCTGCCGCGCATTAAAAGCGGTGAGCGCGTGATCATCGCCGCTCACGGTAACTCTCTGCGCGCGCTGGTGAAATACCTGGATAACATGGGCGAAGAAGAGATCATCGATCTGAACATCCCAACTGGCGTTCCGCTGGTGTATGAGTTCGACGAAAACTTCAAACCGATCAAACATTACTATCTGGGCAATGCTGACGAAATCGCTGCGAAAGCGGCGGCCGTTGCGAACCAGGGTAAAGCGAAGTAATTCGCCCTGTACCGGGCAGTCCTGACTGCCCGGTCTGTTCCACGTTTTACACCTCTACGCTGGTCATCCCCCCCGCTTTTCTATACACCACCATAAGTTGTCGCCCGATTGACGACGTAACGCATTTTTTCGCAACTGAATTACAAATGCTGATGTACATCACTTATCGTCTTTGACACTCCTTATATTATCGGCGGCACGTCCGAGTCTCGGAGTTCTTCCAACATGATTGCAGCCCATTCTTCAACTGCCCGCTTTTACGCGCTTCGTTTGCTTCCCGGGCAGGAAATATTTTCGCAGCTTCACACATTTCTTCAGCAACACTCCCTCCATGCCGCCTGGATCGCAGGCTGTACCGGTAGCCTGACTGATGTGGCATTGCGCTATGCAGGCAAGGATGAAGTCACCCTGATGCGCGGTAAATATGAGGTTATTGCGATGAACGGCACGCTTGAGTTAACCGGCGAACATCTTCATCTTGCCGTCGCGGACGCGCATGGTTCCATGCTGGGCGGGCATATGATGCCTGGATGTACCGTTCGCACCACGCTTGAATTGATCTTAGGCGAGCTTACGGAGCTGGCGTTCAGCCGCCAGCCTTGCGCCGTGTCCGGCTATGACGAACTTCATATCTCCCCCATTAACTGACTACCCTGTAAGAGGTGTTCTATGGCACGCCCGTTTTCAAGCCAATCGCTGGTTCTGATTGTTATCGCTATCGCCATCAATATGATCGGTGGCCAGCTTATCAGTATGCTTAAGCTCCCCATTTTCCTCGACTCTATCGGCACACTGCTCAGCGCAGTACTTCTTGGGCCGGTTATCGGTATGATCACCGGACTACTGACTAATTTGCTGTGGGGATTACTCACCGATCCGATTGCCGCAGCCTTTGCACCGGTAGCGATGGTTATTGGTCTGGTTGCGGGCTGGCTCGCACGAGCAGGCTGGTTTCGCACCTTACCCAGAGTGGTCTTCAGCGGCATCATTATTACGTTGGCCGTTACGATTGTGGCCGTACCGCTACGCACAGTGTTGTTTGGTGGTGTCACCGGTAGCGGTGCGGATTTGTTCGTAGCCTGGATGCATTCTGCAGGGCAAAATCTGGTGGAATCCGTCGCAGTAACGGTACTGGGCGCTAATTTGATCGACAAAATCCTGACCGCCGCGATTGTCTGGATATTGCTGCGCCAGCTACCGCTACGCACTACCCGACATTTCCCAACCATGTCAGCTGTACGCTAAATGCACCCATTCACCTCCCTGACCTTATGGGCGCTGATAGCCAGTACGACGCTGATTCTTCCAACACAGACGTTGCTTCCCGCCTTTAGCGTTTCCGCATTTCTCTGCTTGCTGTCGCTAAAATCGACGCGGCAACGAGCAAAGTATGTGGCCTGGCTGATGTTTTCATTGGGTGTGGGTCTGTGGTTGGTCCACGGGGGCTGGCTGACGGCGTGGATTAGCGGGCAGCCACGCGATCCGCAGAAATGGGTCTATGCCATCACGCTCTGGCTGCGGATCCTGGCTATTGTCTCAACATCCCAATTGTGGATGCAGTATGTGCCGATGCAACAATTTATTCGTGCGCTGTTTGCTTCGCGCCTGCCACCCGGCGTGGCCTACCTGTTTGCAGGGCCATTACTGGTCACCGAACAGTTAAAGCGCCAGTTGGCGATTGTCCACGAAGCGCAACGTGCGCGCGGTGTGCCGCTCGATGAAGGCTGGTATCAGCGCCTGCTTGCTATACCCGCGCTGATCGTGCCGCTCGCGCATAACGCGCTCAATGATTTAGCCGTGCGCAGCGCAGCGTTGGATATGAAAGGCTTTCGATTACACCGGCACCGCACAACGCTGTGGGCCCCGGCAGACAGCAGCTTACAGCGGTTTGTACGCTATACCCTGCTCTGCCTGATACTGGCTGAAATCGGAGTATGGATATGGTTACACTAGAACAGCTTCGTTATCACCCGGCGCAGACAACCCGCCCGGCGTTATGTTTTGATTTTCATTACTCAGCACCAGGCATGATTGCCATCTTTGGTGAGAACGGTAGTGGAAAAAGTACGCTAGCCCAACTAATGGCGGGTTGGTATCCCGATTTTCTGCCCGGCGACATTGAAGGTCATGGCTCCCTGCTCGGCGTCCCCGTTGGACAACATTCTCTGGTCGAGCGCTCGCCTTTCATCCAGTTGGTGCAGCAATCGCCCTATTTGCAGCTTTCAGGCTGCACCTTCAGCGTTGAAGAAGAGGTTGCCTTTGGTCCGGGTAATCTCTGTCTGGACGAAACAGAAATCCTGCGTCGCATCGATGCGGCCCTCACGTTCACCGGGTGTCAACCTTTACGCCATCGACATCCCGGCACACTTTCCGGCGGCGAGACTCAGCTCGTTGTGATCGCTTGTGCGTTAGCGATGCAGCCCAAGCTATTGATTCTCGACGAAGCATTCAGCCGCCTGACTTCACAGATGACCGAAATGTTGTTGCAGAGGTTGCAAAACTGGGCACAGGAACAGCAATCTCTGGTTATCCTTTTTGAACGTCAGCACATGCCATTTATCAACCAATGCCAGCAGGCATGGCATCTTCGTGAAGAGGGACTTTTTCCACTATGCTAACCCTGAATCAGGTAGTTTATCGCTGGCCTGGCGCGGCGGATAACTGCTTACGCAACATTTCACTGACGCTTGAAAAAGGGGAATGGCTGGCATTGACCGGGAGAAATGGTGCGGGAAAATCCACGCTGTTACGCATCATGGCCGGACTACTTTCACCTTCAACCGGAACGGTTACCTTCGATGGAAAAAATCTCACCTTGCTGAAGAATCGCCAACGCGCCGTAATATCAGGCGTTTTATTTCAGGAAGCAGAAAATCAACTCTTCCAGAGCAGCGTAATGGCGGAAGTCTCCTTCGGGCTCAGGCTGCAAAAACGTTCTGCTGCCGAAATAGCACAACGTGTACAGGCCGCGCTGGAGCTCTGCCAGCTGGCGGATGTTGCTGATGCGCACCCTCTGGACCTTCATTCGGCACAGAGACGCATGGTTGCCGTTGCCAGTCTGGAGGCGATGTCGCCAGACTTACTCTTGCTTGATGAACCCAGCAGAGACTTTGACGCCCACTGGTTAGCGGTATTCGAAAACTGGCTGGTTACGTGCAGAGAAAGAGGGCGCAGCGTGGTAGCAATTAGTCACGATGCCGCGTTTACCCGACGCCACTTCTCCTCGATTGTTCGTCTGGAGGAAGGTCAGTTACAGACACTCAGCAAACGCAGTCAGGCAGACTGAAGATCTGGCAGTCTCTTTTTCATTTCAATCAATAAACAAAAACCGGCGCAGAGGCCGGTTCCATTAAGCATAATGCGTATTAACCGCGACGTGCTTTTACCGCATTCGCCAACTGACGCAGGATGGTTTCCGTATCTTCCCAACCAATGCAGGCATCGGTAATACTTTTACCGTAAACCAGCGGTTCACCGTTGTCCGGGTTCTGATTGCCTTCAACAAGGTGGCTTTCAATCATCACGCCAATAATCGCCTGTTCTCCGCCCGCAATTTGCTGGCAGACGTCCGCGCCCACTTCCATCTGTTTTTTGAACTGCTTGCTGGAGTTAGCGTGACTGAAGTCGATCATTACCTGAGCGGGCAGATCGGCTTTTTTCAGGGATTCTTTTACGCTGGCCACGTGAGCTGCACTGTAGTTCGGCTCTTTGCCGCCGCGCAGGATGATGTGGCAGTCGCCGTTACCGCTGGTGTTAACGATAGCGGAATGCCCCCATTTGGTGACAGAAAGGAAGCAGTGTGGCGCGCCCGCGGCATTGATGGCGTCAATAGCCACTTTCATGGTGCCGTCGGTACCGTTTTTGAAACCAACCGGGCAGGAAAGGCCAGAAGCCAGTTCACGGTGCACCTGAGATTCGGTAGTACGCGCACCGATTGCACCCCAGCTCATTAAATCGGCCAGGTATTGTGGCGTAATCATATCAAGGAACTCACCCGCCGCCGGTAGGCCGGTGTCGTTAATATCGAGCAGCAGCTTACGCGCGATGCGCAGGCCGTCGTTGATTTGATAGCTGTGATCCATATGCGGATCGTTGATCAGCCCTTTCCAGCCCACCGTGGTGCGCGGTTTTTCAAAATAGACGCGCATGACGATTTCGAGCGAATCATTAAGCTCTTCACGCAACGCCAGCAGGCGTGACGCGTACTCTTTCGCCGCAGCCGGATCGTGGATAGAACATGGGCCAATCACCACCAGAAGACGATCGTCATTGCCTTTCAGGATTTTGTGAATCGCTTTGCGCGCACGGGAAACCGTATTAGCCGCGTTTTCTGTGGCGGGGAATTTCTCAAGGAGTGCGACCGGAGGCAATAACTCGTTGATCTCTTTGATACGTAAATCGTCGTTCTGATAATTCATGTTCGTTCCAGTGTTGCCATACTTATATGATTGAAAGCAATCCCCTCAATCTATATCTTTCGCCAGAAAGTGTAAACGGGGTTTTACACTTTGCGCAGAATAATCCTGGAATTAGCCTAAAAAACGCCAGAAAGTAGCGAATAACGAGATCTAACCTACAATTTTTAACTGTAACGACTCTGTTTTATTATTTTTTCGAGATTCTCTACTGGCCTAAGCAGCCTGTGGCGACATCTTCAACCATTGCCTGCCACCCTCGCTGGCATAAGTACGTCGGAAGATGCTATCCGGTACTGAATTCATAACAGGAGCACCTTATGAAAACGACTAAACTGGCCACACTTCTCCTTACCGCTACGCTCAGCCTCGCCAGCGGCGCGGCCCTGGCGGCCGATACGGGCGCGCAAAGTAACAATGGACAGGCGAATGCCGCCGCTGACGCCGGCCAGGTCGCCCCTGATGCGAAAGAAAACGTTGCGCCGAATGGTGTCGATAATAGCCAGATCAATACCGGTTCTGGCGGCACCATGCTGCACCCGAATGGCTCGGCCAGCGGTCATGACGGCATGACCAAAGATGAAGTGCACAAAAATTCGATGTGCAAAGACGGTCGATGCCCGGATATTAACAAGAAAGTTGAGACCGGTAATGGCGTCAATAACGATGCCGACACCAAAACGGACGGTACCACTCAGTAACGTTTGAAACACGGCGAAAACGGGAGAGCTTATGCTCTCCTTTTTTATTTTGTTGGCGCAAAAAAGGTATGATGTCATACAGTTAACAAAAGCATAAAAACGGATGACACTATGGCGCACTCACACTCGCACGCTTCCCCTCACCTTCCCGAAGACAAAAACGCCCGTCGTCTGCTACTGGCGTTTATTATCACCGCTGGTTTTATGGTGGTGGAGACCATCGGTGGGGTCATTTCTGGTTCGCTGGCGCTGCTGGCCGATGCCGGGCATATGCTGACCGACTCAGCCGCGCTGCTGTTTGCGCTGCTGGCCGTCCACTTTGCACGTCGTCCGCCAAATGCCCGTCATACCTTTGGCTGGCTGCGTCTCACCACCCTTGCTGCGTTTGTTAACGCCATCGCACTGGTGGTCATTACCATTCTGATCGTCTGGGAAGCTATTCAGCGCTTCTATCATCCGCAGCCCATCGCCGGGGCAACCATGATGATCATTGCCGTCGCAGGCTTGATTGCCAATATTCTTTCGTTCTGGATCCTGCACCGCGGCAGCGAAGAGAAAAACCTTAATGTACGCGCAGCGGCACTGCATGTGATGGGCGATCTGCTGGGATCGGTAGGCGCGATTGCCGCCGCGGTGGTGATCATGATGACGGGCTGGACGCCTATCGATCCGATTCTGTCAGTGCTGGTATCGTGCCTGGTGCTGCGCAGCGCGTGGTCGCTGCTGAAAGAGAGCGTTAATGAACTACTGGAAGGCGCGCCGCGCACCATGGACGTCCAGGCGCTGAAACGAGACCTGCGCCGGGCCATTCCTGAAGTCCGCGACGTGCACCACGTTCACGTCTGGCTGGTGGGCGAAAAGCCGATCATGACGCTGCATGTTCAGGTGGTACCGCCGCACGATCATGATGCGCTACTCGACAGTATTCAGCACTTTCTTGAACATCATTATCAGATTGAGCACGCTACCATCCAGATGGAGTATCATCCCTGTAGCGGCCCGGAATGCCATCTCAACGAGACGACAGCCGGACACGGGCATCATCACCATCATTAATGAGAAAACGCGCGAGAGCCTCGCTCACGCGCGCTGTTCATCCACATTCGACTACCGTTAAGCGCGATAAAGGTCAGAATCAGGTATTCCAGCGACATGGCGTACACGCCCTGAAGGGCAAAAATCACCACGCTGATAACGTTGATTATCACCCACAGCAGCCAGTTCTCCACGTATTTACGCGTCATCAGCACCATCGCCACAATCGACAACACCATCATGCAGGAATCCCAGAACGGGAACGCGTCAGGCTGCAGCGTGGGCTGCGTGACGTTCAGGCCAAAGAATTGCATCACGTTCACCGCCACGCGCGTCAGGAAAGCAAACACCGGGTCGATGTAAACCGTCATCAGGCCAATCGCCACCACACAGGCCGCCAGCCAGCCGATGGCTTTCGGCTTCGGCAGCCAGCGGATTTGCAGTTCAGCTTCATGTTGTTGCGTTTGCCGCGACCAGGCATACCAGCCATAAATATTTGCCGCAAAGAAGAAGAGTTGCAGCAGCAGGCTGGCGTAGAGCTGAATCTGGAAGAAAATAATCGCGAACAGGGTGACGTTAACCAGCCCGAAAAAGTAGTTCACGATTTTTTCCAGGCTTGCCAGCCAAATGCACAACAGCCCCGCTACCGTGCCGACGGCTTCAATCCACGAGAGATCGTAACCGCCCGCGCCGATAGGGATGTGCACCAGAATGTTTTGCGTACTAAAGAAATCCATTTTATCTCCAGAGGGTTATCACGCTATCCCCGAAGTGTAGCCGCAAAATCAAGCATGCGGTTCAGCGGCACCAGCGCGCCCTGACGCAGCGTCTCATCAACGTGGATTTCATGCGCGGCACCGCCCTGCTCCAACCCTTCAGCAATGGCTTTCAGACCATTCATCGCCATCCAGGGACAGTGTGCGCATGTGCGGCAGGTGGCACCTTCCCCCGCCGTCGGCGCTTCCAGCAGTTCTTTTTCCGGTACGGCCTGCTGCATCTTGTAAAAAATCCCACGGTCGGTCGCGACAATCAGCTGTGGATGCGGCAGCGTTTTCGCGGCGTTGATAAGCTGGCTGGTTGAGCCCACGGCATCAGCCATATCGACAATCGCCTGAGGCGACTCCGGGTGTACCAGAATGGCCGCCTGGGGATACAACGCTTTCATACGCGCAAGTGCCTGGGTTTTGAATTCATCATGCACGATACAGGCGCCCTTCCAGCACAGCACATCTGCGCCGGTCTGTTTCTGCACATAACTGCCAAGGTGGCGATCCGGTGCCCAGATGATTTTTTCACCTAAACTATCGAGATGCTCAATGAGTTCAACCGCGATGCTGGAGGTCACCACCCAATCCGCGCGCGCTTTTACCGCGGCGGAAGTATTGGCATAGACCACGACAGTGCGATCCGGATGCGCATCACAGAAGGCGTTAAACTCTTCACTGGGGCAGCCAAGATCAAGCGAACACTCCGCGTGCAGTGTGGGCATGAGAATGGTTTTCTCAGGGCTAAGGATTTTCGCCGTCTCGCCCATAAAACGCACACCGGCGACCAGCAAGGTCGTTGCCGGATGCTTTGCACCAAAACGCGCCATCTCCAGAGAGTCAGAGATGCATCCCCCTGTCTCTTCCGCCAGTTGCTGAATTTCCGGGTCGGTGTAGTAATGCGCCACCATCACCGCATTGCGTTCTTTCAGCAGGCGTTTGATTTTCTCGCGGTAGAACTGCTTTTCATCCACGCTGAGGGCCACCGGCTTTGGTGGGAAGGGGTAAATTGCGGCTTCTGGGTCAAACATCACGCTCATCATGCTGTCTCGTTTTACTGACTTAACGATATTGCCGATAACAGGCGTATAAAACGCATCAATCGGGCACCGGTGTTTTATATGCTAAACAAGATAGCTGAAATGAGGGGAAAAGTCGTGGAGATTTTAGGGAGAGTTTTGTGCGGGCGGTGCCGGGCGGCGCTGCGCTTACCCGACCTACAAGGCGATGCGGACAATTTCCTAAACCCCAGATAGCAAAAAGGCGCCTTTAGGGCGCCTTTTTACATTGATGGGTCGTGCAGGATTCGAACCTGCGACCAATTGATTAAAAGTCAACTGCTCTACCAACTGAGCTAACGACCCCTTGCGGGATTTTACTGCTTAAATCATTCAGGATGGTGGGTCGTGCAGGATTCGAACCTGCGACCAATTGATTAAAAGTCAACTGCTCTACCAACTGAGCTAACGACCCATTCGGGTGTTGCCTGAAAGATTTTTACTCGGTTACCAATCTAAAATTGGTGGGTCGTGCAGGATTCGAACCTGCGACCAATTGATTAAAAGTCAACTGCTCTACCAACTGAGCTAACGACCCGAGTGGTGGGTGATGACGGGATCGAACCGCCGACCCCCTCCTTGTAAGGGAGGTGCTCTCCCAGCTGAGCTAATCACCCGATACTGCGCTGGATACTACAAACTGCTTCCACCGACTCCACCAGAATGATGGTGGGTCGTGCAGGATGACTCGGCTTCGCCTCGCCCTACGGGCCGTTGCTATGCAACGTTATCCTACACGGTTAACATCGTCATTCGATGTTAAAGTGGTGGGTCGTGCAGGATTCGAACCTGCGACCAATTGATTAAAAGTCAACTGCTCTACCAACTGAGCTAACGACCCGGTGGTGGGTGATGACGGGATCGAACCGCCGACCCCCTCCTTGTAAGGGAGGTGCTCTCCCAGCTGAGCTAATCACCCGATACTGCGCTGGATACTGCTTTAAGTGGTGGGTCGTGCAGGATTCGAACCTGCGACCAATTGATTAAAAGTCAACTGCTCTACCAACTGAGCTAACGACCCACTTTTACGTTGTTTTCGAGATGTTTAATATCCCGTTGCAACGGCGGCATATATTACTGATTTCAGAATTGAGCGCAACAAATATTTCGACGAAGATCACTTAAGTGCTTATGTTTCATGCGGCATGACCAGAAATAACGCGATTCCTGGTCATGCTTCAGGCATTACATCCCATTAAGGCGTTTCTGAGCCTGTTTAGCACCATCGGTGCCTGGGTACTTCGTAACCACCTGTTGGTACACTGCCTTCGCCTTAGCAGTATCCCCTTTATCCTGCATGATCACCCCGACCTTAAACATCGCGTCAGCCGCTTTCGGTGATTTCGGGTAGTTTTTCACCACCGAGGCAAAATAGTACGCCGCATCGTCTTTTTTACCCTTGTTGTAATTCAACTGACCGAGCCAGTAATTGGCATTCGGCTGATACGTTGAATCAGGATATTTTTTGACGAAGTTCTGAAACGCCGCCATTGCGTCGTCCTGGCGAGAGGAATCCTTCACCAGTGCAATCGCTGCGTTGTAGTCCGTATTGGCGTCACCCGTCTGCGCAGGCACGCCAGAGGCCGCTGCGTCGGCTGCCGGTGCTGGCGTCGCCGTCGCGCTGCCGCCCTGCTCACCGGACGCCTGTTGCGTCTGTGCGCCAGCGCCGCCGCTCGTCAGACTGTCAATCTGCAACAGGATCTGCTTCTGGCGCTCAACAATCTGGTTCATCTGGTACTGACTTTCCTGGATTTGACCACGCAGAGAGTCGATATCAGATTGGTTATCAGAGAGTTGTTGCTGGAGTTGGGTCAAAAGTTGACTATGAGCATTAGAAATACGCTCAAGGGAGGTGACACGGTCTTCGACCGAGCCTGAGCCGACACTACTGATTGGCGCCTGAGCATTAGCGGCCCAGGGGGCCGCTATGCCAACCAGTAACGACAGACTCAACATGTGATGTCTGAAGTTACTGCTCATGCAATTCTCTTAGTAAACCAGTACGGCACGACGGTTTTTGGAGTAAGCCGCTTCGTCATGACCCAGTACTGCAGGTTTTTCTTTACCGTAAGAAACGATGGAGATCTGGTCAGCAGAAACGCCTTTACCCTGCAGGTACATTTTAACAGCGTTTGCACGACGTTCGCCCAGGGAGATGTTGTACTCAGGAGTACCACGTTCGTCCGCGTGACCTTCTACGGTGACTTTGTAAGACGGGTTGCTACGCAGGAAGTTAGCGTGCGCATCCAGCATTGCAGCGAAGTCAGAACGGATATCGTATTTGTCCAGATCGAAGTATACGATGTTGTTCTGCTGCAGCTGTTGCATCTGCAGACGAGCCTGCTCTTCGGAGGACATGTTGCCGCTGCCGTTTGCATCCATACCAGTGCCAGCGCCGTTCAGCATGCCGCCTTCGCTGCCATCGTTGCTTGCATTCTTGTTAGAAGAACACGCAGCGATTGCCATTACCGGCAGAGCCAGCATCAGTCCTTTCAGCACTTTGTTCAGTTGCATTTCTTTGATTCCTTTAATAATTCAATTATTTATTATTACAGATACGGCGACCAGGCAGGGAATTTGACCTGTCCATCAGTTGCCGGAAGACGCGCTTTGAAACGCCCATCTGTAGAAACCAGATTCAGCACGGATCCCATCCCCTGAGAAGAGCTGTAGATTACCATAGTGCCGTTAGGTGCCAGACTTGGCGTTTCGTCCAGGAACGTTGACGACAATACTTGTACGCCACCCGCTTCCAGATCTTGTTTGGCAATGTGCTGCTGCCCACCATTGGAGCTCACCATTACCATAAACTTACCGTCGCTGCTCACATCCGCATCCTGGTTCTGAGAACCTTCCCAGGTAATACGCTGCGGAGCACCGCCGTTTACATTAACTTTATACACCTGCGGACGACCGGCCTGGTCAGAAGTAAAGGCCAGATTCTGACTGTCCGGGAACCAGGTTGGTTCGGTGTTGTTGCTGCGACCATCGGTTACCTGACGGATCTGGCCAGAGCCGATATCCATCACATACAGGTTCAGGCTACCGGTTTTAGACAGGGCAAACGCCAGTTTGCTGCCATCCGGAGAGAACGCTGGCGCACCGTTGTGACGCGGGAACGACGCAACCTGACGAACCGCACCGTTGGACAGCGTCTGGATAACCAGCGCAGAACGGCCGCTTTCGAAGGTTACGTAAGCCAGTTTGGAACCATCCGGAGACCATGCCGGAGACATTAACGGCTGCGGTGAACGGTGAACCACGAACTGGTTGTAGCCATCGTAGTCAGACACGCGCAGTTCATACGGGAACTGACCGCCGTTAGTCTGCACAACGTAGGCAATACGTGTACGGAACGCGCCTTTGATGCTGGTCAGCTTCTCGAACACTTCGTCACTGGCAGTATGGCCTGCATAACGCAGCCACTGCTTGTTCACTTTGTAAGAGTTCTGTGCCAGAACGGTACCCGGCGCACCGCCGGTATCGACCAGCTGGTAGGCAACAGTATAGCTGCCATCAGCGTTAGGTGAGACCTGGCCGACGACAACCGCGTCAATACCCAGCGCAGACCATGCCGCAGGTTGAACTTCCTGCGCCGTACCTGGCTGCTGTGGCAGTTTGGCTCGGTCTAACGGGTTAAATTTACCACTATTACGCAGGTCTGCGCCGACGATACCGCCGACATCTTCAGGCGCTGCGCCCGGCCCGGCCCACTGGAAGGGAACCACGCCAATTGGACGTGCCGAGTCTACCCCTTGGGTGATCTCGATACGTACTTCTGCGTGCAGCACCGCTGCCCACAGCATTAAGAAACCAAATGCTACTCGTAATGCCTGCTTCATCATATCTCCCTTATCTGGACGGAAAGCCCACGATAATTTAGCAGAATGTTAACAAACTCAAATACACAAAACTACCAAAACCCTGCGACCGCGCTGCCTTTATTTTCCCCATTTACATGGGGAAAATATAACTTAAGGTTTGAAGTCCAGTGGTGCATTTTTGAACGTTTCCCATACAGCCTGTGAAGGCGGTTTGGGGAATTTGGTCATCCGACTGGTTGCTGACAGCATCTGCTGACAAAACGCCGGATCGCCGCCTTCCTGTTTAACGGTCAATACAGTTCCATCCTGCGCCAGGTTTACACGTAGCGTACAGGTTTTACCTTTGTAGGTATCCCAGTCATAGAGATGCCCACGGATCGCGGCCTGAACCTGTGCGATATAGGACGCGATTTCTGCCTGAGACGCACCACCCTGCCCCGGCTTATTACCTTTAGCAGGAGATGAGCCCCCAGCGGTACCACTGGTGTTACCTTTCGGCGCATTCTTACCTGAGCTGAGATCGCCCAGCAGGTCGTCAACGCCGGATGCGGCAGCGGCTTTATCTGCTGCTGCTTTCTTCGCCGCAGCCGCTTTGTCGGCAGCTGCTTTATCCGCTGCTGCTTTCTTCGCTGCAGCGGCTTTATCGGCAGCCGCTTTTTCTGCTGCTGCTTTCTTATCAGCAGCCGCTTTCTCAGCCGCAGCTTTCTTGTCTGCTGCCGCTTTCTCGGCGGCGGCAGCTTTTTCCGCTGCTGCTTTTTCAGCGGCAGCGGCTTTCTTATCAGCCTCTGCTTGCGCTTTCTTCGCAGCCTCGGCTTCGGCTTTTTTCGCCGCTTCAGCTGCCGCTTTCGCCGCTTCTGCTTCGGCTACTTTTTTCGCGGCCGCCGCCGCTTTGGCCGCTTCCGCTTCTGCCGCTTTCTTCGCATCAGCAGCCGCTTTTTTCGCAGCTTCTGCTTCGGCTTGTTTCTGTGCGTCAGCCGCTGCTTTGGCCGCATCGGCTTGCGCTTTCTTCGCGGCATCGGCTGCCGCTTTCGCGGCTTCTTCAGCCTGTTTCTGCGCGTCAGCTTCGGCTTTCTTCGCCGCTTCGGCTGCTTCTTTTGCTGCCTCTTTCGCCTGAGCGTCTGCTTTTTCTTTCGCTTCAGCCGCTGCTTTTTCGGCAGCTTCTTTGGCTTCTTTTTCTTTTTGCTGCTGCGCTTTCTTCGCGGCGTTATCGGCCTGCTGTTTAGCGCTGGATTTCTGCTGCTTCTGGTAATTTTCAACCACGGCACCGGGGTCGACCATCACAGCATCGATGGCCGAACCACCGCCGCCACCGGCCGCAGCATCCATGTGCTCATCGAACGAACTCCAGATGAGTGCTGCAAACAGGATAACGTGCAGCACTGCTGAAATAATTATCGCTCGTTTAAGCTTGTCGTTTTGTTCGGTTGCCTTTGACACTCTCGGTTCCCAAAAACTGCTCGCCCGTCAGCCTGTAAGCGTTGCCAATATGCATGCAACGCTTACAGACCACACGCCGAGGGTTAGATCGGCTGGGTCATTAACCCGACAGATTTAACACCGGCGCTGTGTAACAGGTTTAGCGCTTTAATTATTTCATCGTAAGGCACGTCTTTCGCGCCCCCAATTAAGAAGACCGTTTTCGGATTGGCCTGCAGGCGGCTTTTCGCTTCAGCGATAACCTGCTCTGGCGGCAGTTGATCGGAGCGATCCTTTTCAACCACCACGCTGTACTGCCCAACACCCGAAACTTCGATGATCACCGGCGGATCATCGTTGCTGCTAACGGCCTGCGATTCGGTTGCATCCGGCAGATCAACCTCCACGCTCTGTGTGATGATCGGCGCCGTCGCCATAAAGATCAGCAACAGCACCAACAACACATCCAGCAGCGGAACGATGTTAATTTCGGACTTCAGTTCGCGACGTCCGCGTCCACGTGCTCTGGCCATGGCTTACCCCTTGTTGCTCTCGCTAACGGTAAACGCCTGACGGTGCAGAATGGCGGTGAACTCTTCCATAAAGTTGTCGTAGTTCAGCTCCAGTTTGTTGACGCGCTGGTTCAGACGGTTGTAAGCCATAACCGCCGGGATTGCGGCAAACAGACCGATAGCCGTGGCGATCAACGCTTCTGCGATACCCGGCGCAACCATTTGCAGCGTCGCCTGTTTCACCGCGCCCAGCGCGATAAAGGCGTGCATGATCCCCCAAACGGTACCGAACAGACCGATATACGGGCTGATGGAACCGACGGTGCCGAGGAACGGAATATGCGTTTCCAGCGTTTCCAGTTCGCGGTTCATGGAGATACGCATCGCACGCGACGCCCCTTCAACCACGGCTTCCGGCGCATGACTGTTTGCACGGTGCAGACGGGCAAACTCTTTGAACCCGCTGTAGAAGATTTGTTCCGAACCGGCCAGACTATCGCGGCGTCCCTGACTCTCCTGATAAAGGCGAGAAAGTTCGATTCCGGACCAGAATTTATCCTCAAACGTTTCAGCTTCACGCGCTGCCGCGTTAAGAATACGGGTCCGCTGGATGATGATGGCCCAGGATGCGATTGAAAAACCAATCAAAATCAACATGATAAGTTTAACCAGAAGGCTAGCCTTCAGGAACAAATCAAGGATATTCATGTCAGTCACTGCTTAAACTCCGCGACAATAGACTTGGGAAGCGCACGAGGCTTCATGATGAGTGGATCAACACAGACAATCAGTACTTCAGCTTCGTTCAGCACTTTATTCTCAGCGTTGACAATCCGCTGCGTGAACACGAGTGACGTGCCGCGCATTGATGTAATTTCCGTCTGGACTTCGAGCATATCGTCGAGCCTTGCCGGCGCAAAATACTCCAGCGTCATTTTACGCACCACAAACGCGACGCGCTCTTCCAGCAACACTTGTTGGCTGAAATGATGATGACGCAGCATCTCTGTGCGTGCTCTCTCATAGAAAGCGACATAGCTGGCGTGATAAACCACACCACCGGCGTCGGTGTCTTCGTAATAAACACGAACCGGCCATCGAAACAGCGTTGTATTCACTTTACATCCCGGTAATGCAAAAAATTTTGAGCTTTTGAACTTCGCTACTATACGCGCGGTAATCGTGGTTTGGAATGGGGAGAGGTAAACGGAGAGTAAATTTTTATGGGCTATTGCAAGCCCATAAATATTTGCGGATGTTTCCTGGTTACAGGAAGAAAAAAATCAGACCTGCAAGAAGGACTAAATCGGCGATAAGCGGGCAGAAAATCCCTTGCCAGTGGAGCGCGCGAGGGCGGAAACCCACGCCATGAATGACGCCTGCACACACAGCCCACATCAGCAGAAAACCGTGCCAGATTTCAAGCTCGCTGGTCTTCGCCGCGAAACGCGTCGGGTCCCAGAAGATGCAACCTGCCAGCAGCAGGGCCATAACAAGGGAAAGCGCCCTCAGGGGGCGCTTATCCATTATCGCGTACAGCGTTGCGATAATTTTCATCACTATTTTTCTTCACCTGCTTTGGTCGCTTCGACGTGTTCCAGCGCCAGTGCAGTGATTATCCCAAAGGCACAGGCAAGAAGCGTTCCTAAAATCCATGCGAAATACCACATTTTAAGCTCCTTACTTAGTACAGAGAGTGGGTGTTGCGTTCAATGTCTTCTTTGGTGATACGACCAAACATTTTCCAGTAGCACCAGGTGGTGTACAGCAGAATGATAGGTACGAATACCGCAGCGACATAAGTCATCACGCTCAGCGTCAGCTGGCTGGACGTTGCATCCCACATGGTCAGGCTCGCGTTAAACATCGTGCTGGACGGCATGATGAACGGGAACATGGCGATACCGGCGGTCAGGATAATGCACGCCAGCGTCAGTGAGGAGAACAGGAACGCCCATGCACCTTTATCCAGACGTGTCATCAGGATAGTCAGCAGCGGAATCACCACACCCAGTACCGGAATCGCCCACAGCGCCGGCATGTTGTTAAAGTTGGTCATCCACGCGCCCGCTTCATGTGCGACTTCTTTGGTCAGCGGGTTAGAGGCAGCGGTGTGATCCATTACCGATTTCACCACATAGCCGTCAATGCCGTAGTAGACCCAAACGCCTGCCAGCGCGAAGCACACCAGCGTCACCAGCGCCGCCACCTGAGAGGTGGTGCGGGTACGCAGATGCAGTTCACCCACCGTACGCATTTGCAGGTAGGTTGCGCCCTGCGTCAGGATCATCCCTACGCTCACCACACCTGCCAGCAGACCAAACGGGTTCAGCAGCTGGAAGAAGTTACCGGTGTAGTAAAGACGCAGATACTCATCAACATGGAACGGTACGCCCTGCAGCAGGTTACCGAACGCCACGCCAATCACCAGCGGTGGAACGAAGCTACCCACAAAGATGCCCCAGTCCCACATGTTGCGCCAGCGGGTGTCTTCAATTTTCGAACGGTAGTCGAAGCCCACCGGACGGAAGAATAAAGACGCCAGCACCAGAATCATCGCGACATAGAAGCCGGAGAACGCAGCGGCATACACCATCGGCCAGGCAGCAAACAGCGCGCCGCCGGCAGTGATGAGCCATACCTGGTTTCCGTCCCAGTGTGGCGCGATAGAGTTGATCATGATTCGACGCTCGGTGTCATTACGACCGAGGAAACGGGTGAGCATGCCCACCCCCATGTCGAAGCCGTCAGCGACTGCGAAACCAATCAGCAAGATGCCGATTAGCAGCCACCAGATAAAACGCAATACTTCATAATCGATCATTTGACGACTCCTGTCTTAGCGTGCCGGCTGAGTAGTCGCAGAGGACTGCTCAAAGTGATAGCGACCGGTTTTCAGGCTGCTTGGCCCTTTGCGTGCGAACTTGAACATCAGGAACAGTTCGGCCACCAGGAACAGCGTGTAAAGACCGCAAATCAGCACCATTGAGAAGATAAGATCGCCTGCTGTCAGCGAAGAGTTCGCCACAGCGGTTGGCAATACTTCACCAATTGCCCACGGTTGACGGCCATACTCGGCGACAAACCAGCCCGCTTCCACAGCAATCCATGGCAGCGGTAAGCCGTAGAACGCCGCGCGCAGCAGCCATTTTTTCTCACCGATACGGTTACGAATAACGGTCCAGAAGGAGGCGCCGATAATCAGCAGCATCAGCACACCGCACGCCACCATGATACGGAAGGCAAAATAGAGCGGCGCGACACGTGGGATAGAGTCTTTGGTCGCTTTGGCAATCTGCTCTTCCGTCGCATCCGCCACGTTCGGCGTGTAGCGTTTCAGCAACAGGCCATAGCCCAGATCTTTCTTCACATCGTTAAACTGCTCACGCACAGCCGGATCGGTCGCGCCGGAACGCAACTGTTCGAGCAGCGAGTAAGCTTTCATCCCGTTACGGATACGCTCTTCGTGCTGCACCATCAAATCTTTCAGACCGGTAACCTGTTTATCAACAGAACGGGTCGCAATGATGCCCAGTGCGTAAGGGATTTGAATAGAAAGGTGGTTTTCCTGCTTATCCTGATCAGGAATACCAAACAGCGTGAACGACGCCGGCGCAGGCTGGGTTTCCCATTCTGCTTCGATGGCTGCCAGTTTGGTTTTCTGCACGTCGCCCATTTCGTAGCCGGATTCATCACCCAGAACGATAACGGAAAGAATCGCCGCCATACCGAAGCTTGCTGCGATAGCAAAGGAACGTTTAGCGAACGCGAAGTCACGGCCTTTGAGCATGTACCAGGAACTGATAGCGAGCACGAACATCGCGCCGGTGACGTAACCTGAAGCCACGGTGTGAACGAATTTCACCTGGGCTACCGGGTTCAGTACCAGCTCGGAGAAGCTCACCATCTCCATACGCATGGTTTCAAAGTTGAAGTCGGAAGCGATTGGGTTTTGCATCCAACCGTTTGCCACCAGGATCCACAGTGCGGACAGGTTTGAGCCCAGCGCAACCAGCCAGGTCACCGCCATGTGCTGCACTTTACCCAGGCGATCCCAACCGAAGAAGAACAGACCTACAAAGGTGGATTCGAGGAAGAAGGCCATCAGACCTTCAATGGCCAGCGGCGCACCGAAGATATCGCCCACGTAGTGGGAGTAGTAAGACCAGTTAGTCCCGAACTGGAACTCCATGGTCAGGCCGGTGGCCACGCCCAGTGCGAAGTTGATACCAAACAACTTGCCCCAGAACTTGGTCATATCTTTATAAATCTGTTTGCCGGAAAGGACGTAAACCGTTTCCATGATGGCCAGCAGGAACGCCATACCGAGCGTCAGTGGCACAAAAAGGAAGTGGTACATCGCGGTCAAGGCAAACTGTAAGCGCGACAGTTCGACTATATCTAACATCATGACTCCTTGCTCATCGCATGAAGACTCCGAGAATGAACCTGCGGACAGGGTTCATACACATGCCCCAATACAAATTTATTTGCGCCCTCCCCCACTCCTGACCGTTCGCGTTAGCCGATATCAGTCGTGAGCAAAGGTTACAAATACGTTAAAAAACAACTCAATTGATCCCTAAAATATATTACTCTGTAATATCCTTACAATAAACAGGTTTTTATTGTATTAGATTTACGATTTTCGACGGTGATCAATTTATAGCTAATCAGGCGGGTTGCAGCCACTTTGATCCAGGACAATTTAACTACTTTTATGGTGCATATCCAGTATTTACGTATTGATATAAATCAATTTTATCTATTTTTGTTAATAATGTTTTTATTAGATGTGATCAGTGAAATGAATGTTACATGTATGTTTAAAAATTATCTCAGAGAATTTTCATGAAGGGATAATGCGAAAAAAGAGACGAGAGTTTTTAACCGAAGAAGGAATTTAAAGAATGAAGTTATGCAGAATAGTTAATGTTAGCCGACTCACAGTATTTTGCCAGGAAACCTGAATCCTTTTTGAATAATTACATTTTATTCACTTGAAATGCAGACAAAATTAACACCATCACTTAATTATTCAAAAAAGAGGCAAAAACGGCCAGACCGGCTTTTGCCTCTCTACGGACTTATTTTACGCGCGCGATGCTAAAGGTGCGCGACTGACAAGGGCGGAAACGCACCGACTCGTGACAAATATCCCTCCCCTCTGCACCGGAACGTGGTCGTTCATCCATCCCCGTTTCAACGCTCTGCACCTGATGTTGATTGAACGTAATCTGCGCGTCCGAGCACTCCGTCGCCGACGGGTTATAGAGCCGAACAATCAGTTCAGGCCTGTCTTCTGCTTTCTTCAGCGCGCTGAGCGCACAGCCGACGGACGAGAGTGTGAGAAGGCTAAAGTGTTCCGGCACGGTTATGGCCGCGCGATTAAGCTTCATCGCATCCCAGGGAATTTTGTTATAGCACTGAACGGGCGTGAGCCAGCTTCGCGCCTGTTGCGCCACGCCCGTATTCAGCGGCGTTCCGCTAAACGGCCACAGGCTAAAGCGGCAGTGCAGCGTGCCGCGTAGCTGCGAATTCGGTACCGCCATTTTGATTCCCGAAGGACGACCGGGCCGCAGGAGCAGATCCTCTTTTCCCAGAAGCCCTACTCCACGCAACAGCGTTAACGCGAACGCGCTGTTATCTTCACCGATGATTTCCACCTCCCGCAGCCCTTCACTGAAGAGCGCTATACCGTTAACCCCATGCTGTAACGCCGCGTAATTAAGGAAATTCCACACCGGTACCGGAGCTTCTTTCCAGCCTTCCTGTTCCCACCCGTTCATGGCTTCATCCTTAACCGGGCGCATCATCGAACCAAACTGGGTGTCGGTCAGCACCGTTTGCGCGCGATACGGCACGGGCAGGCGAACGCGTAAACGATGATCGTCGGCCTGATTAACGACCTGCACGTCAAAATCAATCCGCTTACTGTTGTCGCTCAGTGTAATGGTGGTTTCGATTGCAACATGCCCGTTACGCTTGCGGGCGGCGCGCTCGGCCAGATTGAGTGGAACGGTCAGGGTACTGCGTAAAATCGCTTTGCTGCGCCAGCCTTCCTTCACGATCTCTACGTCATGTGGATAGGCAGCAGACGTTAATATCCAGTCCTCTCTCGGCGGAGAATAGTCATATTCATCGCCGTCATCACCGCTCTCTTCGAACTCCAGCGCCCGGTTGTAGACCAACCCGCTCTCTTTATCCTCCATTCTGAGCGTACCGTCGGCGTTGAGCGAGATACGCCATGCTATATTTTCCAGCATCGAACTCGCCGTCGCAGAGACGTTTTTCACCTCGCCCGTTTCGCCTGCAATCACCCGCAGCGAGATGTACCCCATCGCCGGAAGCACCCGCCGCAGCTGGATGTCATACTCCATAAACGGTTCATAATTCCCGTAGTGGACAATTTGCCTGTCAATCAGGCCAGGGTCGATTTCACGGCTGGCGCGAATAAAATAGGGCACTGCGTCACCCTGCTCATCCACCAGCCGGAACTGGCTGGCGCGCAGACGAATCGTGGTGTCGATAACTTCATCGCGCGGCCACGGCATCAGGTTGAATAACCCCAGCCGGTCATGTTCACAGGCGGGCATATTGTCGATAACTTTACGCAGATAAAAGCGAATCAGGTTGTCGGCCATATCCTCCGCCAGCCAAAAACGCGCGGCAATCTCCTGATGAACTTTATCGCTACAGCAGCAGCCAATGCTGTCGTGGGCGTGATTTTTGAGGATCTCCTTCCACATTTTCTCCAGCAGACCATGGTGATAGTCAAAGCCCAGCGACCAGGCAATCGTGGCGAGCGGTTCGAGGATATTGACGATTTTGTTTTCAATTCGCGCATGCGCAATTTTGATATCCATGCGCGTCGAGCCAATGGTGCGATGCACGCGCATATATTTACCGTCGTTAAATTCACCAGTCAGCGTCGCCAGCTTCTCGCGCTGCGCTTCGATGCGTTCAAAAACCGTTTCAAAACGACTCATCACAAATTCACGTTGCGGATAGATTTCGCGCAGTTTGTCCATCACCGCAAAGATATTCTGCTGAAGCGGCATCTGATCGTGACCGTTAGGCAGCAAAATCTCTTTGGTGATTGAGGCGTTTTCCAGCACCGTAAAATAGCTATCCAGGCGCTTACGCAGCCCTGTTTCATCGTCAGGTAAGTACTTACCAATGGCGTAACCCAGCGGCAGCACCTGCGCCACCACTTCGCTGCCATCGGGGCTTTGCCAGAGAAACTCGGTTTTATCGCTGCCGTGGCGCTCAGAGCAGCCACGCCAGAACATTGCCCGCTTGATACCAAAACCGTTGTAGATATGCGGGAGCTGCCCGGACATGCCGAACGAATCGGGCAGATAACCCATTTTCATCGGCTCACCAAACGCCAGGCAGTCGCGCATCCCGTACATCAGGTTGCGCACGATGGATTCACCCGCGACAACGGTAGTATCGGTTTGCGTATACCAGGGGCCGATAATCAGTTTTCCTGCCTGAACCAGCGCTTTGACGCGCTCGTGGTTTTCCGGTACCACGGCGAAGTAATCTTCCAGGATCGCCGTCTGCCCATCCAGCACGTAATATTTATACTCGTCATCCTGCTCAAGCCGGGCCAGGATTTCCGCCATATTGTTAACCAGCAAAATCCGCGACTCTTCAGTGGTGAAGTACCACTCTCTGTCCCAGTGCATATGCGGCGTAATGTGAACGCGAGATACAGCTTTCATCTTCGTTTCCTGAATCATTCAAAAAGTTAGTCAATGATTTGTGTGTTGTAGGTTCCAGCCTGAATCGCCTGACGTCGCCACAGCACCAGAATGCAGGTAGAAATTGCGGTTCCTATCAACGCCGCACCGAACCAGCCGGCCGCGGCCATCACGCGCCCCAGCCCGCCATCCTGCAATAAAAAGAGAGAGAAGATGCCTGCGCCGGGCGTTTGCAGGCCAATATTCATCGCACCGACGATCGCACCCGTTACCATTGAACCGATCACAAATGAGCCGATCACCCGCAGCGGATCTTCAATAGCCATGGGGATCGCCCCTTCAGTGATCCCCGCGAGGCCCAGCAGCCAGGTGGATTTGCCCGTTTCGATCTCAAACGATTTGAACTGCCGTGGCGCAATCATCGTGGATGCGGTTACGGTAAACGCGGATACCATTTTGACGGAAGCGAAGATGGCGTACGGGCCGTACACGCCATTTGCCATCGCCCCGAGACAGAAGGCATAAGCGGCTTTATTCACCGGCCCGCCGAGGTCAAACGAACACATAAAGCCAATAATGGCGCCAAGCACCAGCGCATTACTGCCCGATAAACCATTCAACCAGGCCGTAAGGCTGTTGTTGATCCATGCCACGGGTTCACCGATAACAAACAACATCAGGCTTCCCGCAGTCAGTGTGCCAATGACCGGGTAGAGATAGAACGTCAGGAAACCGTTAAAGCGGCTGCTCAGGCGGATGTGATTTTTTACCCAACGCATCAGATACCCGGCGATCAAACCACCCGCTATCGCCCCTAAAAATCCTGAACCAATCATGTTGGCGGCAAGCCCTGCGGCAAATCCCGGTGCCAGCGCCGGTTTATCGGCCAGGGAATATGCAGTGTAGGCCGCCAGCACAGGCACCATCAGAATCCCGAGCATGCCCCCTCCGAGTTTACGGTAGAGCCATAGCCAGGAGTTTTCCTGCTCGAAAAGAGGCTGGAGATTAAACATTTGCGCCAGAAGAACCGCCACTGCCAGCACCGTTCCCCCCGCCACAATCAGCGGAACCGCGAAGGAAATACCGCTAAGCAGCGCCTGTTTGAGTTCCGCTTTGACACCGCGCGTTGTCGGCTGCTGCACTGCGCCTGTCCGCTTCTCATGAGTCGATTCCAGCGCCAGCGCCTGCTGAATCAGTTTTTCCGCATGCTTAATCGGCTCGGCAACCGGGACGCTTAACGAGGGAATTCCGCGAAAACGTTCAACATCTTTAATCGCGACTTCAGCAGCGAAAATCGCCGCCTGTGCCGTTGTCAGTTGCTCTGGCGTCAGTCGCCCTTCAATCCCGTTCGCGCCCTGCTTTTCAACCACCACGCGCACGCCAAGTTTATGCCCGGCCTTTTCCAGATATTCCGCCGCCATATAAGTGTGCGCAATACCCGCCGGGCAGGCCGTCACGCAGACCACCAGCGGCGCATCGGCAGAGAGCGATACATCATGCGCGACGGTGGAAATTGAAATAGAAGACAGCAGCGCCTCCGGCGTCGTTGCCGCCATTACCGCCGCACGGACGTCATCATCTGCAAGGCGGGAAGTCAGCTGCGTTAAGATGTGAATGTGGGTTGAACCCGCTTCTGCCTGGGGAATTGCCAGCAGAAAAATCAGGCTCACCGATTCAGGGCCATCAATGCCTTCCCACTGCAACGGTTCCGCCAGCGTGGCAACCGCAAACGCCGCCTCCTTGACGGCACTACTTTTGCCATGAGGAACTGCCAACCCTTCTCCTAACGCCGTTGGACCCAGCGATTCCCGATGAAATACTTCCTGTAAGTAAACCTCCGCGTCAGAAATTTTTCCCAGCGCAACCAGCCGCTGCGCCAGCTCGCGAATTGCCTCGTCGCGGCTGTTAAACCGCGCATTCAGGCAGACCGCGTCAGAGTGTGTCAACGCCATCAGATTCATCACGTTCCTTCCTGTGCCATAAATTCTGCGCACCGCTGCGCAGAAAACACGCATTTTGCCCAGGAAATTAATACCTTTATGTGATCACTTTCACTTCACAGGAATAATTTGTATTTAATTTGTATTGTTTACAATTTCCTGTAACCGCGCATAATCAGCCGGAGTCGTATTATTTTTCTGATACATCATTGTGCGGAATGATCATGAGTAAAAAACCCCTTTACCGTCAGATTGCCGATGCCATTCGCCAGCGAATTGAGCGCGGAGAGTTAAAAGCGGGAGATGCCCTGCCCACGGAAGCCGCTCTGCAGACAGAATATGGCGTCAGCCGGGTAACGGTGCGCCAGGCGCTAAAACAACTCACCGAGCAAAAGGTGATTGAGAGTATTCAGGGCAGCGGCAGCTACGTAAAAGAGGAACGGGTAAATTACGATATCTACCAGCTCACCAGCTTTTACGAGAAAATCGCTGACCGCCATGTGCAAACCCACAGTGAAGTACGCGTGTTCGAAGTGATTACCGCCGATGACAGCCTGAGAGAAAAACTTCAGCTTCAGACTGGCGAGAAAGTCTGGCACATCAAACGCGTGCGTTTTCTAAAACAAAAACCAATGGCGCTGGAAGAGACGTGGATGCCGCTATCGCTATTTCCCGATCTCACCTGGAGCGTAATGGAAGGGTCGAAGTACCATTTTATCGAAGAGACGAAAAAGCTGGTTATTGATCGCAGCGAACAGGAAGTGATCCCTATTCTTCCTGACGCAGAAACCATAGACGCTCTGGAACTCGCACCGGGTAAACCCATTCTGGAGAAAATCTCGCGCGGTTTTCTGAGCGATGGGCGGAGCTTCGAATACAGCCGCAATGCTTTTAAAAGCGACGATTACCGTTTTACGCTGGTTGCCCGTCGTCAGCATTAAACGATCTGCGGCTGGATAAATCAGTGCACTGAATAAATATCAGCCATATTATTACACAGAATTTATAGTAAATTCTTATTTTACAATGAATTACATCTTTCTCGTTTTCCCTGACTCACGGCTGTTTTTATAATCGCGCCGCGAACTGAGTGCAATTTATGCGCACTTACACAGGGAATTCAGGAAAGGATACGCTATGGTTCATGTAAAATATCTGCTGGCGCCCGCGTTACTGTGCTGCACGTTGCACGCCTGGGCCGAAGACACCGTCGATAAAGCCAACAACCCGCTACATCTGGCAACATCATTATCCGTTCAGGATTACTACACGCCTAACCTCTACGACAGCGATCAGCACACCAACGATACGCTACTGCGTGCCACCATGCCTGTTGCCGCAGGCGATCTCATTCCGGTGCCGCAAATTCTGCGCTTAACGGCGCCCATCGCCACGCGCCCGCAGGTTTCCGGTGGTTATGACACCGGGCTGGGTGATATCAACCTGTTCGATATTTTTCTGCTCAAGCAAAAAGGCGTGATGCTGGGCGTCGGGCCGCTGATTACCGCCAACACCGCATCGCGCGATGAACTGGGGACCGGGCAGTGGCAGACCGGGCTTGCGGCGGTCGCCGTCGATACATCGCCTAAATGGTTAAAAGTGGCGCTGGTGCAATGGCAAAAAAGTTTCGCCGGCGATGATGACCGTAGCCATGTTGAAACCGCCACCTTCCAGCCATTTGTTATCTACAAAATGTCAAAGGGCTGGTATATGCGCTCCAGCGGCATCTGGACATATAACGTCAAAAACGATGATTACTATGTTCCGGTGGGGTTGGGTGTGGGGCGTGCGATGCCGATTGGCGGATATATCGTTAACAGCTTTGTCGAACCGCAGTGGACCGTCGCGCACAGAGGGGATTATCAGCCGCAGTTCACGCTTTATGCGGGGTTCAGCGTGATGCTGAAATAAAAAAGGCCATCATACGATGGCCAACCATGTCGAAATCGAACATATAAGGCTCCCCTGCTCCATATTTCTCGAAGCTTACCGGGGAGCTGAGAGGATTTTTATCCCAGTACTACTTTCAGCGCTTCGCCGATATCGGCCAGACTGCGAACGGTACGAACGCCAGCCGCTTCCAGTGCAGCAAACTTCTCGTCTGCCGTACCTTTACCGCCCGCGATGATGGCGCCAGCGTGGCCCATACGTTTGCCTTTCGGCGCGGTAACGCCTGCGATATAGCCGACAACCGGTTTGGTGACGTGATCTTTAATGTACGCCGCCGCTTCTTCTTCCGCGCTACCGCCGATCTCACCGATCATGACGATCGCTTCAGTCTGCGGATCTTCCTGGAACATTTTCAGGATATCGATGAAGTTAGAACCCGGGATCGGGTCGCCGCCGATGCCCACACAGGTGGACTGGCCGAAGCCGTAGTCGGTGGTCTGTTTAACGGCTTCATAAGTCAGAGTACCAGAGCGGGAAACGATGCCCACTTTGCCCGGCTTATGGATATGGCCTGGCTGGATGCCGATTTTGCACGCGCCCGGGGTGATAACGCCTGGGCAGTTCGGGCCAATCATGCGCACGCCTGCTTCGTCCAGTTTTACCTTCACGGTCAGCATATCCAGCGTCGGGATACCTTCGGTGATGGTGATGATAAGCTTAATGCCTGCATCGATGGCTTCCAGGATGGAATCTTTGCAGAACGGTGCCGGAACGTAGATAACAGATGCCGTTGCACCGGTCGCGTCTACCGCTTCACGCACAGTGTTAAATACTGGCAGGCCCAGATGCGTGGTGCCGCCTTTGCCTGGCGTTACGCCGCCAACCATCTGCGTACCGTAAGCAATCGCCTGTTCGGAGTGGAAAGTACCCTGGCTACCGGTGAAGCCCTGACAGATAACCTTGGTGTTTTTATCAATTAAAATGGACATTATTTCCCCTCCACTGCTGCAACAACTTGCTCTGCTGCATCCGTCAGACCTTTCGCTGCAATAATATTCAGGCCACTATCAGCCAGTTTCTTCGCGCCGAGTTCGGCGTTGTTACCTTCCAGACGAACGACAACCGGTACGTTTACGCCAACTTCTTCTACCGCGCCGATAATGCCGTCAGCGATCAGGTCGCAACGGACGATACCGCCGAAGATGTTAACCAGAACAGCTTTCACTTTGTCATCGGAAAGGATGATTTTAAACGCTTCGGTCACGCGCTCTTTGGTTGCGCCGCCGCCAACATCGAGGAAGTTAGCCGGTTCGCCGCCGTGCAGTTTAACGATGTCCATGGTGCCCATTGCCAGGCCCGCGCCGTTAACCATGCAACCGATGTTACCGTCCAGCGCAACGTAGTTCAGTTCCCACTGTGCAGCCTGTGCTTCACGCGGATCTTCCTGAGACTGGTCGCGCATTTCGCGCAGGTCAGCCTGGCGGAACAGTGCGTTACCGTCAGCGCCCAGTTTACCGTCGAGGCAGATCAGGTCGCCCTGTTTGGTGATAACCAGCGGGTTGATTTCGATCAGCGCCAGGTCGCGCTCAAGGAAGATAGTCGCCAGACCCATGAAGATTTTGGTGAACTGCTGAACCTGCTTACCTTCCAGACCCAGTTTGAACGCCAGCTCACGACCCTGGTACGGCATCGGACCCGCCAGCGGATCCAGTGCTACTTTGTGGATCAGGTGCGGGGTTTCTTCCGCCACTTTCTCGATTTCCACGCCGCCTTCGGTAGACGCCATGAAGACCACGCGACGAGAGGAACGATCTACAACCGCGCCCAGATAGAGTTCTTTATCAATATCCGTCGCTGCTTCAACCAGAATCTGGTTAACCGGCTGACCGTGCGCATCCGTTTGGTAGGTCACCAGACGTTTACCCAGCCAGTGCTCAGCAAAAGCGCGAATCTCTTCTTTGCTCTTCACGACTTTCACACCGCCCGCTTTACCGCGGCCACCAGCGTGAACCTGACATTTTACTACCCACGGACCTGCACCGATTTTTGAAGCGGCTTCTTCTGCTTCACGCGGAGTAGTACAGGCATAACCCACCGGAGCCGGTAAGCCATAGCGGGCAAAAAGTTGTTTTGCCTGATATTCATGTAAGTTCATGTGTTCTATCCATCCTTCAGGTAATCATCGCCAGGCTATATTCATCCTGACTTTCTTTGTTTCGCCGGAGAGCTTAACGCCCTCCGGCCTACAGGTGATGCTCCTGTCCGGCGACGCGCGCCGGACAAAATGACTACACGTCCAGCAGCAGGCGAGTCGGGTCTTCCAGCAGCTCTTTAATCGCCACCAGGAAACCAACCGACTCACGGCCATCGATCAGACGGTGGTCGTAAGAGAGAGCCAGGTACATCATCGGCAGAATTTCTACCTTGCCATCCACGGCCATCGGGCGATCTTTAATGGCGTGCATGCCCAGGATAGCGCTCTGCGGCGGGTTGATGATAGGGGTAGACATCAGAGAACCGAAAACACCACCATTTGTAATGGTAAAGTTGCCGCCGGTAAGATCTTCTACTGTCAATTTGCCATCACGCCCTTTCAGCGCCAGCTCTTTAATGCGTTTTTCGATGTCAGCCATGCCCAGAGAATCAACATCACGCAGAACCGGGGTCACCAGGCCGCGCGGCGTAGACACTGCCATGCTCACGTCGAAGTAGTTGTGATAAACCACATCTTCGCCATCAATGGACGCGTTCACTTCCGGGTAGCGTTTCAGCGCTTCAACAACCGCTTTCACGTAGAAGGACATGAAGCCCAGACGGATGCCGTGACGCTTCTCAAACACTTCACCGTACTGCTTACGCAGATCCATAATCGGCTTCATGTTGACTTCGTTGAACGTGGTCAGCATGGCGGTGGAGTTTTTCGCTTCCAGCAGACGCTCTGCCACACGCTTACGCAGGCGAGTCATCGGGACGCGTTTTTCGCTACGGCCAGCCAGCGGTGCAACCGGCGCTGCAGCTGCGGCAGCGGCAGGCGCAGCCGCTTTAGCCGGGGCTTTCGCCAGATGTTTTTCTACGTCTTCACGGGTGATGCGACCACCGACACCCGTGCCTTTAATGGCGCTGGCTTCGAGGTTGTGTTCACCCAGCAGACGGCGAATCGCCGGGCTGAGCGCATCGTTGTTTTGCTCTTCCAGAGACGCCTGCTGACGCTGCGCCGGAGTAGAGTCTTTTGCTTCAGACTTGGCGCTGGTTTCTTTCCCACCGCTGTTGCCTTCACGCAGGCGACCCAGGATCTGACGAGACGTTACGGTCGTGCCTTCGTCTTCCAGAACTGCATCCAGAATGCCGTCTGCCGACGCCGGTACTTCCAGTACCACTTTGTCAGTTTCGATTTCTACCAGCACTTCATCACGAACAACCGCGTCGCCCGGTTTTTTATGCCAGGTTGCGACGGTGGCATCTGCTACGGATTCAGGCAGGTCAGGGACCAGAATATCTACGCTACTCATTGTGTATCCTTTAATTAATCGACGTTCAGCGCGTCATTGACCAGATCTTGTTGCTGTTTCTGGTGAACGGACATGTAACCTACCGCAGGTGAAGCGGAGGCCGGGCGACCTGCGTAACGCAGAGACGCTCCAAAGGGAATGACTTCACGGAAATGGTGCTGGCTACAGTACCAGGCGCCCTGGTTGAGCGGCTCTTCCTGACACCAGACAAAATCATGTACGTGAGCGAAAGGCTTGAGCGCTTCCTGCATCGCCTGATGCGGGAACGGATAGAGCTGTTCAATACGCACGATGGCGACATCTTTCTGCTCGTTCTTACGACGCTGCTCAAGCAGGTCGAAATAAACTTTACCCGAACAGAGCACGACGCGTTTCACCGCTTTCGGATCCAGTTCGTCGATTTCGCCAATCGCCGGCATAAAGGTGCCGTTTGCCAGTTCATCCAGGCTGGAGACCGCCAGCGGGTGGCGCAGCAGGGATTTCGGTGACATAACAACCAGCGGACGACGCATTCCGCGCAGCGCCTGACGACGCAGCATGTGATAAACCTGTGCCGGGGTAGTCGGTACGCAAACCTGCATGTTCTGTTCAGCACAAAGTTGCAGATAACGCTCCAGACGCGCGGAGGAGTGCTCCGGGCCCTGACCTTCATAACCATGCGGCAGCAGCATCACCAGGCCACACATACGGCCCCATTTCTGCTCGCCAGAGGAGATGAACTGGTCGATAACTACCTGCGCACCGTTAGCGAAGTCGCCAAACTGTGCTTCCCAGATGGTCAGCGTGCGCGGCTCTGCGGTGGCATAACCGTATTCAAACGCCAGCACCGCTTCTTCAGACAGCACGGAGTCCCAGACTTTGAACTCGCCCTGGCCGTTGTGTACGTGCTGCAACGGGGTATAAGTAGAGCCGTTCGCCTGGTTGTGAATAACCGCGTGGCGGTGGAAGAAGGTACCGCGACCGGAGTCTTCACCAGACAGACGCACGGAAACGCCTTCATCGACCAGCGTGGCGTAAGCCAGGTTTTCTGCGCCGCCCCAGTCAAACAGTTTCTCGCCTGCGGCCATGGACTGACGATCGCCATAAATCTTCGCCACGCGAGACTGCATTTCGACCGCATCCGGCACCGTACTGATACGGTTAGCCAGTTCCTGCAAGCGCTTCATCTCAACCTTGTTCGGATAGCTTTCATCCCACTCGTGGTTGAGGTACGGCGACCAGGTAAAGGAGTGCAGGTTCATCTGACGCCACTCTTTCACCACGCACTCGCCCGCGTCCAGCGCGTCACGGTACAGGTTGACCATTTCGGTGGCATCTTCCAGCGTCGCGACTTTCTGCTGCTCAAGTTTGTCAGCATAGATCTTACGCGGAGTCGGGTGTTTCTTGATTTTCTGATACATCAGCGGCTGGGTTGCGCTCGGCTCGTCGGCTTCGTTATGGCCGTGACGGCGGTAGCATACCAGGTCGATGAAGACATCACGTTTAAAGGTGTTACGGAAATCGAGCGCCAGACGGGTGACAAACGCAACCGCTTCCGGGTCATCCGCATTCACGTGGAAAATCGGCGCCATCACCATCTTACCGATATCGGTACAGTACGGTGTGGAACGCGCATCCAGCGGGTTAGAGGTGGTAAAGCCGACCTGGTTGTTAATCACGATGCGAACGGTACCGCCCACTTCGTAACCACGCGCTTTCGACATGTTCAGGGTTTCCTGAACCACGCCCTGCCCTGCAACCGCCGCATCACCGTGAATGGTGATTGGCAGAACCATGTTGCTGCTCGGGTTGTCCAGACGATCCAGACGCGCACGCACGGAGCCGATAACCACCGGGCTGACAATTTCCAGGTGCGACGGGTTGAACGCCAGCGCCAGGTGTACCAGGCCGCCGTCGGTTTCAAAGTCAGACGAGAAGCCCATGTGGTACTTCACGTCACCGGTGCCGAGGTGCTCTTTATGTTTGCCGGAGAACTCGTCAAACAGGTCCTGAGATTTTTTACCCAGCACGTTAATCAGTACGTTCAGACGACCGCGGTGCGCCATACCCAGCACCACTTCACGCGTACCGTTGTTACCCGCGTGACGAATCATCTCTTTTAACATTGGAACCAACGCATCGCCGCCTTCCAGCGAGAAGCGTTTCGCGCCCGGGAATTTCGCGCCCAGGTAGCGTTCCAGACCTTCCGCCGCGGTGAGTTCGCTCAGGAAGCGTTTTTTCTCTTCCGCCGTAAAGGTGGCATGCCCTGCCTCGAAGCGCTGCTGAATCCAGCGTTTTTCTTCGGTGCTGGTGATGTGCATATATTCCGCGCCGATGGAGCCGCAGTAGGTTTGCTTGAGGGCTTCAAGCAGATCGCCCAGCTTCATCGTCTCTTTGCCGATAGCAAATGAGCCTACGTTAAAGCTTTCCTGGAAATCGGCCTCGGTCAGATCGTGGAAAGACGGATCTAAGTCTGCCACTTTATCTTGCTGCCACAGTCCTAACGGGTCGAGATTGGCCTGTTGGTGACCACGGAAGCGATAAGCGTTAATGAGCTGCAGGACTTTAACCTGCTTCGCATTGGTGTCAGGGTCGGAAATCGAAGAAGAGTAACGTGAGGCATCCTTCGCCAGACGACGGAAATATTCACGCGTTGTGGAATGGAGTTGATCCGGTTTGACTCCGGTACCAGGTAACTGCTGGAACGTCGAACGCCAGTTAGCGTCTACCGAGTCAGGATCGGTTAAGAAGTCTTCATAGAGCTGTTCTATCCAGCTCTGGTTCGAGCCAGAGAGGTAAGAAGAGTCCAACCAGGCTTTCAAAGCGCTGTTCTGCATCGTGATCCCTTAAGCATTTTTATGCTTACTTCGCCGTGGATACTACCACGTACATTGGCTGTACGTGCCGGGGTTCACCTGCGAGCTCTTGTCTAAGTAGTGGCTCGCGAAGGAACCTTTAAAAACTGTCGAACATAATCAGGGGCAGTTTTTAGAGGTTTCCTGCATATCTTTGTTACGCCTGATGGCGCTGCGCTTATCAGGCCTACGGGTACTCACTTGTAGGCCGGATAAGGGCGTTATTACTTACGCACTGCGCTGCAACAACATTGACTTAATATGACCAATCGCACGCGTCGGGTTCAGCCCCTTCGGACATACACTGACGCAGTTCATGATGCTATGGCAGCGGAATACGCTGAAAGCGTCACTCAGGCCATCAAGGCGGCTGTCGGTTTCGGTATCACGGCTGTCAATCAGGAAGCGGTACGCCGCCAACAGACCTGCCGGGCCGATAAACTTATCCGGGTTCCACCAGAACGATGGGCAGGACGTCGAGCAACATGCACACAGGATACACTCGTACAACCCATCGAGTTTTTCACGCTGCTCTGGCCCCTGGAGGTGCTCGCGAGCAGGAGGATTTTGCCCATTATTCAACAAGTAAGGCTTAATCTTCTCATATTGTGCATAGAATTGCCCCATGTCTACCACCAAATCACGAATGACTGGTAAACCTGGCAGCGGACGGATAACAATCTTCTGTTTGCCATTGCCCAGCGCCGAAATTGGCGTGATGCAGGCCAGACCGTTTTTGCCGTTCATGTTCAGGCCATCGGAACCACAAACCCCTTCACGGCAGGAGCGGCGGAACGACAGACTTGGGTCTTTCTCTTTCAGCTGGATGAGCGCATCCAGCAGCATCATGTCGCGCCCTTCTTCGCCTTCCAGGGTGTATTCCTGCATGCGCGGAGCGTCATCGACATCCGGGTTATAACGATAAATTGAAAATTCGAGTTTCATTGACCTGTCTCCGCATTAATAAGTACGAATCTTCGGCGGGAACGCCGGACGCAGTTTTGGTTCCATATTGACGCTACGACGCGTCATGGACTCAGACTCTGGCAGATACAGGGAATGGCACAGCCAGTTTGCGTCGTCACGATCCGGATAGTCGAAGCGGCTATGCGCGCCACGGCTCTCGGTACGGAAGTTCGCGGAAACAGCAGTCGCGTAAGCGGTTTCCATCAGGTTATCCAGCTCCAGGCACTCAACACGCTGGGTGTTAAATTCGCTGGAAGTGTCGTCCAGACGGGCGTTTTTCAGACGCTCACGAATCACTTTCAGTTGCTCAAGACCTTTCGCCATCGCATCACCTTCACGGAATACCGAGAAGTTATGCTGCATGCATTCCTGAAGCGCTTTACGAATTTCAACCGGATCTTCACCGTCACGGTTGCCATTCCAGCGATTCAGACGTTCCAGGGAAGCGTCAATCTCTTCTTCAGTGGCATCGCGCAGTGCGCCCTGCTCGGCAATAGACTCTTGCAGATGCAGGCCAGCCGCACGTCCAAATACTACCAGGTCCAGCAGCGAGTTGCCGCCCAGACGGTTAGCGCCGTGTACGGATACGCAGGCAATTTCACCCACCGCGAACAGCCCAGGGATCACCACATCTTCCCCCTGCTCGTTCACGGTCAGCGCCTGGCCGGTCACTTTGGTCGGAATACCGCCCATCATGTAGTGACAGGTTGGGATTACCGGAATCGGCTCTTTAACCGGGTCGACGTGGGCGAAGGTGCGAGAAAGCTCAAGGATGCCCGGCAGACGGGATTCCAGGACTTCTTTACCCAGGTGGTCAAGTTTCAGTTTCGCGTGCGGGCCCCACGGACCGTCGCAGCCACGACCTTCACGGATTTCGATCATGATGGAACGCGCCACCACGTCACGACCCGCCAGGTCTTTCGCATTCGGCGCATAACGCTCCATGAAGCGCTCGCCGTGTTTGTTCAGCAGGTAACCACCTTCACCACGGCAACCTTCTGTCACCAGCACGCCCGCACCGGCGATACCGGTTGGGTGGAACTGCCACATTTCCATATCCTGCACCGGAACACCGGCACGCAGGGCCATACCGACGCCGTCACCGGTGTTGATATGCGCGTTAGTGGTGGACTGATAGATACGGCCTGCGCCGCCGGTCGCCAGCACGGTGGCATTGGCTTTGAAGTAGACAACTTCACCGGTTTCGATACACAGCGCGGTACACCCGACTACTGCGCCATCGGCGTTTTTCACCAGATCCAGCGCGTACCACTCAGAGAAAATCGTGGTGTGGTTTTTCAGGTTCTGCTGATAAAGCGTGTGCAGCAGTGCGTGACCGGTACGGTCAGCCGCTGCCGCAGTACGTGCCGCCTGCTCGCCGCCGAAGTTTTTCGACTGGCCGCCAAACGGACGCTGATAAATTTTGCCATCGTCCAGACGGGAAAACGGCAGGCCCATATGTTCCAGCTCCAGAATCGCTTCCGGGCCGGTTTTACACATATACTCGATCGCGTCCTGGTCACCAATGTAGTCCGACCCTTTTACGGTGTCGTACATGTGCCATTCCCAGTTATCTTCATGGGTGTTACCCAGCGCTACGGTGATACCACCCTGCGCGGAAACGGTATGCGAACGGGTTGGGAAAACTTTAGAGAGCAGCGCACAGGTCTGGCCGCTCTGGGAAATTTGCAGTGCCGCACGCATACCCGCGCCACCGGCACCAATTACAACAGCATCAAATTCTCTTACTGGCAGTTTCATTACACACCCCACACCACAACAAATCCATAAATGACGTAAACCACCAGCGCAACAACGATTGCCAGTTGCAGCACCATGCGCAGTGCCAGCGGTTTAACGTAGTCGGTCAGCACCTGCCACATGCCAATCCAGGCATGAATCAGGATAGAAAACAGGGCCAACAAGGTGAACACTTTGGTGAACGCAGAGGAGAAGAAACCACTCCAGACTTCCCAGGTGAGGTCGCCGCTCGTCGCGAAAAAACCAACCATGTAGATGATGTACAGAGTCAGGACGATGGCGGTGGCACGTACCAGGATGAAGTCATGTACGCCGTTGCGTCCTAATGCTGAGGCGTTGCTTACCATACGAGGACTCCTGCAAGAATTGAAAGCACGACAGTAATAACAAAAGAAATTTTGGCGGAGCGCTTACCTGCTTCGAGGGTTTCTTCCAGATAGCCAAAATCCATCAGCAGATGGCGAATCCCCACGATGGCGTGATAAGCCAACGCCGTCAGGATGCCCCACATAATGAATTTAACGAAGAAGCTGCCCATAATGGATGACGCATAAAGGAAGCCTTCCGGAGAGGAGAGACTGGTGCCCAGCAGCCAAAGCAGAATACCGACAGCCACAAACGTTATGACTCCGGAGACGCGATGGAGAATGGACGCTATCGCCGTGATTGGGAACCGGATCGTTTGTAGGTCCAGGTTGACAGGTCTTTGTTTTTTCACATTTCTTATCATGAATAACGCCCACATGCTGTTCTTATTGTTTCCTTTCCTCCGGTCTGCTTGCGGGTCAGACAGCGTCCTTATCTATAACTTTGCGTCATATAAAAATCTGCTTCCAGATGCTAAATCGACGCGTTACAACGCTGGGTGGCTCGGGATTGCAGGGTGTTCCGGAGACCTGGCGGCAGTATAGGCTGTTCACAAAATCATTACAATTAACCTACATATAGTTTGTCGGGTTTTATGCTGAACAGTGATCAGCGTCACGATTACAACAATATTTTAAAAATTAATCACGTGATTTGACAAATATTAAACATTATTGTTACAACTATCACCTGAAAAAGCATATAATGCCCAAAAGTTATGGGGTCACTCTTTCACCTGATAATAAGTTATGTAACAGTGTGCTGCTATTGACCAAAGTTATCAGGAAAGTTATTAGTGATAGACAGGTTTGAATATTCGGACTGCTAATACCCTGATTTGCTGTTGTTTCACTGTAGATTAGACGCATACCGTCAAGCGCCATTTGCTCTGTACCCTGGTTCCACCTCTGCAGCAGAGCCTTGAGCCAAATAACAAAGTGGTAACGTCGAAATATCTTTTGAATGCAAACCAGGTAGCCGGCAGTCTTAAGCAATAAGGCGCTAAGGAGACCGTAAATGGCTGATACAAAGGCAAAAATCACCCTCGGTGGTGACACTGCTATCGAACTGGATGTGCTAAAAGGCACGCTCGGTGAGGATGTTATTGATATCCGTAGTCTTGGTTCAAAGGGCATTTTTACTTTTGACCCTGGTTTCACCTCTACCGCATCCTGCGAATCCAAAATCACATTTATTGATGGTGATGAAGGCATCCTGCTGCACCGCGGTTTTCCGATTGACCAGTTAGCCACTGAATCTAACTACCTCGAAGTTTGCTACATCCTGCTGCACGGTGAGAAACCGACGCAGGCAGAGTATGACGAATTCAAAACCACCGTGACTCGCCACACCATGATCCACGAGCAGATCACCCGTCTGTTCCACGCGTTCCGCCGCGATTCTCACCCGATGGCGGTAATGTGCGGGATCACCGGCGCGTTAGCGGCGTTCTACCACGACTCGCTGGACGTGAATAACCCGCGTCATCGCGATATCGCCGCATTCCGTCTGCTGTCCAAAATGCCGACCATGGCGGCGATGTGTTACAAATATTCCATCGGCCAGCCGTTCGTTTACCCGCGCAACGACCTCTCCTACGCGGGCAACTTCCTGAACATGATGTTCTCCACACCGTGCGAACCGTACGAAGTGAACCCGATTCTGGAACGCGCAATGGACCGTATTCTGATCCTGCACGCTGACCACGAACAGAACGCCTCTACCTCTACCGTGCGTACCGCAGGCTCCTCCGGCGCGAACCCGTTCGCCTGTATCGCAGCCGGTATTGCTTCCTTGTGGGGGCCGGCACACGGCGGCGCCAACGAAGCGGCGCTGAAGATGCTGGAAGAGATCAGCTCTGTTGAACACATTCCGGAATTCGTGCGCCGTGCGAAAGATAAGAATGATTCTTTCCGCCTGATGGGCTTCGGTCACCGTGTTTATAAAAACTATGACCCGCGCGCCACCGTGATGCGTGAAACCTGCCATGAAGTGCTGAAAGAGCTGGGTACCAAAGATGACCTGCTGGAAGTGGCGATGGAGCTGGAACACATCGCGCTGAACGACCCGTACTTCATCGAGAAGAAACTCTACCCGAACGTAGACTTCTACTCCGGTATCATCCTGAAAGCGATGGGCATTCCGTCTTCCATGTTTACCGTTATCTTCGCGATGGCGCGTACCGTAGGCTGGATTGCGCACTGGAATGAAATGCACAGCGAAGGCATGAAAATCGCCCGTCCTCGTCAGCTGTACACCGGCTACGAAAAACGCGATTTTAAGTCTGACCTGAAACATTAATGCACCAGGCTGCCGGGAAACCGGCAGCTTCCTCCCCTCTTTAAATTATTTTTCTTTTCAATATTTCTTTGTGTATTTATTTATCATTTCTATTTTTTCTTCTAAATAACCATCTTAATTAACACCCTCCGCACGAATTGCTTATCATTGACTTGAGCTTTCTTTTTGTTCAGCATCTAATTACACACTTTAAAAATAAAGATGCTAATGGAATGAGCAATATTATTTACCTGAGAATTACAGGTGAGCAGCAGGGAAACATTTCCGCTGATTGCGGGAGTGAGGCGTCAATCGGTAACCGCTGGCAACAGAATCATACGGACGAAATTTTCGCATTTTCACTTCGACACGATGTAACCAATACCGGTAGAGGATGTCATTTTCAAGCACTGGAATTCACAAAAACTATCGATAAAAGCAGTCCACTACTCAGTAATGCCATCAATAACAATGAACGATTATTTATCGAAATTGATTTTTATCGCATAAACCGCACCGGCCACTGGGAGCGCTATTATTATATTCAATTGAGGAATGCTTCCGTATCAAAAATTGATACAGACATTAATATCAAGCGTCTTCCTTACGAACATATTTCTGTTATTTATGACTACATTCTCTGTAAGCATCTTATTACTAATACTGAATATAGCTACTTAAATATACCGGCTGAATATAACAACCTATTTTTTCCCCAACCTAAAACCTCCGTCCTTAAAGTCCCGCTCAACAATGATGAGATTAAAACCCCACCTCCCGCCCCTGAAAAAGTTACACCGGTATACGCAAAATCCTGTCTGAAAGAAACGGGATGCACGGATGCGGGAGATGCTGAGGAGCCCGCAGAACATTTCGGCGAAATGGCGATATTTGCCCGGACTGACGTCGATGATTGCTGCGGATATGCTCATAAGCCAGACAGCAAACACTCTACACCCCCCGCTGAAGCGTCTTCCTTAGCATCAGTGTTGCCAGTGGCAATGAGCAGGGTATGGGGCTCAGAGTCGTTGGGAGGCCTTCTGGGTGCCGCCGAAAGCGTGCCATGGATAGGCGCGCTGGCATCAGCACTTTATATTCCTGCGGCGGGAGAAGGAAGCGCGCGTGTCCCAGGGCGCGATGAGTACTGGTACGACGATATTCTCCGGCAAAAGGCCGCCGTAGGCGGCACAACCACCACTCGCGTGCGTTTTTTCTGGCGAAACGATATTCACGGTAATCCTCAAGTCTACGGAGTACATACGGGTGAAGGTACGCCCTATGAAAATGTGCGCGTTGCTAATATGGTGTGGAACGCAACAACGGGTCGCTACGAATTTACCCCCGCAAACGGCGTAGATGGCCCGCTAATCACCTGGACGCCCGAACATCCCGAAAATGGCAATGCGCCAGCCCACACCGGAAATAATGTTCCCACGCTTGATCAACCGACCATACTGGTTACGCCTATCCCTGACGGGAAAGACGACTACACGACACCACCTTATCCGGTTCCGGACGTCACTGATTTTAATGATTACATTCTGGTCTTTCCCGCCGGTTCGGGAATTAAACCCATTTATGTTTATCTTAAAACAGCCAGAGATGAACCCGGTGTTGCCACAGGAAATGGGCAGGTCATTCCCGATAATGTACGCTGGCTTGAGGCGGCAAGCTCCGGAATCGGCGCACCGATACCTGCACAGGTGGCGGATAAGTTGAGGGGAAGGGAGTTCAGGGATTTTGATCACTTCAGGGGGGAGTTGTGGAGGGCTGTTTCTGAATGTCCTGAACTTCTGGGGCAGTTCAATAAATCTAACCAGAGGGTATTGAAAAAAGATGGTTCTCCATTTGTTGTCGAAGAACAAGCTGTAGGTGGGCGTAAGGTATTCGAAATACATCACATTGTACAAATACGGCAAGATGGACCTGTTTACAACATGGATAACTTGAGGATTAATACTCCTCGAAATCATATTCGCATTCATAAAGAGAATAAATAATGTTCAAAGAACGGTTAGAATATTACACAGAACAAGAAATGTTAGATTATCTTAATGAATTTTTTGATGATTCTCGTGAATTAAAAGGAAAAGCGTTAAATGATCACTTAAGTAAGCTTGTGCACCACTTAATCAAAATAACCCATCATCCTGAAGGTAGTAATCTTATATTCTACCCCCCCGATGACAGAGAAGATTCTCCTGAGGGTGTTTTAGAAGAAATCAAACGCTGGCGTAAATCCCAAGGACTCCCGTTGTTTAAAGACAGCGAGTAAATATGCCCACAGTGCAGGGCCGGATGATGAAGAAAACCATCATCCGGCAAAATCACCCTACTTCTGGCAATGCGGGCACCAGTAAAACGGCCTCGACGACATCGTCGTCTTCTCAATCACTCCCCCACACCGCTCGCACGCTTCGCCATCACGATGAAAGACTTTAAAGCGGAACAGCGCGCCGTGATGTTTATTCTCATCCACCCGCCCCCGCGTGTTGTAAGACAACCGCGGGATCGCCAGCAACGCCTGCGCCAGCGCATCAAGCTGTACATCAGTAAGCAGCGAGGCTTTACGCTGAGGGGCGAGCTGCGTCTGCCAGAGAATTTCAACGCGCAGGTAATTCCCTAATCCGGCGAGAAACGCCTGGTCCAGTAACAATCCGGAAAACTGACGATTGCGAAAACGTGGCGATAACAAACGCGCTTTAACATCGGCTTCCGTCAGCTTAAGGTCGAGCACATCCGGCCCAACGCGCTGTAAAAACGGATGCGTGGTCAGTTGCTCGGGCGTTAACATCTCGATGTCCGAGGCGCTGTAAAGCAGGATCGCTTTATCCGCCGTTTGCAGCTTCACACGCAAAACGCGCGTGGTTTGCGGCACGGAATTCACGTTCACCACTCGCCATACACCGTAGAGCTGATTATGGCTGTAGAGCGTCAGTCCGTTTGAGAAGTGGGTGAGAAGCGCCTTACCGCGCGTTTCGATATGGGTAATGCGCTGCCCCACCAGCTGAGATTCATAAGGTTTCAGTTGTTCGAAGGCAAACCACACCTCAGTGAGTGGTTTGCCTTTAACAGCTGCCTCCAGGCTATCCGCCGCGCGGCGGATCTCCGGGCCTTCAGGCATAATGTCATCCTTTGTTAATGCGTTGCACCGCCGGTAACCTGAATATCGTTTTCCACCTGCAAGGCAGTGGCAATCGCCAGCTCCAGGCCCTGACGTACGGTTTCTGCCGCCATGCTCGACGCACCAGGATGCGCCGCCGCCTGCTGCGGCAAATACGGAATATGGATAAAACCGCCCTTCGCTTCCGGTATACCGCTCAGTTTATGCAGCAGACCATACATCACGTGATTACACACGAAGGTACCCGCCGTTTGTGACACTGACGCGGGAATCCCCGCATCACGCAGCGCACTCACGATGGCTTTGATCGGCAGCGAACTAAACCACGCCGCCGGGCCACTCGCCACAATCGGCGTATCGACCGGCTGATTGCCCCGATTGTCCGGAATGCGGGCGTCATCGACGTTAATCGCCACGCGTTCAACGCTGATATCCGTGCGCCCCCCGGCCTGCCCGACGCTCAGGACAAGCGTTGGCGAGAGCGAATCGATGGCCGCGTTCAGTTCAATCAGCGCTTCGCCAAAGACGCACGGCAGCTGACGCGCCACGACGCGGCACCCGCCGATGATAGCATTATCAAGACGCGAAACGACTTCCCATGAAGGGTTAACCGCTTCGCCATCAAACGGCTCGAACCCGGTGATTAACACTGTGCGCATTTTCACTCCTTACAGGAACATCAGGAAATAGAGCAGGAAAACGTTAACCAGCAGCAATAGCACGCCCGTCGGCACCTGCGCTTTGATCACCGCGTTTTTATCCGGCAGTTCCAGCAATGCTGCCGGAACGATATTGAAGTTCGCCGCCATCGGCGTCATCAGCGTACCGCAGTAGCCTGAGAACATACCAATCGCCGCCATCACCGCCGGGTTGCCGCCGTGCTGCAACACCAGGATCGGAATGCCTATCCCCGCCGTGATAATCGGGAAGGCCGCAAAGGCGTTGCCCATCACCATCGTTAACAAGGCCATGCCAATGGTATAGACCGCCACGGCAATGAATCGGCTGTCGACCGCAAGATAGGTTTTGGTCAACCAGGAAATCCCTTCGCCCACGCCTGCGGCGGTAAACAGCAGGCCGAGGGTCGCCAGGATCTGCGGCAGAATAAACGCCCAGCCGATGGAGTCCAGCAGGCGACGGGCTTCCTGAATCGGTTGATGCACACGCTCGTGGGTCATTTTAATTGCCATTGCCAGACCAATCAGCGTGCCGACGGTCATCGAGAAAAGCGTGACCAGCGTGGAGTGATTGCCTTCGCCAAACAGCGAGGTCTGTAAGCCCGGCACGTTGTTAAACAGCAGCACGCCAATAACCGTCACCACCGGAATCGCCAGCGCCGGATAGAAAAGACGATTCCCCAGACGGCTGGCGCTCTCTTCACGCTGTTTCTGCGTGCGCTGAGAATAGCTCCCCAAACGTACGCCGCCGAAACCGGCAATCAGCGCCATCAGCACCACCGCCGCGCCAACCGCGATATGCACCGTACGCTTCTCGCCAACCAGTTCATAAGCCCAGTCGCCGAGTAAAAACAGCAGGCCGTAGACGCCCCAGAAAAGGCCCGTGGTCAGACGACGCGGGTTGGCTTTGTCGCCCCAGGACATCAGCGCTACAATCAGCAGCACGATCCCCGCCAGCCAGTAGAGGTAACTTTGTTGAAAATGCATTATGCGTCTCCCCTGGCGGCGGCAGCATGGGCTTTCGCCACTTCGCGATGCAGGTAATTATCCAGCCGCCACATCCGTGCGCCGTGGATCAGGAACGCGCACAGTGCGGTAGGAATACCCCACAGGGCGATGTGCAGCGGTTCAGTCTGAATACCGCCAGACTCCAGCATAAAGTTATGCATGAAGATCACCGCACCGAAGGCCACGAAGATATCTTCGCCAAAGAACAGCCCGACGTTATCGGTCGCCGCCGACATCGCGCGCAGGCGATAACGTACCGCGCCAGGCAGTTCGCCGTGCGTCTTCTCCGCCGCGCCTTCCGCCATCGGCGCCAGCAATGGGCGCACCATTTGCGGATGCCCGCCGAGGCTGGTCAGCCCCAGCGCCGCTGTGGCTTCACGCACGAAGAGATAAACCACCAGCAAGCGTCCCGCCGTGGCGCTGTGGATTTTGGCAATCCACGCCTGGGCGCGCTCTTTCAGGCCGTGGCGTTCCAGCAGGCCGATAACCGCCAGCGGCACCAGCAGAATAAACGGCAGGTTACGTGTGTTGAGAAAGCCCTCGCCGAGCTTTTCGAGGATAGTCAGCAGCGGCATATGCGCCGCCAGACCGGTGACGATACCGGCGGCAATCACCACCAGTACCGGGTTAAAACGCAATAAGAATCCAGCCACAATGACGGCGATACCCATCAGCGGCCAGAGAGATACCATCTCTCCCATTATATCCACCCTGCCTATGTTATGTTGTTGTAAACGTTCTAGTTATATATGCGCTTAAGCGCTAATTTTTATACTGCGCTCATCAAAAGCGCGACGCAAGCGGCGGGCAAAAAGAAGTGCGTGTTCCCCGTCACCGTGCAGACATACCGTTTGTGCCGTTACCGGCGTCCAGACGTCGTTAATGCTTTTCACCCGTCCTGATTCCACCATCTCCAGCGTTTGCGCCAGCGCCTGCTCTTCATCGCTGATGAGTGCGCCCGGCTGGCTGCGCGGCACCAGGCTGCCATCGTCCTGATAACCCCGGTCGGCAAACACTTCCTGGCGCGTGACCAGCCCGTAATGTTCGCCTGCCCGAATCAATTCGCTACCCGCCAGGCCCACTAAAATCAGCGATGACGAGCAGTCATGCACCGCGCGGGCAATGGCATCCGCCAGTTGTGGATCTTTGGCCGCCTGGTTATAGAGCATGCCGTGCGGTTTCACGTGGCGCAGGGTGCCGCCCTGCGCACGGGTGATGGCATCCAGCGCGCCAATTTGATACAGCGTCTGGGCGTAGACTGTTTCCGGCGGCAACTGCATTGCCGTACGGCCAAAGTTTTCGCGGTCAGGGAAGCTGGGATGTGCGCCAATCGCGACGCCGTTTTTCAGCGCTTCACGCACGCTTTCAACCATGGTTTGCGCATCGCCCGCGTGGAAGCCGCAGGCGATATTGGCGGAAGAGACCAGTTGTAACAGGGCGGCATCGCTGCCGCAGCCTTCACCTAAATCGGCATTTAAATCAATGAGCATCGTTCAGTCGCCATGCCAGTTGTTCCAGATAACGCTGCTGATCGTGGCGCGCTTTTAGCGCCTCTTCCAGCGTACTGGGAACGAAGTGGATCGGTTGCCCGAGGGGAATTTGCGCCAGCTGATACATATCGGCTTCGATAATGCAGGCAATGCGCGGATAGCCGCCGGTGGTTTGCGCGTCGTTCATCAGCACAATCGGCTGGCCGTTATGCGGCACCTGCACCACACCCGGCAGCAGGCCGTGCGAATACATTTCGCGATCGGTCTGGCGCATCAGTGGTTGCCCTTGCAGGCGATAACCCATGCGGTTGCTTTGCGGGCTCAGCTGCCACGGTGAACGCCAGAATGCTTCCTGGGACGCCTTATCGAATTCGTGATATTCCGGCCCCGGCAACGCACGGATGCGGTTGCTGTGCTGCAACTGTTTCACGCCCTGCGGCCCGTCGAACTGGCGCAATGCTTCACCCAGCGGCAGCGTATCGCCATCCTGCAATCGCCGCCCTTCCAGGCCACCAACGCCCACTTTCAGGTCGGTACTGCGCGACCCCAGCACCAGCGGAACATCAATGCCGCCCGCTACCGCAAGATAGCTACGAATACCGTGAACGGGGCGTTTGAGGACTAGCTGCTGCCCGGCTTTTGCCCACTGTCGCCAGCCGCTCCAGACCGGTTTATCATCCAGCTGCGCATCGCAGCCTGCGCCGGTTAAGGCAAACCAGCCGTCGCGGGTAAATTCAACGCTGACCTGCCCAAGGGTGATTTCCAGTGCAGCAGCGTTGGCGTCATTGCCCACCAGCAGGTTAGCGGTGATCAACGCGGGTTTATCCAGCGCGCCGCAGCGGCTGATCCCCGACTGCCTCAGCCCTTCTCGCCCGCTGTCCTGTACCGAGGTATAAAGCCCGGCGCGAATGAGTTTTAGCATACGCCCTCCTTTTGCGGCACAAAGCGCAAGGTATCGCCGGGGCGTAACAGCACCGGATCGTCTTTCTGTGGATCAAACAACGGCTGCGAAGTGAGGCCAATCAACTGCCAGCCACCCGGCGTCGCGAGCGGGTAGATCCCGGTTTGCGCGCCGCCGATCCCAACCGATCCCGCTGGAACCAACAAACGCGGTTCGGCACGACGCGGCATGGCGAGTTGTTCCGGCAGGCCGCCAAGGTACGGGAAGCCCGGCTGGAAGCCGAGGAACCACACCACGTAATCCACCGATGAGTGCAGTTCAACGACCTGTTTTGGCGTTAGACCGCTATGCTGCGCAACCTCATTGAGATCGGGCCCCTGCTCACCGCCGTAAATCACCGGAATTTCGATATAGCGGGATTCCGGCTCCAGCGCGTCACTCTCCTCCCACCAGCGCTGTAAACGCTCAATGGCATCAAGGGCCAGCTCCTGCGGATTACGCAAAATCACCGTAATGTTATTCATGCCCGGAATGGCTTCCACCACTTCCGGTTGCTCAGCCAGACGCTGAGTTAATCGCCAGATTCTTTTCTGGCTCGTCAGGGTGACCGGCGGCTCGAGTTCGAGCACCACAGCCGTTTCCCCTAATAGATAACAACGCGCTCGCTGCACTCTTTACCCTCTTTAATCAGGCCGGGTTAGGGATGTCGACAAAGGTCACATCCAGATCGGTCGTTTCATTCAGCCATTCGCTTAATGCGCGAATGCCGCCTCGTTCAGTGGCGTGATGCCCCGCCGCATAAAAATGCAGCCCCTGTTCACGGGCGGAGTGGATGGTTTGTTCGGACACTTCGCCGGTGATAAACGCATCCACCCCAAAACGGGCGGCGCTATCAATAAAGCCCTGTCCGCCGCCGGTGCACCACGCCACGCGGCTGACTTTATCCGGCCCGGTATCGCCGCTCCACAGCGGTTTACGCCCCAGGCGCGCTTCAATCCACGAAGCCAGTTCAAGCCCAGAAACCGGCATGGAGAGCTCGCCCCACGGTACCAGCGGCTCAATTTCGCCCATCACGTTGATGCCCAGCAACTGCGCCAGCTGCACGTTGTTACCCAGCTCCGGGTGCGCGTCCAGCGGTAAATGCCAGCCAAAAAGGTTGATGTCATTGCTGAGCAACGCTTTCAGGCGGTTGCGCTTCATGCCGCGAATCACCGGCGATTCGCCTTTCCAGAAGTAGCCATGGTGGACGATAACCGCGTCAGCCTGCTGGCGAACCGCTTCGTCAATCAGCGCCTGGCTGGCGGTCACCCCGGTGACAATTTTTTGAATCTCTTCGCGACCTTCGACCTGTAAGCCATTTGGCGCATAGTCGCTGAAGGCGGCGCTGCCGAGTTTGTCGTTAATCATTTGTTCCAGCTCGGTATTTTTCATCATCGCTCCCTTGTGCGCGAATGTCGTATCACAGACTAAAATAGCGTCCTCTGCGCCTGACGTCGATAACCCATTCTTTGTAGTCGAAATCGTGCGTCAAACTTGCCCTTTTCAACATTTAATCACACAAATTACTTTTCTTTACCTGAACGATATCCTGTATATTTATGCAAACAGACAGCATATTACATAAATATTTTGAGCTGCTTCGCAAAAATACATTACGAAAACAAATCTATCCGGCGCTGAGATGCCCGATAGAACCGAGGTTAGAGCACTATGAACACGTCACAGCCGCGAGCGATTTACTACGTTGTCGCCCTGCAAATTTGGGAATACTTCAGTTTTTACGGCATGCGCGCGCTGCTGATTCTGTATCTCACCAACCAGCTTAAGTACGATGATAACCACGCCTATGCGCTGTTCAGCGCGTACTGTTCGCTGGTCTATGTAACGCCTATCCTCGGCGGTTTTCTGGCCGATAAGCTATTAGGAAACCGTATGGCCGTGATGATCGGCGCATTCCTGATGGTGGTCGGGCATCTGGTACTGGGTGCCAGTGAGATAGCCCCGGTGTTCCTCTATTTGTCGCTGGCAATTATTGTCTGCGGCTATGGATTGTTTAAATCCAACGTCAGTTGCCTGCTCGGTGAACTTTATCACCCGGAAGATCCGCGCCGTGACGGCGGTTTCTCGCTGCTTTACGCCGCCGGGAATATCGGCTCCATCGTCGCACCAATTGCCTGCGGCTATGTGCAGCAGGAGTATAGCTGGGCGATGGGTTTCGCGCTGGCAGCCATCGGTATGCTGGCCGGGCTGGTGATTTTCCTTAGCGGCAACCGCCACTTCAGCCACACTGCGGGTGTAAATAAAGCGGCGCTGCACGCGAAAAAATGGGGTCTGCCTAACTGGGCCTGGCTGCTGGTGCTGCTGGTTGCCACGCCGTTACTGATCACCGTTCTGTTCTGGAAAGAGTGGTCGGTGTATGCGCTGATTGTCGCGACGATAATTGGCCTGTGTGTGCTGGCTAAGATTTACACCAAAGCGGAAAACAGCAAACAGCGTAAAGAGCTGGGGCTGATTGTGGTGCTGACTTTCTTCAGCATGCTGTTCTGGGCCTTCGCGCAGCAGGGCGGCAGTTCCATTAGCCTGTACATCGACCGTTTCGTGAATCGCGATATCTTCGGTTATGAGGTCCCTACCGCCATGTTCCAGTCGGTGAACGGCTTTGCAGTGATGCTGTGCGGCGTGGTGCTGGCGTGGCTGATTAAAGAAGGCGTGAGCGGTAACCGTACCGTGCGTATCTGGGGCAAATTCGCCCTGGGTTTAGGGCTGATGAGCGCAGGCTTCTGCATTCTGACTCTCAGCGCACGCTGGTCGGCGGCCTACGGTCACTCCTCTATGCCACTGATGGTGCTGGGGATGGCAGTGATGGGCTTTGCCGAACTGTTTATCGACCCGGTCGCCATGTCGCAAATTACGCGTATTGAAATTCCCGGCGTAACCGGCGTCCTGACCGGGATCTACATGCTGCTGTCCGGGGCGATTGCCAACTATCTGGCGGGCGTGATTGCCGACCAGACCTCGCAAAGCGCCTTCGATGCGGCGGGCGCGGTGAACTACGCTATCGACGCCTACATCGGCGTCTTTAGCGAGATAACCTGGGGCGCGCTGGCCTGCGTAGGTGCCGTGCTGGTGATTTGGCTCTATCAGGCGCTGAAATTCCGCGCCCGTCGTGTGGCGGTGCAAGCGTAATCTTTACCCTTTCCGCGCCGCCTCATAGGCGGCAAGGGTTTCACTCCGCGCCTGTTTGTGATCGACAATCGGGCGCGGATACGCAAGGGTAACGCCCTCTTTATCCGCCCATTTCCAGGGTTCATGAATCGATTTTTGCGGAACCTCCGCCAACTCACTCACCCACTGGCGGATAAACTCACCCGCCTTGTCAAACCGCTCTCCCTGCGTCGTCGGGTTGAAAATTCGGAAGTACGGCGCGGCGTCGGTGCCCGTCGATGCCGCCCACTGCCAGCCACCGTTGTTCGCCGCCAGGTCGCCATCTATCAACTGCGACATAAAGTAGCGCTCGCCTTCGCGCCAGTCGATAAGCAGATCTTTCACCAGAAAACTGGCGGCGATCATCCGCAGGCGGTTATGCATCCAGCCCGTGGCGTTAAGCTGTCTCATCGCCGCATCGACAATCGGATAGCCCGTTTGCCCTTCCTGCCAGGCTTTCAGATGCTCAGGCGAGATGCGCCATTTCACCCGTTCCGTCCAGCCGATAAACGGCCGGTGTTTACACAGCGCCGGGTTATAGGTCATCAGATGACGATAAAACTCACGCCAGATTAGCTCATTTAGCCAGACGCTTCCCGGCCCGTCATCCAGCGTTTTTGGCTGTTCAGTCAGCAGACGATGCAGACACTGACGCGGGGAGATAGCCCCGATAGCCAGTGCCGCAGACAAACGACTGGTACCCTCAATCGCCGGGAAATCGCGCTGAGACACGTACTCGCCCGCGCCCTGCTGGCAAAACTGCCGTAGCTGGTGAATGGCGCTTTTTTCATCGGCGGCAAAAAGAGACGCCTCAAAATCCTGCTGCGGATAGCTGAATTTGAAGGGCGCACTCGTCACGTTGTGCGCCGCGTTTTTTCGCTTGGCGGGGGCCGCGACACACTCAGGCATGCCATCATTCAGGCGCGTCAGCCACGCTTTTTTAAACGGCGTAAACACTTTGTACATCTCGTGATTGCCGGTCATCACCGCGCCCGGCGGCAGGATCACGCTGTCATCAAATCCCTGACAGCGCACCCCGTCCAGCGCTTTTTCTACCGCCGCATCGCGCTGACGTTCGTTCACTTCGTATTGATAGTTGTAGAAAAGAGAGCTCACCTCATGCTCATCGCAAAAGGTTTTTAACGCCTCTACGCTGGCAGCGAAGTCATCGACTTCCACAAACGCCAACGGAATACCCTTTTCTTCCAGCGACCCGCGCAGCGCGGTGAGGTGAGCATGAATATACGCCGCCTGTCTGGGCGACATCGCATGTTTTTGCCACTGCTTTGGTGTGGCGATGTACAGCGCTATTACCGTCGCATCGGCAGAGCGACAGGCAGCAGATAGCGCAAGATTGTCATTCAGGCGTAAATCGTGGCGAAACCACATCAGATGGGTGGGCATAGCGCTCCTGCATTAAGATCCATAACGTAAACGAAGGGCCTCCGGCCAGGGGTCGAAATAGCGTTGTGTGGCAAGATAAGTATCGGGAAATTCCGCCATATAGTGTTTGAGCAGGGTAACGGGCGCAAGCAGCGGCTGCGTGGCCAGACGGTAGCCCTCAATCAGGGTTGAAAGCTCCTGGCGCTGGCGACTGTTAAGCTGTTTACGGAAATAGCCCTGCACGTGCATCAGCACATTGGTGTGATTACGCCGGGTGGCCGGAATAGAAAGCAGGCTCATCAGCCGCTGGCGATAAGCAATAAACCACGCGTCCAGCGATTCCCATTCATGTAACGTGGCGACAAAACGCCCCAGTTCGCGGTAATCGGGCTGTGAATGGGCCAACAGTGAGAGTTTGTAGCGGCTGTGATACGCAATCAGTTTGCCGCGCGTGAGGCCATCTTCGCGCAGGCTGTTCAATTCATGAAGCGCGTAAATACGCTCAACGAAGTTTTCGCGCAGCACCGGATCGTGCAGCCGTCCGTCTTCCTCCACGGGAAGCCACGGAAAGCGCGCCATCAACGCTTCGGTGTAAATACCGCGCCCGGCTTTACGATTGTTTTTGCCGTCCGCCTCATAAATGCGCACCCGCTCCATACCGCAACTGGGTGATTTTGCGCAGACGATATAGCCGCACAGCGTCTCAAAGGTGGCGATCCGCTGCGCGCTAAACTCGCGCATGGCCTGGGTTAAATCCCCTTCCCGAGCATCGCTAAAACGCAGCGCAACCTCGTCTTCCGCCACCTTCACCAGCCGTAGCGCCGGGCGCGGCACGGGTAAGCCAATCGCCATCTCCGGGCAAACCGGCTCGAAACGCACCCACGGCGATAACTCTTCCACCGCAAAGGGTAAACGCTTATGGCCACCGTCAAAACGGACGGGCTCGCCTAACAGACAGGCGCTGATGCCAACGGGGATTTTCTTTTGCATACTGACTCCTTACTTCCTCTCTGTAAGTGTAGCCAGCAGGCATAAAAAAAACCGCCGTCAAATGACGGCGGTTCTCGTTGAAAAGTCTGATTTACAGGCTGTGCAGCGCTTAGTAGAAGTCGCTCGCTGCTTTTTCGGCCTGATCCATCCACACCGGCTTATCGCTGGTTTTCGACCAGACGCGATGCAGATAGCTGTAAAAACGTGCGCGATCTTTCCAGAACAGCATGATCGGCAGGGCAATGACGCCAGCCGCCACGGCGAAAGTACGACGCAAAATGACAATATGTGCTGGATACTCTTTATACAGTTCCATAATTCTCTCCCCTATAGTTGGCTGGCAATAAACGCCATAAAAATGAATCTCAGTAATCTGGCTAAAATAATACCGCTTTGGCTGTAATTTTACTACTCATCCGACCACTTATTTTTGGTTATTTAAGTTTAATTTACATTCACCCCGTAACTAAGTTACAAAAAAGTTAAATTAATACTAACCATGAGTTAAATCATGGTCTTTGCCATTTTTATACTTTTTTTACACCCCTCCCCCTGATTTTTGCGAAATCTTTGCACCGAAAATCCTACCGTTAATCCAATCACTTAATGTGTTGGAGGTGGGTTGTGACTACAGGCGTAATAGCCGGCATGGTGCTGGTGTTCCTGTTACTGGCGTATCTGGTGTACGCCCTGCTGAATGCGGAGGCGTTCTGATGGCCGCTCAGGGATTTTTACTTATCGCCAGTTTCTTAGTCGTTCTGTTCATACTGGCGCGCCCGTTAGGCAAAATGCTGGCGGGCATGATCGCCAACGAACCGCTGCGCGGTGAAACGGTGCTGTGGCGAACGCTGGGGATTTCGACCGACGAAATGAGCTGGCAGCGGTATGCGCTCGCCATTCTGCTGCTCAACCTTTGCGGCCTGGTGGCTCTGTTCGCGCTGCTGATGCTCCAGGGTGTGCTGCCGTTTAACCCGCAGGGGTTTCCGGGGCTCTCCTGGCATCTGGCGCTGAACACTGCCGTCAGCTTTGTCACCAATACCAACTGGCAATCGTACGGCGGGGAAACCACGCTCAGTTATCTCAGCCAGATGGCGGGCCTGACCGTGCAAAACTTCCTGTCGGCGGCGAGCGGTATCGCGGTGCTTTTCGCCCTCGCCCGCGCATTTGCCCGCCAGCGTGTGACTACGCTCGGGAACGCATGGGTCGATCTTGTGCGCATCACGCTGTGGGTGCTGCTGCCGTTATCGCTGCTGGTCGCGCTGTTCTTTATTCAGCAAGGCACGCTGCAAAACCTGCTGGCGTATCAGCCTATCACCACGCTGGAAGGCGTTAGCCAGCAGTTGCCGATGGGGCCGGTCGCCTCACAGGAAGCGATCAAAATGATCGGCACCAACGGCGGCGGTTTCTTCAACGCCAACTCTTCGCATCCGTTCGAAAACCCGACGGCGCTGACGAATTTCGTGCAGATGCTGGCGATCTTCCTGATCCCTGCTGCGCTCTGCTTCGCCTTTGGTGAAGTGGTGAATGACAAACGCCAGGGCCGCGCGATTCTGTGGGCGATGAGCATCATCTTTGTCATTTGCGTCGCGGTAGTGATGTGGGCGGAAACTAAAGGTAACCCGCACCTGCTGGCGCTGGGCGCAGACAGCAACCTTAACCTGGAAGGGAAAGAGAGCCGCTTTGGCATTCTTGCCAGCAGCCTGTATGCGGTAGTGACTACGGCGGCATCCTGCGGCGCGGTCAACGCGATGCACGACTCCTTCACCGCCCTTGGCGGCATGGTGCCGATGTGGTTGATGCAGATTGGTGAAGTGGTGTTTGGCGGCGTCGGTTCCGGGCTGTACGGCATGTTGCTGTTCGTTCTGCTGGCGGTGTTCATCGCCGGGCTGATGATTGGCCGCACGCCAGAGTATCTGGGTAAAAAAATCGAAGTGCCTGAAATGAAAATGACCGCACTGGCGATTCTGGTGACGCCGACGCTGGTGCTGCTCGGCACCGCACTGGCGATGATGACCGACGCCGGGCGCAGCGGCATGCTCAACCCAGGCAGCCACGGCTTTAGCGAAGTGCTTTACGCCGTCTCCTCTGCGGCCAACAACAACGGCAGCGCCTTTGCAGGGTTAAGCGCCAACACACCGTTCTGGAACTGCCTGCTGGCGTTTTGCATGTTGCTGGGCCGTTTTGCGGTGATTGTGCCCGTGCTGGCCATCGCCGGTTCACTGGTGAACAAAAAAATCCAGCCAGCTACTCCCGGCACGCTCGCCACTCACGATGCGCTGTTTATCGGCCTGCTGATTGGCACCGTGCTGCTGGTCGGCGCCCTGACCTTTATTCCCGCCCTGGCGATTGGCCCGGTCGCGGAACATCTTTCCCTGTTTTAAGCATTGCGGAGTATGTGTTTATGAGTCGCAAGCAACTGGCGCTGTTTGACCGCAAACTGGTTGGGCAGGCGCTACTCGACGCCATTAAAAAACTCAGCCCGACCATTCAGTGGCGTAACCCGGTGATGTTTATCGTCTGGATTGGCAGCGTGCTGACCACCGTGATGAGCCTCGCGATGGCAACCGGGCACCTGCAGGGTAACGCGCTGTTTAGCGGCGCGATCGCCCTGTGGCTGTGGTTTACGGTGCTGTTCGCCAACTTCGCCGAAGCGATGGCGGAAGGCCGTAGCAAAGCGCAGGCCAACAGCCTGAAGAGCGTGCAAAAAACCGCCTTCGCCCGCAAACTTCGCGCCCCGCAGCACGGGGCCGAAATGGATCACGTCCCTTCTGATGAACTGCGTAAAGGTGACGTGGTGCTGGTGGAAGCCGGTGACATCATTCCCTGCGATGGCGAAGTGATCGAGGGCGGCGCGTCGGTCGATGAAAGCGCCATCACCGGGGAATCGGCTCCTGTTATTCGTGAATCCGGTGGCGATTTCGCGTCGGTGACGGGCGGGACGCGTATTCTCTCCGACTGGCTGGTGATCCGTTGTAGCGTCAACCCAGGCGAAACCTTCCTTGACCGGATGATCGCTATGGTTGAAGGCGCGCAGCGTCGCAAAACCCCTAACGAAGTGGCGCTGACGATTCTGCTGGTCGCCCTGACGATTGTCTTCCTGCTGGCGACCGCCACCCTGTGGCCCTTCTCCACCTGGGGCGGTAAACCGGTGAGCGTGATCGTGCTGATAGCTCTGCTGGTGTGTCTGATCCCAACCACCATCGGCGGCCTGCTGTCGGCCATCGGCGTTGCCGGGATGAGCCGCATGTTGGGCGCTAACGTGATAGCCACCAGCGGCCGCGCGGTAGAAGCCGCAGGCGACGTCGATGTGTTGCTACTGGATAAAACCGGCACCATTACCCTCGGCAACCGCCAGGCATCACAATTTTTACCTGCACAGGGCGTGGATGAAAGAACGCTGGCTGACGCGGCACAACTGTCGTCGCTGGCGGATGAAACACCGGAAGGCCGCAGTATCGTGATCCTCGTCAAACAACGTTTCAACCTGCGTGAACGCGATGTTCAGCAGCTTCACGCGACTTTTGTGCCCTTCACTGCGCAAACCCGCATGAGCGGAATTAACATCGATAACCGCATGATCCGCAAAGGATCAGTAGATGCCATTCGCCGCCACGTTGAAAGTAACGGCGGGCAATTCCCGGCGGATGTCGAGCATCTGGTCGACGGTATCGCCCGTCAGGGTTCAACCCCGCTGGTGGTCGTGGAAGGCGCGAAAGTCCTCGGTGCGATTGCCCTGAAAGATATCGTAAAAGGCGGCATTAAAGAACGCTTCGCGCAACTGCGCAAAATGGGCATCAAGACGGTGATGATCACCGGTGATAACCGCCTGACCGCCGCCGCGATCGCCGCTGAAGCGGGCGTCGATGATTTTCTCGCCGAAGCGACGCCGGAAGCCAAACTGGCGTTGATTCGCCAGTATCAGTCTGAAGGGCGCATGGTAGCGATGACCGGCGACGGCACCAACGACGCCCCGGCGCTGGCGCAGGCTGACGTGGCGGTGGCGATGAACTCCGGCACTCAGGCGGCGAAAGAAGCCGGCAACATGGTCGATCTCGATTCCAACCCGACCAAGCTGATTGAAGTGGTACATATCGGTAAACAGATGCTGATGACCCGTGGCTCACTCACCACATTCAGCATCGCCAATGACGTGGCGAAATACTTCGCCATTATCCCGGCGGCGTTTGCCGCAAGCTGGCCGCAACTTGGCGTGTTGAACATCATGCATCTGCATTCACCGGACTCAGCGATTCTGAGCGCGGTGATTTTCAACGCCCTGATCATCGTTTTTCTGCTGCCGCTGGCGCTGAAAGGCGTGAGTTATCAGCCCCTTTCCGCTTCTGCCATGCTGCGCCGCAACCTGTGGGTTTACGGCCTGGGCGGCCTGATTGTGCCGTTTATCGGCATTAAAGCTATCGATCTGTTACTGACTCTGTTTGGTCTGGTGTGAGGTATACCATGTCTCTGCTTCGTCCTGCTGTTGTGATTTTTCTTTTTCTGGCACTGATTACCGGCGGTGCTTATCCGCTGCTGACCACCGCGCTCGGCCAGTGGTGGTTTCACGATAGCGCCAACGGTTCGCTGATTATTGAGGGCAATCAGGTGCGCGGTTCCACGCTGATTGGGCAAAACTTTACCCAACCCGGCTATTTCCACGGTCGCCCCTCCGCCACGGCGGACATGCCCTACAACCCGATGGCATCGGGCGGCAGTAATCTGGCGGCGAGCAACCCGGCGCTGGATGATGCCATTCGCCAACGTGTCGCCCAACTTCGGGCTGCCAACCCGGATGCGCCAGCCGCCGTTCCCACGGAACTGGTGACGGCCTCCGCCAGCGGGCTTGATTACGGCCTGACGCCGGAAAGCGTGCGCTGGCAGGTGCCGCGCGTCGCCAGCGCGCGTCACGTCTCAGCGGAATGGCTCAATCAACAAATTGATGCCGCCACGCAGAAACCGCTGCTCGGTTTTCTCGGCCAACCTGTGGTAAATATTGTTGAGCTGAATATGGCGCTGGATGCCCACAAGGAAAACTGATGATGACCGACGAGCCGCAACGCCCAAACCCGGATCGCCTGCTGGAGCAGACGGCCTCTCCGCATCGCGGAAAGCTGAAGATTTTCTTCGGTGCCTGCGCGGGCGTGGGGAAAACCTGGGCGATGCTGGCGGAGGCCCAGCGTCTGCGGGCGCAGGGGCTGGATATCCTGGCGGGCGTGGTGGAAACCCACGGGCGTAAAGAGACGGCGGAAATGCTCAAGGGCCTGACGCTGCTACCGCAAAAGCGGCTCGCCTGGCAGGGCCGTTATCTGCATGAGTTTGACCTGGACGCCGCCCTCGCCCGCCGCCCGGCGCTGGTCCTGATGGATGAACTGGCGCACAGCAATGCGCCCGGTTCGCGTCATCCCAAACGCTGGCAGGATATCGACGAACTTCTGGAAGCCGGAATCGACGTCTTTACTACCGTTAACGTCCAGCATCTGGAAAGCCTGAATGACATTGTCAGCGGCGTCACCGGCATTCAGGTGCGTGAAACGGTGCCCGACCCGTTCTTTGATGCCGCCGATGAAGTGGTCCTGGTGGATCTGCCGCCGGACGACCTACGCCAGCGGCTGAACGAAGGCAAAGTGTACCTTGCCGGGCAGGCCGAACGCGCGATCGAGAATTTTTTCCGCAAAGGGAATCTCATCGCCCTACGTGAACTGGCGCTGCGCCGCACGGCGGACCGCGTGGATGAACAGATGCGCGCCTGGCGCGATACCCAGGGCCAGGAAAAAGTCTGGCATACCCGCGACGCGATCCTGCTCTGCGTCGGCCACCATACGGGCAGCGAAAAACTGGTGCGCACCGCCGCACGTCTGGCGGCGCGTTTAGGCAGCGTCTGGCATGCCGTATATGTGGAAACGCCTACGCTGCATCGCCTGCCAGAGGCCCAGCGCCGCGCGATCCTCAGTTCGCTACGTCTGGCGCAGGAGCTGGGCGCGGAAACCGCCACCCTTTCCGACCCCTCGGAAGAAAAAGCAGTGATCCGCTACGCCCGCGAGCATAACCTTGGCAAAATTGTGATCGGCAGACAGGAGAAACGTCACTGGTGGAGCGGCGAGCGCTTCGGCGACCGCCTGGCCCGTCATGCACCGGATCTCGATCTGCTGGTTGTCGCGATGGACGAGAAGCCCGATCCGCTGCCTTCATCAACCCGCGATCCGCGCAGCTTCTTTGACAAATGGCAGGTGCAAATCCGGGGCTGCGCGGTGGCGTTTGCCCTTTGCGCTGCCATCACGCTTATCGCGGCGCAATGGTTAATGGCGTTCGACGCCGCCAACCTGGTGATGCTCTATCTGCTCGGCGTGGTGATCGTCGCCCTCTTCTATGGCCGCTGGCCGTCGGTGCTGGCGACGGTTATCAACGTTATCAGTTTCGATCTCTTCTTTATCGCTCCGCGCGGTACGCTGGCGGTGTCTGATGTGCAATACCTTCTGACCTTCGGCGTGATGCTCACCGTGGGGCTGGTGATTGGCAACCTGACCGCCGGTGTGCGCTACCAGGCGCGGGTGGCGCGCTATCGTGAACAGCGCACCCGCCATCTGTACGAGATGTCGAAAGCCCTGGCGGTGGGACGCAGCGCCGAAGATATCGCCCGCACCTGCGAGCAGTATATTCAGTCAACCTTCCATGCGCGCAGCCAGGTGCTGCTTCCCGACGAAAACGATAAGCTCACGCCGTCCACACAGCAGGACGGCCTGACACCGTGGGATGATGCGATTGCGCGCTGGAGCTTCGATAAAGGCCTTCCCGCCGGGGCGGGCACCGATACCCTGCCCGGCGTGCCGTATCAGATCCTGCCGCTAAAAAGCGCCAGCAAAACGCTGGGGCTGGTGGTGGTCGAACCGCTTAACTTGCGCCAGTTGATGATCCCTGAGCAGCAGCGTTTGCTGGAGACATTCACGCTGCTGGCCGCCAGCGCGCTGGAACGGCTGGCGCTCACCGCCAGTGAAGAACAGGCGCGATTTGCCAGCGAACGGGAAAGTTTACGCAACTCGCTGCTGGCCGCGCTTTCCCATGATTTGCGCACACCGCTGACGGTGCTGTTTGGTCAGGCGGAAATTCTGACGCTCGATCTTGCCAGCAGCGGCTCGCCTTACGCCCCGCAGGCCAATGAAATTCGCCAGCACGTGCTAAACACCACGCGGCTGGTGAATAATTTGCTGGATATGGCGCGCATCCAGTCTGGCGGCTTTAATCTTAATAAAGAGTGGCTGACGCTTGAAGAGGTGGTCGGCAGCGCGCTGCGTATGCTGGAACCCGGCCTGAACGGGCAGCAGATTGCGCTATCGCTTCCCGACCCGCTGATGCTTATTCACGTCGACGGGCCGCTGTTTGAACGCGTGCTGATCAACCTGCTGGAAAACGCGGTTAAGTACGCCGGGCCGCAGGCGCAGATTGGCATTAACGCCCGCGAGCAAAATCATCAGCTCTTGCTCGATATCTGGGATGACGGGCCGGGCATTGCGCAGGGGCAGGAATCACGAATTTTTGATAAATTCTCACGTGGAAATAAAGAGTCCGCCATTCCCGGCGTCGGGCTGGGGCTGGCGATTTGCCGGGCCATTGTCGATATTCATGGCGGTACGCTTTCAGCCAGCAATCGCCCTGAAGGTGGCGCCTGTTTTCATGTTACACTTCCGCTGGAATCTCCACCGGAACTTGAAGAATTTCATGAGGATATGTGACCAGCGTTCTGATTGTTGAAGATGAACAAGCCATCCGCCGTTTTCTGCGCACCGCGCTGGAAGCCGAAGGGCTGCGCGTATTTGACGCTCAAACATTACAGCGTGGGTTACTGGAAGCGGCAACGCGCAAGCCCGATCTGGTGATCCTCGACCTCGGCTTGCCCGACGGCGACGGGATCGATTTTATCCGCGATTTCCGTCAGTGGAGCGCCACGCCGGTGATAGTGCTTTCCGCACGCAGCGAAGAGAACGACAAAATTGCCGCGCTGGACGCAGGCGCGGATGATTATCTCAGCAAACCGTTTGGCATCGGCGAGTTGCAGGCCCGCCTGCGCGTCGCGCTACGCCGCCACGCCAATACCCAGCCCAACGATCCGCTGGTGACATTCTCTGATGTGCAGGTCGATCTCGCCGCTCGCCGCATTGTGCGCGGCGGCGAAGAGGTGCATCTCACCCCTATCGAATTTCGCCTGCTGGCGGAACTGCTCAACAACCCCGGCAAAGTGCTCACCCAGCGTCAGTTGCTAAACCACGTCTGGGGGCCAAATGCGGTGGAACATAGTCATTATCTGCGGATTTATATGGGGCATATTCGGCAGAAACTGGAAGCCGACCCGGCACGGCCAAAACATTTCCTGACGGAGACGGGGATTGGGTATCGGTTTATGTTGTGAATAGTCATTCATTTATTTTGACTTTATAACCATAGTTAGTCTAATTTAATTAAATCCTTATTATTTATACGCCTCGTCAATTTTTGCTTTCGTCTAAAATAAAGAAACACAATCATTTAACAACACAGAAACATATCAGCACCTTCTATTGGAAGATGCGTATATTACGGCTAATTATTTGGCTTGTGATCGTTTTTTATTGATCAGCTTCACAGAATCAGGCCACTTCCAGGATAAAATACCAACGCTTTCATTTTACCAATAGGAAGGTTTAAAAATGGAAAATAATAGTCGTACAATGCCCCATATAAGGCGGACAACACATATTATGATGTTTGCCCACCGCAACAGCTTTGACTTTCATTTCTTTAATGCCCGCTAGTCATTCGACGACGGGCACTCCAGCATACAGGTCTTCCTGACCCTTTGCATTGCAGGCTATGCCTGTATTCCGCGGTGCTCCCCTTTGCATAACCCTGAGTTACCTGTAACCGGACCGGTTAGGGTTCATTGCATCTAAAAAAGCAAATCTCTGATTATTTTATCAGTGGGATGATTTTGCTTTTTTTCCGGAGATATCAATTTCTCATTTGAGAAATTGAGGACCTGCTATTACCTGAAATAAAGAGATGAATATGTCTAATTTAAAAATCGCGGTTAGCCATCGCTGCCCGGATTGTTTTTCTACGCTGCGTGAAATTGTTGATATCGAAGAAAGTAATCTTGTGGATGTCGCCGCTGTGGTGTTATCCATCAGCGATATTGAACAAGGCAAACTTGATGAAATCGATGCTACTGGCTACGGTATTCCTGTCTTTATCGCGACCGATAGTGAGCAACGCGTTCCGGCAGAATATCTACCACGGCTTTCAGGTGTTTTTGAACACAATGCCGCACGCAACACCTTTTATGGCCGCCAGTTAGAAACGGCTGCCAGCCATTATGAAACGCATCTGCGCCCACCTTTTTTCCGTGCGTTAGTGGACTATGTCAACCAGGGCAACAGCGCGTTTGACTGTCCTGGACATCAAGGTGGTGAATTTTTCCGTCGTCACCCCGCAGGGAATCAGTTCGTCGAATATTTTGGCGAAACGCTTTTCCGTTCGGACTTATGTAATGCGGATGTGGCCATGGGCGACCTGCTGATACATGAAGGTGCACCATGTATCGCGCAACAACATGCTGCTAAAGTGTTTAATGCCGATAAAACCTATTTTGTCTTAAACGGAACGTCCTCTTCGAATAAAGTCGTGCTCAATGCCCTGCTAACCCCGGGCGATTTGGTTTTATTTGATCGTAATAACCATAAATCAAACCACCACGGTGCATTACTTCAGGCCGGGGCGACACCGGTTTATCTGGAAACCGCACGTAACCCGTACGGCTTTATTGGCGGTATTGACGCACACTGTTTTGAAGAGCGTTATCTACGAGAGTTAATTTCTGAAGTTGCGCCAGAGAGAAGTAAAGATGTGCGCCCATTCCGTCTTGCCGTCATTCAATTAGGAACCTACGATGGCACCATCTACAATGCGCGTCAGGTAGTTGATAAGATTGGACATCTTTGCGATTACATTCTTTTTGACTCTGCCTGGGTTGGCTACGAACAATTTATTCCTATGATGGCAGACTGCTCGCCGCTCTTACTGGATTTGAACGAAAATGATCCAGGCATTTTGGTCACACAATCCGTTCATAAACAGCAGGCTGGTTTCTCTCAGACATCGCAAATCCATAAAAAAGATAGTCATATTAAAGGTCAGGATCGTTATGTTCCGCATAAACGCATGAACAATGCCTTTATGATGCATGCCTCCACCAGCCCGTTCTACCCTCTCTTTGCGGCATTGGACATCAATGCGAAAATGCATGAAGGCGTAAGTGGACGTAACATGTGGATGGATTGCGTCAAAAACGGTATTGATGCGCGCAAGCTGATTCTGGAAAACTGTCATCATATACGCCCGTTTGTTCCTGACGTCGTTGACGGAAAACCATGGCATGTTTATCCAACCGATAAAATCGCCAACGATCTGCACTTCTTCCATTTTGTCCCAGGCGAGCGCTGGCACGCGTTTGAAGGCTATGCAGAAAACCAGTATTTCGTTGATCCTTGCAAGCTGTTGCTAACCACTCCAGGCATTAATGCACATAATGGCGAGTACGAGAAATTTGGCGTTCCTGCCACCATTCTGGCTAACTTCCTTCGTGAAAATGGCGTTATCCCGGAAAAATGTGACCTCAACTCCATTCTCTTCTTGTTAACACCCGCTGAAGACATGGCGAAATTACAGCAACTGGTCGCGCTTTTGGTTCGTTTCGAAAAACTTCTTGAAGATGATGCGCCATTAGCTGAAGTATTACCTTCCATCTACAAACAACATGCCGAACGTTATGCGGGCTATTCACTCCGTCAACTTTGTCAGGAGATGCACGATCTTTACGCTCGTCACAACGTTAAACAGTTACAAAAAGAAATGTTCCGGAAATCACATTTCCCCTTGATCCGGATGAATCCTCAGGAAGCTAACTACGCCTATTTGCGTGGTGAAGTCGAGCTTGTTCGCCTACCCGATGCTGAGGGCAGAGTCGCCGCAGAAGGCGCTCTTCCTTACCCTCCTGGCGTTCTTTGTGTCGTTCCTGGTGAAATTTGGGGCGGGGCTGTACTGCAATATTTCGGCGCACTTGAGGAAGGGATAAACCTTCTGCCGGGTTTTGCGCCTGAATTGCAGGGGGTCTACATCGAGGAAAACGACGGACGTAAGCAAGTTTGGTGTTATGTCATTAAGCCACGCACAACCACTCCTGCCTTGCTGAAAGGGGAAATATTATGAGCAAAGCCAAAGCGAATAAAATGGGCGTCGTTCAGCTTACCATCCTGACCATGGTCAATATGATGGGCTCCGGTATTATTATGCTGCCGACCAAGCTTGCAGAAGTAGGTACCATCTCGATTATTTCATGGTTAGTCACCGCAGTAGGCTCAATGGCGCTAGCCTGGGCATTCGCCAAGTGTGGGATGTTTAGCCGAAAATCCGGCGGTATGGGTGGTTACGCTGAATATGCCTTTGGCAAGTCGGGCAACTTCATGGCGAACTATACCTATGGCGTCTCATTATTAATTGCTAACGTGGCGATTGCTATCTCTGCGGTAGGTTATGGCACTGAATTACTCGGCGCCTCACTGTCACCCGTGCAAATTGGGCTGGCAACGATCGGCGTACTGTGGATTTGTACCGTTGCCAACTTTGGAGGGGCACGCATTACCGGGCAAATCAGTAGTATCACTGTTTGGGGTGTAATCATTCCTGTCGTAGGTTTATGCATTATCGGCTGGTTTTGGTTTAGCCCAACGCTGTATGCCAGCTCCTGGAACCCCCACCACGTTCCATTCTTTAGCGCTGTCGGTTCATCCATCGCGATGACGCTCTGGGCCTTTCTTGGACTTGAGTCTGCCTGCGCGAATGCCGAGGTTGTTGAAAATCCAGAACGCAACGTGCCTATTGCCGTACTAGGAGGCACGCTGGGGGCGGCGGTGATTTACATTATTTCAACCAATGTGATTGCCGGAATCGTACCAAATATGGATTTGGCAAACTCAACAGCGCCGTTTGGTTTAGCATTCTCACAGATGTTTACCCCAACAGTTGGGAAAGTGATCATGGCACTCATGATTATGTCCTGCTGTGGCTCGCTTCTTGGATGGCAGTTCACCATTGCACAAGTCTTTAAATCATCCGCCGACGAAGGTTATTTCCCCAAAATCTTCTCACGGGTATCAAAAGTCGATGCGCCGGTTCAGGGCATGCTAGCCATCGTCATCATTCAAAGTGGATTGTCGCTGATGACGATCAGCCCATCATTGAACAGCCAGTTCAACGTGCTGGTCAATCTGGCGGTCATCACTAATATTATTCCATACATCCTGTCGATGGCGGCCCTGGTGATTATCCAGAAAATGGCAAATGTGGAACCTTCAAAAGCCAAAATCGCCAATGGCGTCGCATTCATTGGGGCACTTTACAGCTTCTACGCGCTCTATTCCTCCGGGGAGGAGGCGATGCTGTATGGTTCCATCGTCACGTTCCTGGGCTGGACGTTATACGGGCTGGTTTCACCACGCTTTGAACTAAAAAATAAACACAGTTAAGGGGTACATGGTAAAAAAAAGGAGCCGCAAGGCTCCTTTTTTATTTATTCGCTTTTACGCGTTTTTCAGCACTTCGCTGACAATCTCAACCGCTTCTTTCTCAATCTGCTTACGGTGTTCTTCACCAAGGAAGCTTTCGCAGTAGATTTTATACGCGTCTTCCGTACCTGACGGACGTGCGGCGAACCAGCCGTTGTCGGTCATCACTTTCAGACCGCCGATGGATGCGCCGTTACCCGGTGCCGCCGTCAGACGTGCGGTGATCGGATCGCCTGCCAGCGTGCTGGCGCTCACCATCTCTGGGGAGAGTTTAGACAATGCCGCTTTCTGCGCAGAAGTCGCACCCGCCTGCAAACGGTTGTAGCTTGGCGCACCGAAGCGTTTTGCCAGCTCGTTGTAATGCTCTTGCGGGTTCTTGCCGGTGACGGCGGTGATTTCCGCAGCCAGCAGGCACATGATGATACCGTCTTTATCGGTCGACCACGGCGTGCCGTCGAAACGCAGGAACGATGCCCCGGCGCTCTCTTCGCCGCCAAAACCGAAGCTGCCGTCAAACAGACCATCAACGAACCATTTGAAGCCTACCGGCACTTCCACCAGCTTGCGGCCCAGATCGTTAACCACACGGTCGATCATTGCAGAAGAAACCAGCGTTTTACCCACGGCGACGTCTTTGCCCCACTGCGGACGGTGCTGGAACAGGTAGTTGATGGCAACCGCCAGATAGTGGTTCGGATTCATCAGGCCCGCAGGCGTGACGATACCGTGACGGTCGTAGTCCGGGTCGTTGGCGAACGCGAGGTCAAACTTATCGCGCAGCGCCAGCAGGCCCGCCATCGCGCACTCGGAGGAGCAGTCCATACGGATTGCGCCATCTTTGTCGAGATGCATAAAGCGGAAAGTCTGGTCAACCTGATCGTTAACGATGGTCAGATTCAGCTTGTAGTATTCGCCGATACGTTTCCAGTATTCGATACCGGAACCACCCAGCGGATCGACGCCCAGCGTCAGGCCCGCTTTCTGGATAGCCGCCATATCGACAATATCCGCCAGCCCTTCAATGAATGGCTGCACCAGGTCCATCTCTTTCACATGACCGGACGCCAGCGCGGCATCCAGAGAAATACGTTTCACGCCTTTCAGGCCATCGGCCAGCAGCGCATTGGCGCGATCTTCCACCACTTTGGTGACGTTAGTATCGGCCGGGCCACCGTTAGGCGGGTTGTATTTGATACCGCCATCTTCCGGCGGGTTGTGAGACGGCGTAATCACAATACCGTCAGCCAGTGGACCACCTTTTTTGTTGTGGACCAGAATAGCGTTCGACACAGCAGGCGTCGGCGTAAAGCCGTTATTTTCCTGCACAATGACATCCACACCGTTTGCCGCAAGCACTTCGAGCACCGAGATAAACGCCGGTTCAGAGAGCGCGTGGGTATCTTTACCGACGAAGCAAGGGCCGGTAATGCCGTTTTTCGCACGATCTTCGGCGATAGCCTGCGCGATCGCCAGAATATGAGGTTCATTGAAACTCTGGCGCGCCGCGCTGCCACGGTGTCCGGAAGTACCGAACTTCACTGCATGCTCTGCGTTACCCACTTCCGGTTTCAGCACATAGTACTGAGACGTCAGCTGGGCGACGTTAATCAAATCACTCTGTTGTGCAGGTTGGCCCGCACGGTTATGGATTGCCATTGCTTGATCCTTCTTATGCAAGGGTTAGATTGTGCCGCATACCTTTTCGATTAATTCAGCGGGGAACTGCATAAATTGCATAATGTGTTCCACCATACTGCATTTACGACCCGTGTTGGTATTCGTGATCACCCAATATGGGGTTTCCGGTACCTGTTTCGGTTTAGTCTGATTACCGTTTTTCAGCAGGGTTTGCTCATTGGCGGCAAAGTAGACACGCGTACGCCCATGAAGTGATTCCGTCGCTTCGGCAAACGCGTTGTTATCCAGTTTGTAGAGCGTCGTCAGGATCAGCATAAAGCGATTGACGGCTTTTTTCTGCTCAGCATATTCGTCAGAGAGCAGCAGTTCACGCATCGCGCGAACTTTATCTTTCGCGGTTTTAACCGGTTTTACCTCGGCAACTGGAGCAACCTGAGCAGGCGCAACTTCAGCTTTGGCAACCGGAGCAGCAACAACAGGTTGTGATGCGGCGGAAAACTTCAGCATTCGCCGTAAAATGTCAGATGCGCTCTCGCCAATGTGCAGTGTGTGGGCGGCAATATAGCGATAGAGTTCGTCATCAACTTCGATCGTTTTCATCTTAATCCAGTGCAATTATTTTTTCTGAATACAAGTTGCTGGGATTATATGTTCAAAACCCAACAGCGGATAGCGTCATACCAGGATAGCGGCAAAAATGGGATAAAAATCGTATCTTGCCCCTGAACGTGAGAATGTCCAACATAATACCCTAACCCGACAGAGCGAAAAAAAGAACTTTGCTATGAAATTGAATACCCGAGCGCAATCTGCACAAAACCTGCACAATAATTCCCCCATTCTGCTCGTTCACGGCCTTTTCGGCAGCCTGGACAACCTTGGCGTACTGGCGCGCGACCTGGTGACCGACCACGATATCCTGCAAGTGGATATGCGTAATCACGGTCTTTCTCCGCGAGCGGATGAGATGAACTACCCGGCGATGGCCCAGGATCTGCTGGATACCCTCGACGCCCACAACATCGAGAAAGCCACGGTGATTGGTCACTCGATGGGCGGCAAAGCGGTGATGGCCCTGACCGCGCTAGCCCCGGAACGCATCGATAATCTGGTCGCTATTGATATCGCGCCGGTGGATTATCATGTGCGTCGCCACGATGAGATTTTTGCGGCGATTAACGCAGTCACCAACGCAGGTGTCTCCTCACGCCAGCAGGCCGCAACCGTGATGCGCGAATTTTTAGCCGAAGAAGGTGTGATTCAGTTTCTGCTGAAGTCGTTTGTTGACGGCGAGTGGCGCTTTAACGTACCGGTGCTGTGGGATCAGTACCCGCACATCGTCGGCTGGGAGACGATTCCGGCGTGGGATCATCCGGCACTGTTTATCCCCGGCGGAAATTCGCCTTATGTTACCGAAACTTACCGTAACGACCTGCTCTCGCAATTCCCACAGGCGCGTGCGCACGTCATTGCAGGCGCTGGCCACTGGGTGCATGCGGAAAAACCGGACGCGGTGCTGCGCGCCATCCGCCGATATTTAGCAGACTGATTAAAAACTCAACGACCGCGCGCCATTATGGCCGTGGTCGTTGGCGTGTCGGTTGCACTGATGTATGATTGCGCGCTGTCTGCACCGGGCGTTTCCCGGTAGCTTGTTTCCCCGAAGTCACTCTGAATCATGGCAAAAGAACAAACGGACCGAACGACAATTGATTTGTTCGCAAATGAGCGTCGGCCGGGAAGACCCAAAACCAATCCGCTTTCGCGTGACGAACAGCTGCGCATCAATAAGCGTAATCAATTAAAACGCGATAAAGTTCGCGGTTTGAAGCGCGTCGAGCTGAAACTCAATAACGATGCGGTAGATGCCCTGAACGAACTGGCAACCGCGCGCGATATGAGTCGCAGTGAGCTTATCGAAGAGATTCTGATGAGCCAGTTAGCCCTGCTTCGCGCGCAGGAAAAGCTCTGAAAATTTCATAAAATCCCGCTTTCATGTAGCAGAGTGTGCAGTCCGGTACGATTGCTGATTCCGCACCCTTCTCTGTTCTGCTATGATTGCCCTTATCTGTGGGCAATACGCCACCACCATATCATTAAGTTTCAAGAGGTTATTTAACTCATGGCAATCGTTGGCATTTTCTTTGGTAGCGACACCGGCAATACCGAAAATATTGCAAAAATGATTCAGAAACAGCTTGGTAAAGACGTTGCCGACGTGCATGACATTGCCAAGAGCAGCAAAGAAGACCTGGCTGCATTCGACATTCTGCTGCTGGGTATCCCTACCTGGTACTACGGTGAAGCCCAGTGCGACTGGGACGATTTCTTCCCGACGCTGGAAGAAGTTGATTTCAATGGCAAACTGGTTGCACTGTTCGGCTGCGGCGACCAGGAAGACTATGCGGAATACTTCTGTGATGCGCTGGGCACTATCCGCGACATCATCGAACCGCGCGGTGCGACCATCGTCGGCCACTGGCCAACAGCGGGTTACCACTTCGAAGCCTCTAAAGGCCTGGCCGATGACGACCACTTCGTAGGTCTGGCTATTGATGAAGATCGTCAGCCGGAACTGACCGCTGAACGTGTAGAAAAATGGGTAAAACAGATTTCTGAAGAGCTGCATCTGGAAGAGATCAAAAACGCCTGATTCTTGATGCGGCGTGACTTTTCAAATCACGCCGCATTAATAGGTAGAAGCAATCAAAATAATAGCTACAATTTTTTAACTTTTGAGCGTAAATCTGTACAATATCTTCTGAATTTAGCGAGTTTGCTGGTCAAGCCTCGTTTTCGAAATCTTTATTCGCCCAGGTCTTGCTGTTTTCATTTAGAAGGCGTCATTCTATAATGAGACGCATTACACTCGGTGCACTCTCTGTGATACTTCCGCGTTTGGAAGTCAATCGTTTAGCAACAGGACAGATTCCGCATGACTGACAACAATACCGCATTAAAGAAGGCTGGCCTGAAAGTCACACTTCCCCGGTTAAAGATCCTGGAAGTGCTTCAGGAACCAGACAATCACCATGTCAGCGCGGAAGACTTATACAAACGCCTGATCGACATGGGTGAAGAGATTGGTCTGGCGACCGTCTACCGCGTTCTGAACCAGTTTGATGACGCGGGCATTGTCACGCGCCATAATTTTGAAGGTGGCAAGTCCGTTTTCGAACTGACTCAACAACACCATCACGATCACCTGATCTGCCTCGACTGCGGCAAGGTTATCGAATTCAGCGATGATTCCATCGAAGCTCGTCAGCGTGAAATTGCCGCGAAACACGGTATCCGCCTAACCAACCACAGCCTGTACCTGTATGGTCACTGTGCTGAGGGCGACTGCCGCGAAGATGAACACGCGCACGATGGCGTAGAGAAGTAATTTCTTCGAGATTCTGAAAAGCCAACCTTCGGGTTGGCTTTTTTATTGCCTCTGTAAAGACAAAAAAAGCCGGAGACGCTTTAGGTCCCCGGCTCTGTGCAGGCCTTATTGTCTTACTTTGTCGTGTTATTACTGCGAATTTCCTGCCAGATTAACCCGCAATCTTTCTTCACGGCCTGATCGTTACCGGTTTTTCTCGCCAGAATGCACGCCTGATAATCGCTTACCCGCACGGTCTCCTGATTGGCAAACTGCTGGTGCGCCTTCTCCTGCTTCAGCACGTTCAGCACCTGCTGGCAGGCTTCGATTTTTTCCGGCGAGCCTTCTGCGGTGTTGATACAGGCGCTATAGGCATCTTTTAAACGCGTATCTTCTTTTGGTGCTTCAGACTGAGCGCAGCCCGCCAGCGCCGCGACCAGCGCAGCAATCATCACTATTTTTTTCATGTTATTAGCCTTATACGACACGGCGGGCTCTGCGGCCCGCCTGAATACTTATCAGAAGATGGTGAACGGTGCGATAACCATAAATTTCACGTCACGTTCATCCTGGAAGATGTTGCCGTAACCACCGCTCCAGCTCGGGATATCCGAGTGGTTGTCGTACTGGGTGAAGTGCAGTTTTAACAGAGTACCTTTCGCGCGCCCTTCCTGTACGGTGTATGCCACATCGAAGCTGTAAGAAGACTCTTCGATAGTTTTGTTTTTGTCGTAGTACGCGTCCGGGTTGATCTGCCAGGTAGACGGTTTGGCATCCCAGGCGTAGACGTATGATGCACCTACAGCCCAGCCCGGCAGGTTCCAGTTCTTCAGGTCATACATCGCACCGAAGAACACCGCTTTTTCGCCGTTGGCGTTGAAGTCAGAACGGTTATCCCACCACACATCGAGGCGACCGTTTGAGGAGGCGTAGGTTGGCGTCATACGCTGCAGGAAGTAGCCCTGCTGGCCTTCAGCCTTAACCCAGGTCCCTTCCAGACGCAGGTCAACCTGCCCCACTTTGTAACCGAAGGTCAGCGCCTGCAACCACGCGGTGCCGTCATAAATATCGTTTACGGTGCGGTCATCCACTTTATCGCGGGTACCGTAGAACTGATAGCTGGTAGACAGCGGGCTACCGGCGATATCAAATTTGTAGCTGGCTTTGGCAAAGTACTGATCGACATAGCCTTCCGCCTGACCAAATGCCGCTTCCAGCACCAGGTCATTTTTGAAGTCATATTTCATACCGATGGAGTGCAGATAATCGACTTTCGTGCGCTTATCGTTCTGGTAGAAATTATCCATTTCGATATGCCATGGGGCCTTATATTCATTGGTCCACATGTAGGAGAAGCTCAGCGCACCAGCATCGCCGTAATCAAAGTTCGCGCCCGCTTCTGCACCCTGATAGGTGCCTGGCATAAAGCTCCAGTGCGGCGCTAACAACGTTTGACCGGTCGGCTGAATATAACCACCACGCGCCCAAACCGGGCCATACTTAAATTTCGCAGCGGCTTTATAAAGGCTCACACCGCTTTTATCGCCGGAGTAATCTTCCGAGTAGCCTTTATTTTTAGACGAGAACGCAATTTCGTTCGGGTGACCACTTTCTGAGGATTCTGCCATTTCGATAGCGGTAAACGCCGCAATATCGAGGCCGAACATATCAGCAGCATAGCCGGACTGGAAATCGAGGTTGGCGTTCCAGGTGGAGTGAGAAAGGTTAGTTTTATATTTGTCGTTATCGGTCACATCTTTACGGTCACGCTCACGCTGCCAGTAATAGATGCCACCCGTTAACGTGGAGTCATCGATAAAGCCTGCTGCACTCGCCTGGGGAACAACGACCAGGCCCGACATTGCTGTGACACCGGCAATAGCCAGCGCCAGCGTACTACGTTTGCCACTGAACGTACGCATATGTGTATCCTCTTTGACTTTTAAAATGCCGCTGCAAAGCAGAGGCTAAAAATAAAAAACTGATAAAAAAGTAGCGGGTGAAAAGCACCTTTTGCTACAGGATTAGAGTATTTTTCGCGACGCGAATTATCAATCCTTTTTCGCAAGCAAAATGCAGGACTATGACAAAGCGCACATATTTCGTTGCGTCTTGTAACAAATGCGATTTATTAACATTAAGCGGCGCAATGCCTTATCTCATCAGGGGAAAATGTTAATTGCGCAGGTTGCGAGGATGTATCTGGGTGAAATGATGCAAACGGGTGATGCCTGCATAAAAAAGATTAATTCGCATCGCGAATATGAGAGACAAAAAAAACGCCGCAGATGCGGCGTTTTTCACAAGCAGAAACTTACTCGCCCGCTTTCGCCCAGGTGTCACGCAGGCCAACGGTGCGGTTGAACACCAGTTTTTCTGCGGTAGCGTAGCGGCTGTCGAGGCAGAAATAGCCTTCACGCTCGAACTGGTACGCTTTACCGGCAACGGCAGCTTTCAGAGACGGTTCAGCAAAGCCCTGTTTGATTACCAGTGAATCCGGGTTCATCACCGACAGGAAGTCATCTGCCGCACCTGGGTTCGGCACGCTGAACAGACGATCGTACAGGCGGATTTCAACCGGCAGCGCGTGTGCCGCGCTCACCCAGTGAATAACGCCTTTCACTTTACGGCCATCTGCCGGGTCTTTGCTCAGGGTATCGGCATCGTAGGTACAGAAGATGGTGGTGATATTGCCTTCAGCATCTTTCTCTACGCGTTCCGCTTTAATGACGTAAGCATTGCGCAGACGCACTTCTTTCCCCATCACCAGACGCTTGTACTGCTTGTTGGCTTCTTCGCGGAAGTCGGCACGATCGATCCAGATTTCACCGCTAAACGGTACTTCACGGCTGCCCATTTCCGGTTTGTTCGGATGGTTCGGCATGGTGACCATTTCGCCTTCGCCCTGGTAGTTTTCGATAACCAGTTTCACCGGATCGATAACCGCCATTGCGCGCGGAGCGTTTTCGTTGAGATCTTCGCGAATACAGGATTCCAGCGACGCCATCTCAATGGTGTTGTCCTGCTTGGTCACGCCGATGCGTTTGCAGAACTCACGGATAGCGGCAGCGGTGTAACCACGACGACGCAGACCAGAGATGGTCGGCATACGCGGGTCATCCCAACCTTCAACGTGTTTTTCCATCACCAGCTGGTTCAGCTTACGCTTGGACATCACGGTGTATTCCAGATTCAGGCGCGAGAATTCGTACTGGCGCGGGTGAACCGGAATAGAGATGTTGTCGAGAACCCAGTCATACAGGCGACGGTTGTCCTGGAATTCCAGGGTACACAGGGAGTGCGTAATGCCTTCCAGCGCATCGCTGATGCAGTGGGTGAAGTCGTACATCGGGTAGATGCACCACTTGTTGCCGGTCTGGTGATGCTCGGCAAATTTAATACGGTACAGCACCGGATCGCGCATTACGATGAACGGCGACGCCATGTCGATTTTCGCGCGCAGGCAGGCTTTACCTTCTTCGAAGCCGCCGGTACGCATTTTTTCGAACAGCGCCAGGTTCTCTTCGACGCTGCGGTCGCGGAACGGGCTGTTTTTACCCGGCGCAGTCAGGGTGCCGCGGTATTCGCGGATCTCTTCCGGCGACAGTTCGTCAACATAGGCCAGGCCTTTGTTGATCAGTTCAACGGCATATTGATGCAGTTGATCAAAATAGTCTGAGGAGTAGTGAATATCACCGGCCCAGTGAAAACCTAACCACTCGACGTCGTGTTTAATCGACTCGACGTATTCGATATCTTCTTTTACCGGGTTAGTGTCATCAAAACGCAGGTTGCACAGGCCCTGATAGTCCTGCGCGACGCCAAAGTTCAGGCAGATCGATTTCGCATGGCCGATGTGCAGATAACCGTTCGGCTCAGGCGGAAAACGGGTATGGACTGTGGTGTGCTTCCCACTGGCCAGATCTTCATCGATGATCTGACGAATAAAGTTACTCGGGCGGGCTTCAGCCTCACTCATCGTGGATTCCTCAAAAGCGTAAATAACGTATAACGGCGTATGATCTTATAAGCCGGACGCAGAGACAACCCTTAACTTACAGAAAATGCGTCTTTGAAGAGGAATATGGGGATCATTTGCTGCAAAAAAAAGCGGCGGAGGAAAGTCCCCCGCCGCTTAAGGCAATCGCGAACTCAGGAGCGATTATTTACCTTTAATTTCATACAACGCTGTTTGCCCCGCAACGACATGACCCTGCGCCTTAATCACCAGGCCGCTGAAGTCGTCAATGTTGCTGCAAACCACCGGGCTAATCATTGAACGTGCATTGGCGTTCAGGTAGTCGAGATCCATTTCCAGAACCGGCTGACCTGCTTTCACTTCGGCACCCTCTTCCACCAGGCGAGTAAAGCCCTGGCCGTTCAACGCAACGGTATCGATACCCATGTGGACAACGATTTCCGCGCCTTTCTCGGTTTCCAGGCAGAACGCATGGTTGGTGTTAAAGATTTTAACGATAGTGCCCGCCGCCGGGGAAACCACGGTTTTATCCGTTGGTTTAACCGCCACGCCGTCACCCACCGCTTTGCTGGCAAAGGCTTCGTCTGGCACCTCTTCCAGCGCCACCACGTCACCGGTGACCGGGGAAACCAGCTCGGCAATCACCGTGCTGTTATTCGGCACAGCTTGCGGTTTAGCCGCAGGCGCTGCTGCCGGTGCCGCAGTGGCTTCAGCCGCCGCAACCGGGCCTGTGGTTTTCATCGCGTTGGCGATTTTCTCTGCCACGAAGCCAACGATAATCTGCACGCTGGTTTTGTTCAGGCGAATCACGCCGGATGCGCCCAGACGTTTCGCCATTGCGTCGTTCACCAGAGAAGAGTCTTTCACGTTCAGACGCAGACGGGTGATACAGGCATCAATGCCGGTCAGGTTGTCAGAACCACCAATCGCGGCGATGTACTGACGCGCCAGGCCGGAAACATCCTGCTCTTTATCGCTACCTACATTCGTGTCCTGACCATCCGCTTCGCTACCGGCAACCGCCAGCTCGCGACCCGGGGTCATCAGGTTGAATTTGGTGATGGTGAAACGGAACACCACGTAGTAGATAACGAAGAACACCAGGCCCTGCGGGATCAGCATCCACCAGTGTGTCGCCAGCGGGTTACGCGAGGAGAGCACCATATCCACCAGCCCGGCGCTGAAGCCGAAACCGGCAATCCACTGCATGCTGGCCGCGATAAATACGGAGATACCGGTCAGGAAGGCGTGGATCACGTACAGTACCGGCGCCACGAACATGAAGGAGAATTCCAGCGGCTCGGTGATCCCGGTGAAGAATGCCGCGAAAGCACCCGCCATCATGATACCCAGCACTTTCGCTTTGTTCTCAGGACGCGCGCAGTGATAGATAGCCAGCGCTGCACCCGGCAGGCCGAACATCATGATTGGGAAGAAGCCCGCCTGATAACGACCGGTGATACCGACAACCGCTTTACCCGCTTCGATAGACTGTGCGCCACCGAGGAAGTTAGGAATGTCGTTAATGCCCGCCACGTCGAACCAGAACACGGAGTTCAGCGCGTGGTGCAGGCCAACCGGAATCAGCAGGCGGTTGAAGAAGGCGTAAACGCCCGCGCCAACGGAGCCCAGTTTCTGGATGTGCTCACCGAAGTTCACCAGACCGTCGAAAATTACCGGCCAGATGTACATCAGAATAAAAGCGACCACGATCATCACAAACGAGGTCAGAATCGGCACCAGACGGCGACCGCTGAAGAACGACAGCGCCTTCGGCAGCTCAACGCTGCTGAAGCGGTTGTAGAGTTCCGCAGAGATAATACCGACCAGAATACCCACGAACTGGTTGCTGATCTTACCGAACGCCGCCGGAACCTGGTCCGCCGGGATCTTCTGGATCATCGCTACCGCCGCCGGAGAACACAAAGTGGTCAACACGAGGAAGCCCACAAAGCCGGTCAGCGCCGCAGCACCGTCTTTATCTTTTGACATCCCATAAGCCACACCAATGGCAAACAGGACGGACATGTTATCAATAATGGCCGAGCCAGACTTAATGAAGAACGCGGCAAGGGCATTATCGCCACCCCAGCCAACAGGGTCGATCCAGTAACCAACCCCCATCAAAATTGCCGCTGCAGGCAGCGTGGCGACCGGCACCATCAGTGCGCGACCGACCTTCTGTAAATAACCTAGAATACTCACTTTATTCCCCCTATGAGACCCTGTTAGGCTCACGCTTTGCTGTTTTTTTATAGTGTTACAACTGATAAGTACGACGAATTATTCATTGACATGTGGAGTGTGTGAAAAATTAATTCGTATCGCAAATTAAACACCCATTTTTTGTGATTTTTGTCACCAAATATCGCTATACCCCCTCCCTTTTGCTGGCTAACTCGCAAAACTTATTTTATCATTCAAAAAATCAAAGCGGATTGACCCCTTGTTACCGCGAAAGTGCGTTACGCTTTATGATAAGCATTCGTCAATCCACGACCTTTTTAAATTAACTATAGAGGTGAACAATGAGACTGATTCCCCTGGCTACAGCAGAACAAGTGGGCAAATGGGCCGCGCGTCATATCGTTAACCGCATCAACGCGTTCAACCCAACCGCAGATCGTCCGTTCGTGCTGGGTCTGCCGACCGGCGGCACACCGCTGACTGCCTATAAAGCACTGGTAGAAATGCATAAAGCGGGCCAGGTTAGCTTCAAGCACGTTGTGACGTTCAACATGGACGAATACGTGGGTCTGCCGAAAGAGCATCCGGAAAGCTATCACAGCTTCATGCACCGTAATTTCTTCGACCACGTTGATATTCCGGCTGAAAATATTAATTTGCTGAATGGTAACGCCGCAGATATTGACGCAGAATGCCGTCGTTATGAAGAAAAAATTCGTTCTTACGGCAAAATCCACCTGTTTATGGGCGGCGTAGGCAACGATGGCCACATCGCGTTCAACGAACCGGCGTCTTCTCTGGCTTCCCGTACCCGTATCAAAACCCTGACACACGAAACCCGCGTGGCGAACTCCCGTTTCTTTGACGGCGACGTCTCTCTGGTTCCAAAATACGCGCTGACCGTTGGCGTGGGCACCCTGCTGGACGCTGAAGAAGTGATGATTCTGGTGCTGGGCAACCAGAAAGCACAGGCGCTGCAGGCTGCTGTAGAAGGCAACGTCAACCACATGTGGACCATCAGCTGCCTGCAGCTGCATCCGAAAGCCGTTATGGTGTGCGATGAGCCGTCCACGATGGAGCTGAAAGTGAAAACGTTGAAATATTTCAACGAACTGGAAGCGGAAAACATCAAAGGTCTGTAATGTATTATCGCCCTGCGGCATGTGCAGGGCGCTTTTTAGAAACCCGGGGGTCGTAATGTATGCATTAACTCATGGTCGGATTTACACTGGCCGCGAAATTCTGGATGACCACGCGATTATTATCGCCAATGGCCTTATCGAACGTCTCTGCCCGCTGGCAGAATTACCGTCAGATATTGAACAACGTTCAGTCAACGGCGCCATTATTGCCCCTGGTTTTATCGACGTTCAGCTGAATGGCTGCGGCGGCGTGCAGTTCAACGATACGGCAGAAGCCGTGAGCGTTGAAACGCTGGAAATCATGCAGAAAGCCAACGAAAAATCGGGCTGTACCAGCTACCTGCCAACGCTGATCACCTGTAGCGACGATCTCATGAAACAGGGCGTGCGCGTGATGCGCGAGTACCTGGCCAAACATCCTAATCAGGCGCTGGGCCTTCATCTGGAAGGGCCGTGGCTGAACATCATTAAGAAAGGCACCCATAACCCGGCCTATATCCGCAAACCCGAAGCCTCGCTGGTCGACTTCCTGTGTGAGAACGCGGACGTGATTACTAAAATCACCCTGGCCCCGGAAATGGTAGAGCCTGACGTTATCCGTAAACTGGTTGCCGCGGGGATCGTGATTTCTGCCGGTCACTCCAATGCGACGCTGGAAGAAGCCAAAACCGGCTTCCGCGCAGGCATTACGTTTGCCACCCACCTTTATAACGCGATGCCGTACATCAGTGGCCGCGAACCGGGTCTGGCGGGCGCCATTTTTGACAATGCCGACGTCTACTGCGGGATCATCGCTGATGGCCTGCACGTCAACTACGCCAACATCCGTAACGCCAAACACCTGAAAGGTGAGAAACTGTGTCTGGTTACGGACGCCACCGCGCCGGCAGGTGCAAACATTGATCAGTTCATTTTTGCTGGTAAAACAATATACTACCGTAACGGTTTGTGCGTAGATGAAAACGGTACGCTGAGCGGCTCCTCTTTAACCATGATTGAAGGGGTTCGCAATCTGGTTGAGCACTGCGGTATTGCGCTCGACGAAGTGCTGCGCATGGCCACGCTCTACCCGGCTCGCGCAATTGGCGTCGATAGCCATCTGGGCCAGATTGCCCCGGGCATGACCGCAAACCTGACCGCGTTCACGCGCGATTATAAAATCACCAAGACCATCGTTAATGGTGACGAGGTCGTTAACTGAGTAAGCGAAAGTATGACATCAGGCGGACAAGCTCAAATTGGTAATGTTGACCTCGTAAAACAGCTTAACAGTGCGGCCGTTTACCGCCTGATTGACCAGCATGGGCCAATCTCGCGCATTCAAATCGCCGAACAGAGCCAGCTTGCTCCTGCCAGCGTAACCAAAATTACGCGTCAGCTTATTGAGCGCGGATTGATTAAAGAAGTCGATCAACAGGCCTCCACCGGGGGCCGCCGCGCTATTTCTATCGTCACCGAAACCCGCAATTTCCACACCATCGGCGTGCGCCTGGGCCGTCACGATGCGACGCTCACCCTTTACGATCTCAGCAGCAAAGCGGTGGCCGAAGAGCACTATCCGCTGCCCGAACGCACCCAGGAAACGCTGGAACACGCACTGCTTAATACCATCGCCACCTTTATAGAAACCTGCCAGCGAAAAATTCGCGAGCTGATCGCTATTTCCGTGATTTTGCCCGGTCTGGTTGACCCGGAAAGCGGCGTGATCCGCTATATGCCGCACATTGCGGTGGAAAACTGGGGGCTGGTTGGCGCACTGGAAAAACGCTTTAACGTCACCTGTTTTGTCGGCCACGATATCCGCAGCCTCGCGCTGGCGGAGCACTATTTCGGTGCAAGCCAGGACTGTGAAGACTCCATTCTGGTGCGCGTACATCGCGGCACCGGCGCAGGGATTATCTCTAACGGGCGGATTTTCATTGGCCGTAACGGTAACGTCGGTGAAATTGGTCATATTCAGGTCGACCCGCTCGGCGAGCGCTGCCACTGCGGTAACTTCGGCTGTCTGGAAACCGTTGCCGCCAACGCCGCGATTGAACACCGAGTGCGTCACCTGCTGGAACAAGGCTATCAGAGCCGCATGACGCTTGATGATTGCAATATCAAAACTATCTGCAAAGCCGCTAATAAGGGCGATGCGCTGGCGACAGAAGTGGTTGAGCACGTAGGACGCCATTTGGGTAAAACCATCGCCATTGCTATCAACCTGTTCAACCCGCAGAAAATCGTCATTGCCGGTGAAATTACCGAGGCGGAACGTATTTTGCTGCCCGCCATCGAAGGCTGCATTAACACCCAGGCGCTGAAAGCGTTTCGCAAAAATCTGCCGGTGGTGCGCTCTACGCTCGATCACCGCTCCGCGATTGGCGCGTTTGCGCTGGTCAAACGTGCGATGCTCAACGGTATTCTGTTGCAGCATTTGCTGGAAGGTTAATCCTCTTGCGCGAGGCGGCCTCTCGCAAGGCAGCCTGCGTAATTCCGTGTATAATTACGCCTCTTTCAGACCATGTCAGGTAGTCCATGACCATTCAGAATGTAATTTGTGATATCGACGGCGTGCTGATGCACGATAACGTGGCCGTACCGGGTGCCGCAGAATTTCTAACTCGAATTCTGGAGAAAGGCCTGCCGCTGGTACTGTTGACCAACTACCCTTCCCAAACCGGGCAAGACCTGGCGAACCGTTTTGCCACCGCAGGCGTTGACGTGCCGGACAGCGTGTTTTACACCTCGGCGATGGCAACCGCGGATTTCCTGCGTCGTCAGGAAGGAAAAAAAGCCTACGTTGTTGGGGAAGGCGCGCTGATCCACGAACTCTACAAAGCCGGTTTTACCATCACCGATGTGAACCCGGATTTCGTGATCGTGGGTGAAACCCGCTCCTATAACTGGGAGATGATGCATAAAGCGGCCTTCTTCGTCGCCAACGGCGCACGCTTTATTGCCACCAACCCGGACACCCACGGTCGCGGTTTTTACCCGGCCTGCGGCGCACTGTGCGCGGGTATCGAAAAAATTTCCGGTCGCAAGCCGTTCTACGTGGGCAAGCCAAGTCCGTGGATTATTCGCGCCGCGCTGAACAAAATGCAGGCGCACTCCGAGCAGACGGTGATCGTTGGCGATAACCTGCGTACCGATATTCTGGCGGGCTTCCAGGCCGGGCTGGAAACCATCCTGGTGCTCTCTGGCGTCTCGACGCTGGACGATATCGACAGTATGCCGTTCCGCCCATCGTGGATTTATCCGTCAGTCGCGGAGATCGATGTGATTTAAGATTTATGTTGCCGGATGACTATTCGCTTATCCGGCAACCTCCGCAAACATCAATTCTTCAATGAAAACGTCAAATTATTGATGATTCGCTAATTCCTCAGTTCAAAACCTGTCCATTTTTCAGCATCCGGCAACTCCTGTTGCACTATTTCTTTTTCAGCCCCTAAAACGCTTGCGCCCTCTCCCGCTTTGCGGCATTTTTTATCCCATAGCCACAACAATTTCACGACATTACAGGGTTAACGGAGAAGTCTATGTGTTCGATTTTTGGTGTACTGGATATTAAAACTGACGCGGGCGAGCTGCGTAAAAAAGCGCTTGAGCTCTCCCGCCTGATGCGCCATCGCGGCCCGGACTGGTCCGGTATTTATGCGTGCGACAAAGCCATTCTGGCGCACGAACGTCTGTCGATTGTTGACGTCAATGCCGGTGCGCAGCCGCTGTACAACGAAAAGAAAACGCATGCGCTGGCCGTGAACGGTGAAATCTACAACCATCAGGCACTGCGCGCGGAATACGCTGACCGCTACCAGTTCCAGACCGGTTCTGACTGCGAAGTGATCCTCGCGCTGTATCAGGAAAAAGGCCCGGAATTCCTCGACGATTTGCAGGGGATGTTTGCTTTCGCCCTCTACGACAGCGAAAAAGACGCCTACCTGATTGGCCGCGACCACATCGGCATTATCCCGCTGTATATGGGTTACGACGAATTCGGTAACTTCTATGTTGCTTCAGAAATGAAAGCGCTGACGCCGGTTTGCCGCACCATCAAAGAGTTCCCGGCAGGCAGCTACCTGTGGAGCAAAGATGGCGAAATTCGTCAGTACTATCAGCGTGACTGGTTTGACTATGATGCGGTGAAAGACAACGTTACCGATAAAAACGAACTGCGTCAGGCGCTGGAAGAGTCCGTGAAAAGCCACCTGATGTCTGATGTGCCTTACGGCGTCCTGCTCTCCGGTGGTCTGGATTCCTCCGTGATTTCCGCCATCACCAAAAAATTCGCCGCACGTCGCGTGGAAGATGGGGAACGCTCCGAAGCCTGGTGGCCGCAGCTGCACTCCTTCGCCGTCGGTCTGGAAGGGTCGCCTGACCTGAAAGCCGCGCAGGAAGTGGCAAACCACCTCGGCACCGTGCACCATGAAATTCACTTCACCGTGCAAGAAGGTCTGGATGCCATTCGGGATGTTATCTATCACATCGAAACCTATGATGTGACGACAATTCGCGCCTCTACACCGATGTATTTGATGTCGCGTAAAATCAAAGCGATGGGCATCAAAATGGTGCTCTCTGGCGAAGGTTCTGATGAAGTGTTTGGCGGCTACCTTTACTTCCATAAAGCGCCAAACGCGAAAGAGCTGCACGAAGAGACTGTACGTAAATTGCAGGCGCTGCACATGTACGACTGCGCGCGTGCCAACAAAGCGATGTCAGCATGGGGCGTGGAAGCTCGCGTACCGTTCCTGGATAAAAAATTCCTCGATGTGGCGATGCGTATCAACCCGCAGGACAAAATGTGCGGCAACGGCAAAATGGAAAAACACGTTCTGCGCGAATGTTTTGAATCCTACCTGCCGGCAAGCGTCGCATGGCGCCAGAAAGAGCAGTTCTCCGATGGCGTAGGCTACAGCTGGATTGATACACTGAAAGAAGTAGCGGCGAAGCAGGTTACCGACCAGCAACTGGAAACCGCGCACTTCCGCTTCCCGTACAACACGCCGAGCTCTAAAGAGGGTTATCTGTACCGCGAAATCTTCGAAGAGTTATTCCCGGTGCCAAGCGCAGCGGAATGCGTGCCGGGCGGCCCGTCAGTCGCGTGCTCTTCCGCGAAAGCGATTGAGTGGGATGAAGCGTTCAAAACTATGGACGATCCGTCTGGTCGCGCGGTGGGCGTTCACCAGTCAGCCTACAAATAAGAGCGTGTTGTGAAATGCCCCGGCCCACGAGCCGGGGTTTTTTATTACTGTTTTTTCGTATCCTGTTCCAGGTACGCTGTCAGGAAATGTTCCGCGTTAGCACCCGACCCGTTAGAGAGTTCCTCGTTATAGTTGATCCACCAGTTGGATTGCTCATCAGGAAGATACAGGCTACCGTTGCCTTCTTTAATGCGCGCCAGTTCAAACGGTTTCCCTTTTATTTCAGCGGTATAGCTTTTCTCGCCGTCTCGCGTAATTTGAACTTTGCAGCGGAAAATACGCCCGTCAATGTCGTTATCGACATGCGAAACCTGCACTAACGCTTCATTCGCTTCGCGTGGCCCGATGCGCATCAGCCAGACAACGGCACCTTCCTGCCCGCGATAAGCCTGCACATATTTGCTGGTTTCCGGCCGAGCCTGATCGGCAAACGCGGACTGCATCAGTAAAAAAACACCTAAAAAAGCGGTAATCAAACGCAACATACTATTCCCTCAATAATGTAACGATGGGGAGCATCCCCTTATGGTCGTGACAAACATGCAGGCGCAACGCTTCCTGCCCTGACAAATTTGGCGGTATCAGTATTTCACAGAGCAATTTCTCAACACTATTGATGGAATCCGAATTTCATCCTTTACGCTGAAATAACAGCTTCATGCCGTGCATAAAAACACGAAGTAACCAATTTTTGCCGAATATTCCATCACGCTGTTCGCAACCTAACCAAACAGTCACATTCCGGCAATTTTCCTTGAAAAAGAGGTTGACGCTACAAGGCTCAATACGCATAATGCGCCCCGCAACGCCGATAAGGTAACGCGAAAAAAAGATGGCTACGTAGCTCAGTTGGTTAGAGCACATCACTCATAATGATGGGGTCACAGGTTCGAATCCCGTCGTAGCCACCATCTTTTTTGCGGGAGTGGCGAAATTGGTAGACGCACCAGATTTAGGTTCTGGCGCCGCAAGGTGTACGAGTTCAAGTCTCGTCTCCCGCACCATTCACCAATATGCGTTGCACGGATGGGGTATCGCCAAGCGGTAAGGCACCGGTTTTTGATACCGGCATTCCCTGGTTCGAATCCAGGTACCCCAGCCATATTTCTTCGATATTTGCGGATAACCGCGACGGTATTGGGGTATCGCCAAGCGGTAAGGCACCGGTTTTTGATACCGGCATTCCCTGGTTCGAATCCAGGTACCCCAGCCATCGAAGAAAGCAGTAAATTGGCTACGTAGCTCAGTTGGTTAGAGCACATCACTCATAATGATGGGGTCACAGGTTCGAATCCCGTCGTAGCCACCAAATTAGGAATTTATCGATTATTTCGGTAAACTAGCAAGAATTGTTGGGGTATCGCCAAGCGGTAAGGCTCTGGTTTCTGATACCAGCATTCCGAGGTTCGAATCCTCGTACCCCAGCCATTTTAAAAAGACGTTCACCTTGTGAGCGCACCCTGTTGGGGTATCGCCAAGCGGTAAGGCACTGGTTTCTGATACCAGCATTCCGAGGTTCGAATCCTCGTACCCCAGCCATATAAAACAAAAAAGCTCGCTTCGGCGGGCTTTTTTGTTTTTGTCGTTCAGAGGAAGTGCCGGATGCGCTACGCTTATCCGGCCCACGAAAAACTACAGTCCTAACGCATACTTCAGCGCCTGACGTTTTAACACGCCTGCGCGTTGGGCGGCCATGAGGCCGATATTACGCACCACTTTCAGCGGGCTGAGATCGTTACTAAAGCCAGCATAGAAGAGATCCATCCCGGACTGCATCAGCAGGTTATCCGCGCGACGGCGCGCCTGATAGCGCTTCAGCACCGTTTCACTGGCCCAATCTTCAGCATAACCGCGCGCATTCGCCAGCACGTCAATTAACGCATCCACATCACGATACCCCAGATTCACGCCCTGCCCCGCCAGCGGATGAATGGTATGCGCCGCATCGCCCACCAGCGCCAGCCCCGGCTGGACATACTGTAAGGCATGACGACGCGTTAGCGGGAACGAACCGGCAGCAACCGGCGTGACGTGTCCTAAACGCTGCGGAAAATGAGTATGAATTTCCTGTTGCAGCTGCGTCATGGTGAGCGCCTGTAGCTGGCGAATCCGCGCGGGCGTGTCATACCACACCAGCGATGCCCAGTGTTCAAAGAGCGGTAAAAACGCGCGCGGCCCGGTAGGTGAAAACTGCTGCCAGGTACTGTCGCCCGGATCGTTTTCACACTGCACGGTGATCAGCATGCAGGATTGCGGATACTGCCAGCCATGTGTGCCAATGCCAGCCATCTGACGTACCTGAGAAAATGCGCCATCCGCGCCAATCACCAGACGCGCGGACAACGTTTCGCCTTCAGCCAGCGTCACCACCCGGCGCCCAGCGTCCATCGTCATGGTGCTGAGGGTTTGACCGGTTTTCAGCGTGACCTGCGGATGTGCCTCAAGCGCCTGCCACAGCGCCAGCTGCAAGACGTTGTTCTCCACCATGTAACCCAACTGCGGCAGCTTCAGCTCAGCAGCATCAAATACCACGTGCGCGTTTTGCCACTCCCAGGTTTCGAGGCGACGCCAGGCATGCACGCGCATCGCCTGAATCGCATCCCAGACGTCAAGCCCGCTCAGGAGCGATACGGACGCGGCGCTGATAGCCGAGATTCGCACATCAGGCGGCGATGCCGGATCAAACGCAACAGGCGCGGATTTCTCCAGCACGGTGACGGAGAACCCTTCCCGCGCCAACCCTAATGCCAGCGCGCCGCCGACCATCCCACCGCCTACCACGGCGATGTCTGTTTGCTGAATTGTCATAGTCAATTATCCTTAACCGTTAATGCCTTAAGTTTACCGGATTTTGCGCCGCTTGAGGTCATACTGGTCACAACCGCGTCAAAGCATTACAATACGCGCCCTGCATTCCTGGCTATTTCCCCGCCATTTTCGGGGTTTAAACATTTGAGCAAGAGCAAGTCGATGACAAAAAAACTCCATATTAAAACCTGGGGCTGTCAGATGAATGAGTATGATTCATCCAGGATGGCCGATCTGCTGGATGCCACTCACGGGTATCAACTCACTGATGTGGCTGAAGAAGCGGATGTGCTGCTGTTGAATACCTGCTCAATCCGCGAGAAGGCACAGGAAAAAGTCTTCCACCAATTAGGCCGCTGGAAATTATTAAAGGAAAAAAATCCGAAGCTGATTATTGGTGTGGGCGGCTGTGTTGCCTCTCAGGAGGGGAAACTGATCCGCCAGCGTGCGCATTACGTCGATATTATTTTTGGCCCGCAGACCTTACACCGCCTGCCTGAGATGATTGATACCGTGCGTGGCAACCGCCGCCCGGTCATCGACGTCAGCTTCCCGGAAATTGAGAAGTTTGACCGTCTGCCGGAACCGCGTGCAGAAGGCCCGACCGCCTTTGTCTCCATCATGGAAGGCTGCAACAAATATTGTACTTACTGCGTGGTGCCGTATACCCGTGGTGAAGAAGTAAGCCGTCCGTGCGACGACATTCTGTTTGAAGTGGCGCAACTGGCGGCACAGGGCGTGCGTGAAATTCACCTGCTCGGCCAAAACGTCAACGCCTGGCGTGGTGAGAACTATGACGGCACGACGGGTTCATTCTCCGAACTGCTGCGCCTGGTCGCGGCTATCGACGGCATCGACCGCCTGCGTTTCACCACCAGCCACCCCATCGAATTTACCGACGATATTATCGATGTGTATCGCGATACGCCGGAACTGGTGAGCTTCCTGCATCTGCCGGTTCAGTGTGGTTCCGACCGCGTACTGAACCTGATGGGCCGCACGCACACCGTGCTGGAGTACAAATCGATTATCCGCAAGCTGCGCGCTGCGCGTCCGGATATTCAGATTAGCTCTGACTTTATCGTCGGCTTCCCCGGTGAAACGACACAGGACTTCGAGCAAACCATGAAGCTGATTGGCGAAGTGAATTTCGACGTCAGCTACAGCTTTATTTTCTCTGCCCGCCCAGGTACACCAGCCGCCGATATGGTTGATGACGTGCCGGATGAAGAGAAAAAACAGCGTCTGTACATTTTGCAGGAGCGTATCAATCAGCAGGCCATGGCGTGGAGCCGCCGTATGCTGGGCACCACCCAGCGTATTCTGGTTGAAGGCCTGTCGCGCAAGAGCGTGATGGAACTGACCGGACGCACCGAAAATAACCGCGTGGTGAACTTTGAAGGCACTCCGGATATGGTCGGTAAGTTTGTCGATGTTGAGATTGTGGATGTCTACACCAACTCACTGCGCGGCAAACTGGTGCGTACGGAAGATGAAATGGGGCTGCGCGTGGTCGAATCGCCAGAGTCCGTCATCTCTCGTACCCGTAAAGAGAATGACCTGGGCGTCGGTGTCTACCAGCCGTAAACCTTTCGGCCTGCCGCTCCGGCAGGCCTTGTTTTCTCAGCCTTTCACCCAAATATCCACTGCAATGCTTGCGCCTTTATTCGCTGGCGTGAATAATTTCATCAATGATGACCCGATTTTCGGGATGAGCCTAATCGTAGGCCGGATACGCGTATCGCCGTCCGGCAAACATGAAAGAGGAACAGTTTGAACATAGACACTCGCGAAATTACGCTGGAACCAGCAGACAACGCCCGCCTGCTGAGCCTTTGCGGCCCGTTTGATGACAACATCAAACAGCTTGAGCGGCGACTGGGCATCGAAATCAACCGCCGCGACAACCATTTCAAACTCACCGGACGCGCGATTTGCGTCACCGCGGCGGCAGATATTCTGCGCAGCCTGTATGTCGATACCGCCCCGATGCGCGGTCAGATTCAGGATATTGAACCGGAGCAAATCCATCTCGCGATTAAAGAAGCGCGCGTGCTGGAACAGAGCGCCGAAAGCGTGCCTGAATATGGCAAAGCGATCAATATCAAAACCAAGCGCGGCGTGATTAAACCGCGTACGCCGAACCAGGCGCAGTACATCGCCAATATTCTTGACCACGACATCACCTTCGGTGTGGGCCCGGCGGGTACAGGTAAAACATATCTGGCGGTCGCGGCGGCAGTCGATGCGCTGGAACGTCAGGATATTCGCCGTATTTTACTCACTCGTCCGGCGGTAGAAGCCGGTGAAAAACTCGGCTTCCTGCCGGGGGATTTAAGCCAGAAAGTTGACCCGTACCTGCGCCCACTGTACGACGCGCTGTTCGAGATGCTCGGCTTCGAAAAAGTGGAAAAACTGATTGAGCGCAATGTGATTGAAGTGGCTCCGCTGGCCTACATGCGCGGACGCACGCTCAACGATGCCTTTATCATTCTCGATGAGAGCCAGAACACCACCATCGAACAGATGAAGATGTTCCTGACCCGCATCGGCTTTAACTCGAAAGCAGTGATCACCGGCGACGTCACCCAGATTGACCTGCCGCGTAATACCAAATCCGGCCTGCGCCACGCGGTTGAAGTGCTGGCGAACGTCGATGAAATTAGCTTTAACTTCTTCCACAGCGAAGACGTGGTCCGTCACCCTGTGGTGGCGCGCATCGTTAACGCCTATGAAGCCTGGGAAGAAGCAGAACAAAAACGTAAAGCTGAGCTGGCGGCGGAAAGAAAACGCGAAGCTCAGGAACAGGAGCAGAAATGAGTCAGGTGATCCTCGATCTCCAGTTGGCCTGTGAAGACAACACCGGTCTGCCCGACGAAAGTCAATTTCAGACATGGTTGGATGCCGTTATCCCGCAATTTCAGGAAGAATCAGAAGTGACGATTCGCCTGGTGGATACCGCCGAAAGCCATGAGCTCAACCTGACCTATCGCGGGATGGACAAGCCGACCAACGTGCTCTCTTTCCCGTTTGAAGCACCGCCGGGAATGGAAATGCCGCTGCTGGGCGATCTCATCATCTGCCGTCAGGTGGTTGAACGCGAAGCAAAAGAACAGAACGTGTCGCTCGATTCCCACTGGGCGCACATGGTGGTGCACGGCAGCCTGCATCTGCTGGGCTACGACCATATCGAAGATGAAGAAGCCGAAGAGATGGAAGGCATCGAAACGGAGATAATGCTTGCTCTGGGCTATGAGGATCCGTACATTGCCGAGAAAGAGTAACTGCCGGGCTTCGGCCCGACAGTGTTTTATTGCCGTCTAACGCTGAGTTTGCGCGTGACGGCCCTGATTAACTAACCATGAGAACCCAAACGACGCCATGAGCGACGACAATTCACACAGTAGTGACACAGTAAGCAGCAAAAAGGGATTTTTCTCCCTCTTACTCAGCCAGCTTTTCCACGGTGAACCGAAAAACCGCGATGAACTGCTGGAGCTGATCCGTGATTCCGGGCAGAACGACCTTATCGACGAAGATACGCGCGATATGCTCGAAGGGGTAATGGACATCGCCGACCAGCGCGTTCGCGATATCATGATCCCGCGTTCCCAGATGATTACCCTGAAACGTAACCAGACCCTTGATGAATGTCTCGACGTCATCATCGAATCTGCGCACTCCCGTTTCCCGGTGATCAGCGAAGACAAAGATCACATCGAAGGGATTTTGATGGCTAAAGACTTGCTGCCGTTTATGCGCAGCGATGCCGAAGCCTTCAGCATGGACAAAGTGTTACGCCAGGCGGTTGTCGTGCCTGAGAGTAAACGGGTTGACCGGATGCTCAAAGAGTTCCGCTCACAGCGCTATCACATGGCGATTGTTATCGATGAGTTTGGCGGCGTTTCCGGCCTCGTCACCATCGAAGATATTCTGGAACTGATCGTCGGTGAAATTGAAGATGAGTACGACGAAGAAGATGATATCGACTTCCGTCAGCTCAGCCGCCACACCTGGACGGTGCGCGCGCTGGCTTCTATCGAAGATTTCAACGAAGCCTTCAGCACCCACTTCAGCGATGAAGAAGTCGATACTATCGGCGGGCTGGTGATGCAGGCGTTTGGTCATCTGCCGGCACGCGGCGAGACCATCGACATCGACGGTTACCAATTCAAAGTGGCAATGGCGGATAGCCGCCGTATCATTCAGGTTCATGTCAAACTTCCTGATGACGCGCCACAGCCGAAAATGGAAGACTAAACTAACAGGACATTTAGCCTAAATGGTATTTGCCTCTCTTATTGAACGCCAGAGCGTGCGCTTACTGCTGGCGCTGTTATTCGGAGCCAGCGGAACGCTGGCTTTTTCTCCTTATGATATCTGGCCTGCCGCGCTCATCTCATTGATGGGCTTACAGGGGCTCACATTCAATCGCCGCCCACTGCAAAGCGCCTGGATTGGCTACTTCTGGGGGCTGGGACTGTTCGGCTCCGGCATTCACTGGATTTACGTCAGTATCGCCCAGTTTGGCGGTATGCCTGGCCCGGTGAACGTCTTCCTGGTGGCGTTACTCGCCGCTTACATGTCACTTTATACCGGGCTGTTTACCGGTATTCTGTCGCGCCTGTGGCCAAAAGCGACCTGGATACGTGTCGCTATTGCTGCGCCAGTGGTATGGCAAATCACTGAATTCCTGCGCGGCTGGGTGCTGACTGGCTTCCCATGGTTGCAGTTTGGCTACAGTCAGATTGATGGCCCGTTGAAAGGCATTGCACCGATTATGGGGGTGGAAGCGATCAACTTCCTGCTGATGTCAGTCAGCGGTCTGCTGGTACTTGCTGCCTGCACCCGCAACTGGCGTCCGGCGGTAATCGCCATCGTGCTCTTCGCGCTGCCCTTCCCGCTGCGTTACATTCAGTGGTATCAGCTTGAGCCACAGCGCGCGACGCAGGTTTCTCTGGTACAGGGCGATATCGCGCAGTCATTAAAATGGGATGAAAATCAGCTGATTAATACGCTGAAAATTTATCTCGATGCCACGCAGCCGGAGATGGGCAAGTCGCAACTGATTATCTGGCCAGAATCCGCTATCCCGGACCTCGAAATTAATCAGCAGAACTTCCTGCGCATGATGGACGACCTGCTACGTTCGAAAGACACCACGCTGGTGACCGGTATCGTTGACGCGCGTCTGAATAAACAGAACCGTTACGACACCTACAACACCATCATTACGCTGGGTAAAGATAGCCCGTACAGCTACGAATCAAAGAATCGCTACAATAAAAACCACCTGGTCCCGTTTGGTGAGTTTGTACCGCTGGAATCGATTCTGCGCCCGCTGGCACCGTTCTTTGACCTGCCGATGTCGTCCTTTAGCCGAGGCGCATATGTTCAGCCGCAGCTGCTGGCGCACAACCTGAGGCTGACAGCGGCGATTTGCTACGAGATTATTCTCGGCGAGCAGGTACGCGATAACTTCCGTCCGGATACAGACTTCCTGCTGACCATCTCTAACGATGCGTGGTTTGGTAAATCTATCGGCCCGTGGCAGCACTTCCAGATGGCGCGCATGCGTTCGCTGGAGCTGGCACGTCCGTTGCTGCGCAGCACCAACAACGGCATCACCGCCGTGATTGGCCCGCAGGGTGAGATTCAGGCGATGATCCCGCAGTTTACTCGTCAGGTATTAACCACCACCGTGACGCCAACAACCGGCTTAACGCCGTACGCACGTACCGGCAACTGGCCGCTGTGGGCGCTCACCGCGCTGTTTGGCTTTGGCGCGCTGGTGATGAGTTTGCGTCAGCGTAAAAAATAATCCCCCACGTTTCAGGCCGGATACGCGTTAGCGCCATCCGGCCTACCACTCTCCTTTTCTGCCTTTTCTGGCACGCCAATTGCTTAATAAATACAGGCAGTAACGAATTCTGCATGAGCGCAACCTGGTAGCACCAAAACGAATCACCGGTAGCACCTCTTTAGTGCAATCTGCGATTTTTGCCTCAAAACGGTGCGGAGCAGTTCGCAAAAATAAACAATAAATCAGCAAATTCTTTACATTAAGCCACACTAAATGTTAACAAACACAGATAACGCTGCACGCTGAAATTGCAGACGATAACAACACAAACATCACTATGGGTATCTATGCGTCGATGACGCAGAGGATAAAGGAGTTGGATATGCAATTACGTAAACTGACCGCTGCTATGCTGGCGATGGGATTATGCGCCGGGCTGGCTCACGCAGAAGATGCACCGGCGGCAGGTAGCACCCTGGACAAAATCGCCAAAAACGGCGTAATCGTTGTCGGGCACCGTGAATCTTCCGTTCCGTTCTCTTACTACGACAACCAGCAAAAAGTGGTCGGCTATTCTCAGGATTACTCCAACGCCATCGTTGAAGCCGTGAAGAAGAAGCTGAACAAGCCTGACCTTCAGGTGAAACTGATTCCTATCACCTCTCAGAACCGTATCCCGCTGCTGCAAAACGGCACCTTCGATTTTGAGTGTGGCTCTACCACCAACAACCTCGAACGCCAGAAACAAGCGGCTTTCTCTGACACCATCTTTGTCGTCGGCACCCGTCTGCTGACCAAAAAAGGCGGCGACATTAAAGACTTCGCGGATCTGAAAGGCAAAGCGGTTGTTGTGACTTCCGGCACCACCTCTGAAATTCTGCTGCACAAGCTGAATGACGAACAGAAAATGGATATGCGAATCATCAGCGCCAAAGACCACGGTGACTCCTTCCGTACCCTGGAAAGCGGTCGCGCGGTCGCGTTTATGATGGATGATGCCCTGCTGGCCGGTGAGCGCGCGAAAGCGAAGAAACCAGACAACTGGGAAATCGTCGGCAAGCCGCAATCGCAGGAAGCTTACGGCTGTATGCTGCGTAAAAACGACCCGGATTTCAAAAAGCTGATGGATGACACCATCGCCCAGGCGCAAACCTCCGGTGAGTCAGCAAAATGGTTTGAGAAGTGGTTCAAAAACCCAATCCCACCGAAAAACCTGAACATGAACTTTGAACTGTCTGACGAAATGAAGGCCCTGTTTAAAGAACCGAATGACAAAGCTCTGAACTAATTATAACAACCAGGGCGGGACTACCTGCCCTCTCGATTGTTGAATAGCACGGACAGACTACAGGTCTGGCGGTCGTTCCCCGCCGGGCCCGAATATCGCAGTACGCCGTTCACCAATCTTCGAGGGTAGCACTGCTACCCTTTTTTTTCTGGAGTAGATTTATGTCAATAGACTGGAACTGGGGGATCTTTCTGCAGCAAGCCCCGTTCGGCAACACCACCTATCTTGGCTGGCTATGGAGTGGTTTTCAGGTCACCGTCGCCCTGTCGATTACCGCCTGGATTATCGCTTTCTTCGTTGGCTCCCTGTTCGGCATCCTGCGTACCGTCCCCAACCGCTTCCTCTCGGGGATCGGCACCCTGTATGTTGAACTCTTCCGTAACGTTCCGCTGATCGTGCAGTTCTTTACCTGGTACCTGGTGGTGCCGGAATTACTGCCAGAAGATCTGGGAATGTGGTTTAAAGCAGAGCTGGACCCTAATATTCAGTTCTTCCTCTCATCGATGATTTGTCTTGGCCTCTTTACCGCGGCACGCGTGTGTGAGCAGGTGCGTGCGGCGATTCAGTCGCTGCCGCGCGGGCAGAAAAACGCCGGTCTGGCGATGGGCTTAACGCTGCCGCAAACCTACCGTTATGTGCTGCTGCCAAACGCCTACCGCGTGATTGTGCCGCCGATGACCTCAGAGATGATGAACCTGGTGAAAAACTCCGCCATCGCCTCGACCATCGGTCTGGTCGATATGGCCGCGCAGGCAGGCAAACTGCTGGATTACTCGGCGCATGCCTGGGAATCGTTCACCGCTATCACCCTTGCTTATGTCTTGATCAACGCCTTCATTATGCTGGTGATGACCCTGGTGGAACGTAAAGTTCGCCTGCCGGGCAATATGGGAGGCAAATAATGTACGAGTTTGACTGGAGTTCTATCGTTCCTTCCCTGCCCTATCTGCTTGCCGGGCTGGTGGTGACGCTGAAAATTACCGTAACGGCTGTGATCGTCGGTATTGTCTGGGGCACCATCCTTGCGGTGATGCGCCTGTCAACCTTCGCACCCGTTTCCTGGTTTGCCAAAACCTACGTTAACGTTTTCCGCTCCATTCCGCTGGTGATGGTACTGCTGTGGTTTTACCTCATCGTGCCGGGGCTGTTGCAGGATGTGCTGGGGCTATCGCCGAAAACCGATATCCGCCTGATCTCCGCGATGGTGGCGTTCTCAATGTTTGAAGCGGCCTACTATTCGGAAATTATCCGCGCTGGTATTCAGAGCATTTCGCGCGGTCAGTCCAGCGCCGCACTGGCGCTCGGGATGACTCACTGGCAGTCGATGAAGCTCATCATTCTGCCGCAGGCGTTCCGCGCGATGGTGCCGCTGCTGCTCACCCAGGGGATCGTCCTGTTCCAGGATACCTCGCTGGTGTATGTCTTAAGTCTTGCCGATTTCTTCCGTACCGCGTCCACCATCGGTGAGCGTGACGGAACCCAGGTCGAAATGATCCTGTTTGCCGGCACCGTTTATTTTGTGATTAGCCTGAGTGCTTCGTTGTTGGTCAGCTACTTGAAAAGAAGGACAGTTCAATGATTACCCTGAAAAATGTTTCTAAATGGTATGGTCAATTTCAGGTGCTGACCGACTGCTCCACCGAAGTGAAAAAGGGTGAAGTGGTGGTGGTTTGCGGCCCGTCAGGATCGGGTAAATCGACGCTTATCAAAACCGTTAACGGCCTGGAGCCAGTACAGAAAGGTGAGATTCTGGTGAACGGGATTCAGGTTAACGATAAAAAAACCAACCTCGCCACGCTGCGCTCAAAGGTTGGGATGGTGTTCCAGCATTTCGAGCTGTTCCCGCATTTATCGATTATCGAAAACCTGACGCTGGCGCAGGTAAAAGTGCTGAAGCGCGACAAAGCAGCGTCCCGCGAAAAAGGCCTGAAACTGCTGGAGCGCGTGGGGCTTTCCGCGCACGCCAACAAGTTCCCGTCGCAGCTTTCCGGCGGCCAGCAGCAGCGTGTGGCGATCGCCCGCGCCCTGTGTATGGATCCGGTGGCGATGCTGTTTGATGAACCGACTTCAGCGCTCGATCCCGAGATGATCAACGAAGTACTGGACGTTATGGTTGAGCTGGCCAACGAAGGCATGACCATGATGGTGGTGACTCACGAAATGGGCTTTGCCCGTAAAGTGGCGAACCGGGTGATCTTTATGGATGAAGGGAAAATCGTTGAAGACTCCGAGAAAGAGGCCTTCTTCGCCAACCCGAAATCGGAACGCGCCAAAGACTTCCTCGCGAAAATTCTGCATTAATCTTTTCGGCGCGCGCTTCAGAGTGCGCGCCGCTTCACGCTTTTCTGCATATCCCCTCGAATGCATTGCCATGCAGCGCTAACCTTGTCGCAAAAAATGCCTGACCAGACAAGGAGTAACTATGGCAACCCCGATCATTCTCGACTGCGACCCAGGACACGACGATGCTATTGCCATCGTGCTGGCCCTTGCCTCTCCGGAACTGGATGTCAAAGCCATCACCTCCTCCGCCGGAAACCAAACGCCGGACAAAACACTGCGTAACGTGCTGCGCATGCTCACACTGCTGAAGCGCCCCGATATTCCGGTGGCGGGCGGAGCGATTAAACCGCTGATGCGTAAGCTGATTATTGCCGATAACGTGCATGGAGAAAGCGGTCTTGATGGCCCGGCGCTGCCGGAACCCGGTTTTGCCCCACTGACATGCACCGCCGTGGAGTTAATGGCCAAAACCCTGCGTGAAAGTGCAGAACCGATCACGATTGTTTCCACCGGCCCGCAAACCAACGTCGCTCTGCTGCTCAACAGCCACCCGGAACTGTACGCGAAGATCGCGCAAATCGTGATTATGGGTGGCGCAATGAGTCTGGGTAACTGGACGCCTGCCGCAGAGTTCAATATCTATGTTGACCCGGAAGCCGCAGAAATCGTCTTCCAGTCCGGTATTCCGGTGGTGATGGCGGGGCTGGATGTCACGCATAAAGCGCAAATTCACACCGAAGATACGGAGAGATTCCGCGCCATTGGTAACCCGATTTCCACCATCGTTGCCGAGCTGCTCGACTTCTTCCTCGAATATCACAAAGATGAAAAATGGGGCTTCATCGGCGCGCCGCTGCATGACCCGTGCACCATCGCCTGGCTATTGAAACCCGAGCTGTTTACCACCGTGGAACGTTGGGTTGGCGTGGAAACACAGGGCAAATATACCCAGGGCATGACCGTTGTGGATTACTATTTCCTCACCGGCAATAAACCGAACGCGCAGGTGATGGTGGATGTGGATCGTCAGGGGTTTGTGGATTTGCTGGCGGAAAGATTAGCGTTTTACCATTGATAAACGCCCGGTGGCGCTTCGCTTACCGGGCCTACGGAGAAGCCATATTGTAGGCCGGATAAGCGTAGCGCATCCGGCACAAATCCTTACGGCTCGAACGGCCTTCTCTGGAACTGGTCATGCCCGCATTTCGGGCACAGCGGCAGGACATCCGGCGTATACACCGCCAGGTGGAAATGACACTTCTCGCACACCAGATTGCCAAGCCCTACCACCTCACCGCTGTGATACACGCCGTGGTGATTGAGGTCCTGGAAGACTTCGCGCCATTCCAGCTGCGTTTTATCGGTGATGTCCGCCAGCTCCTGCCAGATACTCTCCTTGATGACGCGTAAAAATACGCTGTCTTCTTCGTCGTCCTGGCTTTCGCTGTAGCTCATGGCGAACTCTTCCAGGTCACGCCTGACTGCACGAATCAGTTCGTCCACCTCGGTTCGCGTTAACTCGCCGGTCTGAGCAACCCGCGCACGCGCCTGTTCCACCAGCGCATCGATATCACGCTCGCCGTTGCGTAGACGTTCGGTCAGCGTCGTCACCAGTTCGCGGTAAAATTGAGCAACCTTGTTCATTGTTTCCTCTCCCGGGCAGTTAACCTACTCTTATAATAGACCTTATTTCTTTACTACTCTGTCAGCTACCCCACAGAGTTCGTAAATCAGTGTCCGGGCTTTTCACCGCCATAATGTGTGAAAGGCTGTTTTGACGATGCGCTTTGGGCTATGCTATGCGGATCTGATTACCACATCCATTGGCTACATTGTAGCTGTATTGAAAACAGGACCACTGGCTGCCATGCAAGAGCAATACCGCCCGGAAGAGATAGAATCGAAAGTCCAGCAACATTGGGACGAGAAGCGTACCTTTGAAGTAACTGAAGACGAGAGCAAAGAGAAGTATTACTGCCTGTCGATGCTTCCTTATCCTTCTGGTCGACTACACATGGGCCACGTGCGTAACTACACCATCGGTGACGTGATCGCCCGTTATCAGCGCATGCTGGGCAAAAACGTACTGCAACCGATTGGTTGGGATGCGTTCGGTCTGCCGGCAGAAGGTGCTGCGGTTAAAAACAATACGGCACCGGCTCCGTGGACGTATGACAACATCGCCTACATGAAAAACCAGCTCAAAATGCTGGGCTTCGGCTATGACTGGAGCCGCGAGCTGGCGACCTGTACCCCGGAATATTACCGTTGGGAGCAGAAATTCTTCACCGAGCTGTATAAAAAAGGCCTGGTCTACAAGAAAACCTCTGCAGTCAACTGGTGCCCGAACGACCAGACCGTTCTGGCGAACGAACAGGTTATCGACGGCTGCTGCTGGCGCTGCGATACCAAAGTTGAGCGTAAAGAGATCCCACAGTGGTTTATCAAAATCACCGCTTACGCTGACGAACTGCTGAACGACCTGGATACGCTGGACCACTGGCCTGACACGGTAAAAACCATGCAGCGCAACTGGATTGGCCGTTCCGAAGGTGTGGAAATCTCCTTCGACGTAAACGACTACGCCGACAAGCTGACCGTGTACACCACCCGTCCAGACACCTTTATGGGTTGTACTTACCTGGCTGTCGCCGCAGGCCACCCGCTGGCCCAGCAGGCTGCAGCCAACAACCCGACGCTGGCGGCTTTCGTTGATGAATGCCGTAACACCAAAGTGGCCGAAGCCGATATGGCGACCATGGAGAAAAAAGGCGTCGATACCGGCTTTAAAGCGATTCATCCGCTGACCGGCGAAGCCATTCCGGTATGGGCGGCTAACTTTGTTCTGATGGAATACGGCACCGGCGCGGTTATGGCCGTTCCGGGTCACGATCAGCGCGACTACGAGTTCGCCACCAAATACGGTCTGAACATCAAGCCAGTTATCCTGGCGGCAGACGGTTCGAAACCGGACCTCTCCGAGCAAGCACTGACCGAAAAAGGCACCCTGTTCAACTCCGGCGAATTCGACGGGCTGAGCTATGAAGACGGCTTTAACGCCATCGCCGACAAACTGGCCGCGATGGGCGTGGGCGAACGTAAAGTGAACTACCGTCTGCGCGACTGGGGTGTTTCCCGTCAGCGTTACTGGGGCGCGCCGATTCCGATGGTAACACTGGAAGACGGCACCGTTATCCCAACGCCTGAAGATCAGCTGCCGGTTATCCTGCCGGAAGATGTGGTTATGGACGGCATCACCAGCCCAATTAAAGCTGACCCGGAGTGGGCGAAAACCACCGTTAACGGCATGCCTGCGCTGCGTGAAACCGACACCTTTGACACCTTTATGGAATCTTCATGGTACTACGCGCGCTACACCTGCCCGCAGTATCAGGAAGGCATGCTGGATTCCGATGCGGCCAACTACTGGCTGCCGGTGGATATCTACATTGGCGGTATCGAACACGCCATCATGCACCTGCTCTACTTCCGCTTCTTCCACAAACTGATGCGCGATGCCGGCATGGTGAACTCTGACGAACCGGCTAAACAGCTGCTGTGTCAGGGCATGGTGCTGGCTGATGCCTTCTACTATGTTGGCGCGAACGGCGAGCGTAACTGGGTTTCCCCGGTTGATGCTATCGTTGAACGTGACGACAAAGGTCGTATCGTGAAAGCGAAGGACGCGGCAGGCCATGAGCTGGTGTATACCGGCATGAGCAAAATGTCCAAGTCCAAAAACAACGGTATCGACCCGCAGGTGATGGTTGAGCGCTATGGCGCAGACACCGTTCGTCTGTTCATGATGTTTGCTTCCCCGGCGGATATGACGCTGGAATGGCAGGAATCCGGTGTGGAAGGGGCTAACCGCTTCCTGAAACGTGTCTGGAAACTGGTTTACGAGCACACCTCTCAGGGCCCGGTTGCGGCGCTGAACGTGGATGCGCTGAGCGAAGATCAACAAGCCCTGCGCCGCGACGTTCATAAAACCATCGCCAAAGTCACCGATGATATCGGTCGTCGTCAGACCTTCAACACCGCTATCGCGGCGATCATGGAGCTGATGAACAAACTGGCTAAAGCGCCGGTGGAAGGCGAGCAGGATCGCGCCCTGATGCAGGAAGCGCTGCTGGCGGTTGTGCGTATGCTCAACCCGTTCACTCCGCACGCCAGCTTCACCCTGTGGCGTGAACTGGGCGGTGAAGGCGATATCGACAACGCACCGTGGCCGGTGGCTGACGAAAAAGCGATGGTGGAAAACACCACGCTGGTCGTCGTCCAGGTGAACGGTAAAGTGCGCGGTAAAATCACCGTGGCCGTTGACGCAACCGAAGAACAGGTTCGTGAACGTGCAGGCCAGGAACATCTGGTCGCGAAATACCTTGATGGCGTTACCGTGCGTAAAGTGATTTACGTGCCGGGTAAACTCCTTAACCTGGTCGTGGGCTAAGCGCGGGAGGAAGCGTGCGATATTTGACAACTCTGTTGTTATCTTTGGCGGTGCTCGTCACCGCCGGATGCGGCTGGCATCTGCGTAGCACTACGCAGGTTCCCAGCGAAATGAAAACGATGATCTTCCAGTCCGGCGATCCGAACGGCCCGTTAAGCCGTGCGGTGCGTAATCAGCTGCGTCTGAACGACATCACTCTGCTGGAAGACAGCACCCTGCGTAAAGATGTGCCGTCGCTGCGTATTATCAGCTCCGGCATTTCGAAAGATACGGCATCCGTGTTCCAGAACGGCCAGACGGCGGAATACCAGATGGTATTAACCGTGCGTGCGTCGGTGCTGATCCCGGGTCAGGATATCTTCCCGATCTCGACCAAAGTGTACCGTTCGTTCTTCGATAACCCGCAGCGCGCTCTGGCGAAAGATGCCGAGCAGACGATTATCATCAACGAAATGTACGATAAAGCGGCTGAACAGCTGATCCGTAAACTGCCGAGCGTACACATCGCCGACAGTAAAACGGCGCCAGATACCGTTCCAATGGCGGAAGAATCGCCGATTGGTCCTGGCCGCGTCTCCACCACTCTGGGTAACTGATGATTCGGTTGTATCCGGAACAACTCCGCGCGCAGCTCTCTGAAGGGCTGCGCGCGGCGTATCTGCTGCTCGGTAACGATCCGTTGCTGCTTCAGGAGAGCCAGGACGCCGTGCGCCATGCGGCCACTGAACAGGGCTTTATCGAGCATCACACCTTTTCACTCGACGCCAGCACCGACTGGAACGAGATCTTCTCGCTAAGCCAGGCCCTGAGCCTGTTCTCCAGCCGCCAGACGCTGCTGCTGCTGCTGCCGGAAAATGGCCCGAACGCCGCCATCAACGAACAGCTAACGCGCCTGGTTTCGCTGCTGCATGACGATCTGTTGCTCATTATTCGCGGCAACAAGCTCACCAAAGCCCAGGAAAATGCGGCCTGGGTGAGCGCACTTGCCAGCAATGCCGTTCAGGTAAGCTGTCAGACGCCAGAGCAAGCCCAGCTTCCCCGCTGGTTAGCGACGCGCGCGAAACTGCTGAATCTTCAGTTAGATGAACCCGCCAGCCAGCTATTGTGTTACTGCTACGAAGGTAACCTGTTGGCGCTGTCGCAGGCGCTGGAGCGCTTATCACTGCTGTGGCCAGACGGTAAACTGACACTGCCGCGCGTAGAGCAGGCGGTGAATGATGCGGCGCACTTTACGCCCTTCCACTGGGTCGATGCCCTGCTGGCGGGAAAAAGTAAACGCGCTCTGCACATCCTGCAACAGTTGCGGCTTGAAGGCAGCGAGCCGGTCATTTTGCTGCGTACCGTACAACGCGAACTGCTATTACTGGTGAACCTGAAGCGCCAAAGCACTCACACGCCGCTGCGCGCCTTGTTTGATAAACATCGCGTCTGGCAGAATCGCCGTGGTCTGGTTGGCGACGCCATTAATCGTCTGAGCGGCGACCAGCTACGTCAGGCGGTCACCCTGTTGACGCAGGCGGAACTTACTCTGAAACAGGATTACGGTCAGTCTGTTTGGGCTGAACTGGAAAGCCTGTCGCTACTGCTTTGCCATAAAGCCTTAGCCGACGTATTTATTGACGGATGATATGACAAAGCTCCAGGCACTGTTTGGCGGTACTTTCGATCCCATTCATTATGGTCATCTGAAGCCGGTAGAAATTCTGGCAAATCAGATAGGGTTATCGCGCATTATTATTATGCCGAATAACGTGCCGCCGCACCGCCCGCAGCCGGAAGCCACCAGCGACCAGCGCAAACATATGGTAGAACTGGCGATTGCCGATAAACCGTTATTTGTACTGGATGAACGTGAGCTGCGCCGTGACATGCCGTCGTATACGGCGCAAACGTTACAGGAGTGGCGTCAGGAAGAAGGGCCTGAAGCCGCGCTGGCGTTTATTATCGGCCAGGACTCCCTGCTGACGTTTCCCACCTGGCACCAGTACGAAACAATCCTTGAGAACGCGCATCTGATTGTCACGCGTCGCCCCGGTTATCCGATGACCATGCAACAGCCGGAACATCAGCAGTGGCTGGATGATCGGCTGACGCTACGTTCGGAAGATCTGCACGAACAGCCTGCGGGGAAAATCTTCCTCGCCGAGACGCCGTGGTTTGATATCTCCGCCACCATTATTCGCGAGCGATTACAAAACGGCGAATCCTGCGACGAAATGATGCCCGCGCCAGTGCTGGAATACATCATGCAGCAGGGCTTGTACCGCTAAATACCTCATTCAACGCCTGGCACAGTCGGGCGTTTTCTTCCCGACTGCGGATCGCCACACGGTAATAGCGCCCGTCCAGCCCCGGATAATTCGCACAGCTGCGGATGAGTACATGGCGCATCAACAGCGCCTGCTGTAAATCCAGACCCAGAACATTACAGCGTAAGAACAGGTAGTTCGCACGCCCTTCCCAGACCGTAAGCCCGGAAAAGCCTCGCAGCTGCGTCAGCAAACCATCGCGTTCCTGCGCCAGCCACTGCCAGGTTGCCTGCTGATACGCGCGGTCGTGCAGGACCATCTCACCTGCCAACGCGGCAAACGCATTGATAGACCAGGGCATCTGGCGCTGACGCATTCGCGCCACGGCGTCAGCGTCGCTGTTCAGCAGATACCCCAGACGAAGCCCCGGAATGGCATAAAATTTGGTTAGCGAGCGCAGCACCCAAACATGCGGGTTATTCTCCAGGTGCGGGATCAGCCCTGGTTCATCAGGAAGGAAATCGAGAAACGCCTCATCCACCACCAGCGTTATCGACAGCGCCCGACAGCGTTCAACAATCGCCGCCAGTAATGATGCGTCAGGATAAAGCCCGGTCGGGTTATTCGGCGTACACAGAAACAGGCAATCCAGCTCAGCGCTCAGGGCCGGAAGTAAGCGCTCGGTAAGCTGCCAGCCCTCTTCTTCGCACAGGGAAAATTCGCTGATCTGACAACCGACCTGCGCCAGCGCGCGTCGATATTCCGCAAACCCCGGCGTCACCAGCATGGCTCGCTGCGGTTGGAGCCCCTGCGTCAGCGTATAAATTGACTCCGTTTCGCCATTACCGGCCAGAATCCACTCAGCGGGAACATCATGGTGCGCCGCCAGTTGCTGATGCAGACGCTGATACTCCACATCCGGATAGCGTTCCGCCACGCCAATTTGCGCCACTAACGCCTGTTTGAGCGGTTCCGGCATACCCAGCGGATTGATATTCGCGCTAAAATCAACGAGCAAAGCGGATTCAATGCCCAGCAGTTGCGCCGCCTCGCGAATGTTACCGCCGTGGGTGCTGGTAAGCTTAGCCATGATACTTCTCCGCCAAAAAGCAGTATCTTACTTCAGTTTGTTGATTCAGGGAGAAACACAATGAAACTCTGGCTGGTTCGTCACGGAGAAACCCAGGCAAACGTCGATGGGCTGTACTCCGGCCACTCGCCTACCCCGCTGACGGCAAAAGGCATCAGGCAAGCCGAAACGCTCGGTACGCTTCTGCAACAGGTGCCTTTTGATCATGTGATGTGCAGCGAACTGGAACGTACGCAGCAAACGGCGCGCCTGCTGCTGGGCAGCAGCCCACTGCAACCTGAAATTGTCCCGCAGCTCAATGAGATGTTTTTTGGCGACTGGGAGATGCGCCATCACCGTGATTTGGTTGTTGAAGACGCAGCCAATTATGACGCCTGGTGTAACGACTGGCAGAATGCTATCCCCACCAACGGCGAAGGCTTCCAGGCTTTCTCTGCGCGGGTTAATGTCTTTATCGACAGGCTTCCCGAGCTCGATTATCAGAACCTGCTGCTGGTCAGTCATCAGGGTGTGCTAAGCCTTTTGACCGCACTTTTACTGAAGATGCCGTCGTCGGCAATGTGGCATTTTCGCATCGACCAGGGCGCATGGAGCGTGATTGAATTTACGCCCACGTTTACCACACTTCGCGTCCTCAATAGCCGCGCGCGCTGGCAGCCGGAAGCGGGATAATCCCGATTTCTACCGCCGCGTCCGGCGCAGCCATTGACACCCGGCGACAGACTGTTATTCTCCGCAGCCAGAATCATTCCAGATGCAGCTATTGGCAAAAATTGTTTTACAAAAATGGCGATGCATTCGTTATTAATGAATGGGATGATAGCCCGCCTTACGACCCGTCCGGTGACATTTGTCCCGACAACGCCTTCAGTTCGGGTATACTGTCGGGCTCTACGACTATTTTCTTCACACACCCAAGGGGAACACACTTGCAGGGTAAAGCACTCCAGGATTTTGTAATCGACAAAATTGATGACCTGAAAGGTCAGGACATCGTGGCTATCGACGTTCACGGTAAATCCAGCATCACCGATTGCATGGTGATCTGCACCGGCACGTCCAGCCGTCATGTCATGTCTATCGCCGATCATGTTGTTCAGGAATCTCGCGCTGCAGGCTTAATGCCGCTGGGCGTGGAAGGCGAAAACGTCGCCGATTGGGTTGTTGTCGATTTAGGCGATGTGATTGTCCACGTCATGCAGGAAGAGAGCCGTCGCCTGTATGAACTGGAAAAGCTCTGGAGTTAAGTTGTGAAGCTGCAGTTGGTCGCCGTCGGCACCAAAATGCCGGATTGGGTACAAACCGGGTTTACCGAATATCTGCGCCGTTTTCCGAAAGACATGCCGTTTGAGCTGGTAGAAATTCCTGCCGGCAAGCGCGGTAAGAATGCGGACATCAAACGTATTCTCGATAAAGAAGGCGAGCTGATGCTCGCCGCCGCCGGTAAAAATCGCATTGTCACGCTCGATATTCCCGGCAAACCGTGGGATACGCCGCATCTGGCGGTCGAACTGGAGCGCTGGAAGCAGGATGGCCGCGACGTCAGCCTGCTGATTGGCGGGCCTGAGGGGCTTTCTCCGGCCTGCAAAGCCGCCGCTGAACAGAGCTGGTCGCTTTCGAATCTGACGATGCCGCACCCGCTGGTGCGCGTGCTGGTCGCCGAGAGCCTGTACCGGGCGTGGAGCATCACCACTAACCACCCTTACCACCGCGAGTAATGATGACCAGGGTAAATTAAGCAGCGAATGAAACTACAGAATTCTTTTCGCGACTATTCGGCTGAGTCTGCGCTGTTTGTGCGCCGGGCGCTGGTCGCCTTTACGGGGATTTTGCTGCTTACCGGCGTGCTGATCGCTAACCTCTATAATCTGCAGATCGTCCGTTTTACCGATTATCAAACCCGTTCCAACGAGAACCGCATTAAGCTGGTGCCAATAGCGCCAAGCCGCGGCATTATCTACGATCGCAACGGTACCCCACTGGCGCTCAACCGCACCATCTACCAACTGGAGATGATGCCGGAAAAAGTCGACAGCGTGCAGGACACGCTGGAAGCGCTGCGCGGCGTGGTCGATCTCAACGATGATGATATTGCCAATTTCAAAAAGGAGCGATCGCGCTCGCATCGCTTTACGTCTATCCCGGTGAAAACCAACCTGACAGAAGTTCAGGTTGCGCGCTTTGCGGTGAATCAGTACCGCTTCCCCGGCGTGGAAGTGAAAGGCTATAAACGCCGCTATTATCCGTTTGGATCCGCCCTCACCCACGTCATTGGATACGTCTCAAAAATTAACGATAAAGACGTTGAGCGGCTCGACAAAGACGGCAAGCTGGCAAACTACGCGGCAACGCATGATATCGGTAAGCTCGGTATCGAACGCTATTACGAAGATGTGCTGCACGGCCAGACCGGTTATGAAGAAGTTGAGGTCAACAACCGTGGGCGCGTCATCCGTCAGTTGAAGGAAGTGCCGCCACAGGCCGGACATGATATCCACCTGACGCTCGATCTTAAGCTGCAGCAGTATATCGAAACGCTGCTGGCCGGCAGCCGTGCGGCAGTCGTGGTTACCGACCCGCGAACGGGCGGCATTCTGGCGCTGGTTTCCATGCCAAGCTATGACCCAAACCTGTTCGTCGATGGTATATCCAGCAAAGATTACTCCGGGCTGCTGAACGACCCGAATACGCCGCTGGTTAACCGCGCCACACAGGGGGTTTACCCGCCCGCCTCGACCGTTAAACCGTACGTGTCCGTATCCGCGCTCAGCGCAGGGGTGATCACCCGCAATACCAGCCTGTTTGACCCCGGCTGGTGGCAGTTGCCGGGCTCTGAAAAACGCTATCGTGACTGGAAAAAATGGGGCCACGGCCACCTGAACGTAACGAAAGCGCTGGAAGAATCCGCGGATACCTTCTTCTATCAGGTCGCCTATGACATGGGTATTGACCGCCTGTCCGAGTGGATGGGGAAATTTGGCTATGGCCATTACACGGGCATCGACCTTGCGGAAGAGCGCTCTGGTAATATGCCGACCCGTGAATGGAAGCAGAAGCGCTTTAAAAAGCCGTGGTATCAGGGCGATACCATTCCGGTCGGTATCGGCCAGGGCTACTGGACGGCAACGCCGATTCAGATGAGCAAAGCGCTGATGATCCTGATTAACGATGGCGTGGTGAAAGTGCCGCATCTGCTGATGAGCACCACCGAAGCCGGGAAACAGATCCCCTGGGAGCAGCCACATGAACCGCCGGTAGGCGATATTCATTCCGGCTTCTGGGAAATCGCCAAAGACGGGATGTATGGCGTCGCCAACCGTGGCAACGGTACCGCGCATAAATACTTCGCCAGCGCGCCGTATAAAATTGCCGCCAAGTCCGGTACCGCGCAGGTATTCGGTCTGAAAGCGAATGAAACCTATAACGCGCATAAAATTGCCGAGCGTCTGCGTGACCATAAACTGATGACCGCTTTCGCGCCGTACAACGATCCGAAAGTTGCCGTTGCCATTATTCTGGAGAACGGCGGCGCAGGCCCGGCGGTGGGGACGATTATGCGTCAAATTCTCGACCACATTATGCTTGGCGATAACAACACCGATTTACCAGCCGAAAATCCGGCCGCAACGGCGGCGGAGGACCAATAAACATGACGGATAATCCGAACAAAAAATCGCTGTGGGATAAAATCCACATCGATCCGGCCATGATGCTGATCCTGCTGGCGCTGCTGACCTACAGCTCGCTGGTCATCTGGAGCGCGAGCGGCCAGGACATCGGCATGATGGAGCGTAAAATCGGCCAGATCGCCATGGGTCTGGTGATCATGGTTGTAATGGCGCAAATTCCGCCGCGCGTGTACGAAGGCTGGGCGCCATGGCTCTATATCTTCTGTATTATTCTGTTGGTGGCGGTCGATGCCTTCGGCGCGATTTCGAAAGGCGCTCAGCGCTGGCTTGACCTCGGCGTCGTGCGTTTCCAGCCGTCAGAGATAGCCAAGATCGCCGTCCCGCTGATGGTCGCGCGCTTTATTAACCGTGATGTCTGTCCGCCGTCGCTGAAAAACACCGGTATCGCGCTGATATTGATCTTCATGCCAACGCTGCTGGTCGCGGCGCAGCCTGACCTCGGAACATCCATTCTGGTTCTGCTCTCCGGTTTATTTGTGCTGTTCCTCTCCGGCCTGAGCTGGCGACTTATCGGCATCGCCGTGGTACTTATCGCCGCCTTTATTCCGATATTGTGGTTCTTCCTGATGCACGACTATCAACGTCAGCGCGTCATGATGCTGCTCGATCCGGAATCGGACCCGCTCGGCGCGGGCTATCATATTATTCAGTCTAAAATTGCGATAGGCTCCGGTGGCCTGCGTGGCAAAGGCTGGCTGCACGGTACCCAGTCGCAGCTGGAATTCCTGCCTGAACGTCACACCGACTTTATCTTCGCCGTTCTGGCGGAAGAACTGGGGCTGATTGGCATTCTGGTACTGCTGGCGCTGTACGTGCTGCTGATTATGCGTGGGCTCTGGATTGCCGCCCAGGCGCAAACCACCTTTGGCCGCGTCATGGCCGGTGGCCTGATGCTGATTTTATTCGTTTATGTCTTTGTAAATATTGGTATGGTAAGTGGCATTCTTCCGGTGGTGGGCGTTCCGCTACCGCTGGTCAGCTACGGGGGCTCGGCCCTTATTGTACTGATGGCCGGGTTCGGTATCGTCATGTCGATACATACCCACAGAAAAATGTTGTCGAAAAGCGTCTAAGAGGTGCTCAATGCAAAAGCTTTGGCTGGGGATCTGCATCGCAGCAGGATTGCTGGCAGGTTGTTCGAATGATGATGTGCAACAAAAAACCGTCACCGTTCCGCAGCCCGCAGTATGTAATGGCCCGATAGTGGAAATCAGCGGGGCCGATCCGCGCTTTGAGCCGCTGAGCGCCACCGCAAACCAGGATTACCAGCGCGACGGTAAAAACTACAAAATCGTGCAGGATCCTGCCAACTTCAGCCAGGCGGGTTTTGCCGCTATCTACGACGCTGAACCCGGCAGCAATCTGACGGCGACGGGCGAGGCGTTTGACCCGACGCAAATCACTGCCGCGCACCCCACGCTGCCGGTGCCGAGCTACGCGCGCGTCACCAACCTGGCGAATGGCCGCATGATCGTCGTGCGCATTAACGATCGCGGCCCGTACGGCAACGATCGCGTGATCTCCCTTTCCCGCGCGGCAGCCGATCGTTTGAATACGTCAAACAATACCAAAGTGCGTATCGATCCGATTATCGTAGCCCAGGACGGCACGCTTTCCGGCCCAGGCATGGCCTGTACAACCGTCGCGAAACAAACTTACGCCTTACCCAGCCGCCCGGATCTGAGCGGCGGCTTAGGTAGCGCGTCATCGGCTCCGCAGGCCTCTTCGCCGCAGGGCGATGTGCGCGCTATCAGCAACGATACACTGAAACCTGAAGACACCGCGGGTGCGCCCGTCAGCAGCAGCGGTTTCCTCGGCGCCCCTACTCCACTTAACAACGGTGTGCTGGAAAGCAGCGAGCCAACCCAACCCGTGCAAACAGCCGCACCGGTGACCGCGCCCGCCGCAACGCCTGCCCCTGCGGCTGTCGCTGCACCCGTAGCGGCGTCTGCCGCGACCGGCGACTTTGTGGTCCAGGTTGGCGCCGTCAGCGATCAAGCGCGCGCGCAACAGTATCAACAGCGCCTGAGCCAGCAGTTCTCTGTACCGGGACGCGTCACGCAGAACGGTGCCGTCTGGCGTATTCAACTGGGCCCGTTCAGCAGCAAAGGCGAAGCCAGCACCTTACAACAACGTTTGCAGAGCGAAGCCCAACTGCAATCGTTTATCACTCGCGCCAACTAAGATGTAGCCAGGCTTCCGATATCGTTTGCTAATGAATGTAAAAGTCATTAACAAAGTCGTATGCGATGTCGGATGCCTGCCCGCACTGCATTTGCTATAGTAAGGCACTTTTTTTAATTCCATAAACGGACGTCGTTGTTCTGACCATGAAGACCTCTCTTTCTGCTTGCTTACTTATCCCAGCGCTCTCAGTCGCCGTACTGACCTCCGCTGCCCATGCCGATGATTTAAACATCAAAACCATGATCCCGGGCGTACCGCAGATTGACGCGGAGTCCTACATCCTGATCGACTACAACTCAGGCAAAGTTCTGGCTGAACAGAACGCCGACGCCCGCCGCGACCCGGCCAGCTTGACCAAAATGATGACCAGCTATGTTATCGGTCAGGCGATGAAAGCGGGTAAATTCAAAGAGTCCGATCTGGTCACTGTCGGCAACGACGCCTGGGCGACCGGCAACCCGGTCTTCAAAGGCTCTTCACTGATGTTCCTGAAACCTGGCATGCAGGTTCCTGTTTCTCAGCTGATCCGCGGTATCAACCTGCAATCCGGTAACGATGCCTGCGTGGCGATGGCCGACTTCGTGGCAGGCAGCCAGGATTCCTTCGTGGGTCTGATGAACAGCTACGTCAGCGCGCTGGGTCTGCAAAACACCCATTTCCAGACCGTTCACGGCCTGGACGCTGACGGTCAGTACAGCTCTGCACGTGATATGGCGAAAATCGGTCAGGCACTGATCCGCGATGTGCCGAACGAATACACGATCTATAAAGAGAAAGAGTTCACCTTTAACGGTATCCGCCAGACTAACCGCAACGGCCTGCTGTGGGATAACAGCCTCAACGTAGACGGTATTAAAACCGGCCACACCGATAAAGCAGGCTATAACCTGGTGGCTTCCGCTACCGAAGGTCAGATGCGTCTGATCTCCGCCGTAATGGGCGGTCGCACCTACAAAGGTCGCGAAACGGAAAGTAAAAAACTGCTGACCTGGGGCTTCCGCTTCTTCGAAACCGTTAGCCCGCTGAAAGCAGGTAAAGAGTTCGCCTCTGAGCCCGCCTGGTTTGGCGACAGCGATCGTGCTTCCCTCGGCGTGGACAAAGACGTTTATCTGACCATCCCGCGTGGCCGCATGAAAGATCTGAAAGCCAGCTATGTGCTGACCTCCACCGAACTGCATGCACCGCTGCAGAAAAATCAGGTCGTGGGCACTATTAACTTCCAGCTGGACGGCAAAACAATTGAACAGCGTCCGCTGGTGGTGCTGCAGGAAATTCCGGAAGGTAACTTCTTCGGCAAAATCATTGATTACATTAAATTAATGTTCCATCACTGGTTTGGTTAAAAATCACCCACTTGAAAGTGTGATTTCGATCCCCATATACTATGTAACGTTAAGCAACTCCCGCCTGTCCGGCGGGAGTTGTTCTTTTTACCACTGGAGCTGACATGAAAACCAAACTGAACGAACTGCTTGAATTCCCGACTCCCTTTACTTACAAAGTGATGGGTCTGGCGAAACCTGAGTTGGTTGACCAGGTGGTGGAAGTGGTACAGCGCCATGCGCCTGGTGATTACTCTCCGCAGATAAAACCGAGCAGCAAAGGCAACTACCACTCGGTGTCCATTACCATCAACGCGACGCATATTGAGCAAGTGGAGACGCTGTACGAAGAGTTAGGCAATATCGAAATTGTTCGTATGGTGCTGTAATCCCTGCCACGTTACCCGGCCTGCCGGGTAACGTTAATTGTTTGTGATATACTCCCCGTCCATGAATTCCTCTCTCTACGGAGATGCTGTTTTGGACACCAATACCCTTCTCATCCGCCAGCTTGGCTTACAGCCGTACGAACCCGTATCGCAGGCCATGCATGAGTTTACCGATCAACGCGACGACACAACGCTCGATGAAATCTGGCTGGTTGAGCATCACCCTGTCTTTACTCAGGGCCAGGCCGGTAAAGCGGAACATGTACTGGTGCCGGGCGATATTCCCGTAATTCAAAGCGACCGTGGCGGCCAGGTGACCTATCACGGGCCGGGTCAGCAGGTGATGTACGTATTGCTGAATCTGAAGCGTCGTAAGCTTGGCGTGCGTGAACTGGTGACGCTGCTGGAACAAACGGTGGTGAATACCCTGGCGGAGTGCGGTATTGACGCGCATCCGCGCGCCGATGCGCCGGGCGTTTATGTGGGTGAGAAAAAAATCTGCTCCCTGGGGCTGCGCATTCGTAAAGGGTGTTCTTTCCACGGCCTGGCCCTGAATATTGCGATGGATTTATCGCCCTTCCTGCGCATCAATCCTTGCGGTTACGCCGGTATGGAGATGACCCAGGTACAGCAGTGGAAAGCTGATGCCACGCCTGACAATATATCACCGCTTTTAGTCTCACATTTTTTAGCGCTGCTAAACAATCCACCACACGAATATATTCACAGTTAATATATATTCTCCCCAGCCCAACCTTACCGTTGGGCTGGCGTTATTTCCCTCCTGCCCCCCCTTTACAAAAATATCAAAATTCTATATTTTCTCTTCAGCTTCATTCAGCAAAAATAACATACCAGACTACCACAGCAACCAATACATAAAGACAACTCATTGAATAAATGAGATAAAATTAAAACAAAATCACAAATTGCAATTTTGTATCGAAGATAATAATAACGACAAAAGCAATAAACCATTCACATGGTGAATGCAAAAGGGTAAATAGAGTGGAATATCAGCAACCGTTAGAAAATAAATCACCGCCACGTATCGATAATGATACAACCCAGATTTTCCGCACCTTACGTAATATTGATCTTAATTTGCTGACGATTTTTGAAGCGGTCTATGTCCATAAGGGGATTGTTAACGCAGCGAAAGTGTTAAATATCACGCCGTCTGCCATCAGCCAGTCGATTCAAAAACTGCGTGGTCTTTTCCCTGACCCGCTGTTTATCCGTAAAGGTCAGGGGGTGACGCCAACGGCCTATGCCACGCATCTGCATGAATATATTAGCCAGGGGCTGGAGTCGATACTTGGCGCGCTGGATCTTACCGGCAGTTATGATAAACAGCGTATCCTCACCATTGGTACGCCGCCCTCCGTCGGGGCGCTTATCATGCCTGCGATTTACCAGGCCATTAAAGAAAGCTACCCGCAGATTCTGGTACGTAATATTGCCGTCAACGACACAGGCAATCAGCTCAGCCAGTTCCAGACGGATTTGATCATCGATAGTCATGCTCAGACAATGCCAGCGCTTTACAGCCACACGCTGTTTCGCGACCCGCTGGTGCTGGTTTGTCGCCATGGGCATCCCGTTTTACAGCAATCCGTTACCCTGACATTGCTGAAGGCGTATGAATATACTCTGTTGACGCCCGATGGCAGCAGCCACAGCAGCCTGCATAAACGCATTCATGAGATGCTGCCAGACCGTCAGGTGAGTTTCAGCAGTTACAATTTGTTCACCATTGCGTCACTGATTGGCGGCAGCGACCTGCTGGGGATCATGCCGCGTCGATTCTTCTCTCTTTACCGTCAGTGCTGGCCGCTGGCCTGCATTGATTTTGCGCCCATTCAGCAAGAAGAAGTCGAATTTTCATTGCATTACAACAAGCTCAGCCTGCGCGATCCGGTTTTACAGGGTGTCATTGATGTCATTCGTCAGGCATTCTGATCGCGAAAACAGTTAGCCCGTCCGATAACTAAAAAGCATAAAACAACAACTATTTTACAATTTGCCGCACTGGCAGGCTGCTTTGACACCCGTTTCAATGGTATACTGCTTACAATGAATTCAAAAATAGTTGATAAATGCAACATTTCATTGAATTGAAACGCTTTCCTTAAAGACTCGCAACTGGAACACGCACGCTATGAGTAAACCCATTGTGATGGAACGCGGTGTTAAGTACCGCGACGCCGATAAAATGGCACTTATCCCGGTCAAAAACGTGGCCACCGAGCGCGAAGCGCTGCTACGCAAACCCGAGTGGATGAAAATCAAACTTCCGGCTGACTCCTCCCGTATTCAGGGTATCAAAGCGGCGATGCGCAAGAATGGCCTGCACTCTGTTTGTGAAGAAGCCTCTTGCCCGAACCTGGCGGAATGTTTTAACCACGGCACCGCGACATTCATGATTCTGGGTGCTATCTGTACCCGTCGTTGCCCATTCTGTGACGTTGCCCACGGTCGCCCGGTTGCCCCGGATGCCAACGAACCGGGCAAACTGGCGCAAACCATCGCCGACATGGCGCTGCGTTATGTGGTCATCACCTCCGTTGACCGTGATGACCTGCGCGACGGTGGTGCTCAGCACTTTGCCGATTGCATCAGCGCCATCCGCGAGAAAAGCCCAACGATTAAAATTGAGACGCTGGTTCCTGACTTCCGTGGTCGTATGGATCGCGCGTTAGAGATCCTGACGGCAACCCCACCAGACGTCTTTAACCACAACCTGGAAAACGTACCGCGTATCTATCGCCAGGTGCGTCCGGGCGCGGACTATAACTGGTCGCTGAAGCTACTGGAACGCTTTAAAGAAGCGCACCCGGAAATCCCAACCAAGTCTGGCCTGATGGTCGGCCTGGGTGAAACCAACGCGGAAATCATCGAAGTGATGCGCGATCTGCGTCGCCACGGCGTCACCATGCTGACCCTGGGTCAGTATTTGCAGCCAAGTCGCCATCACCTGCCGGTACAGCGTTATGTGAGCCCGGATGAGTTTGAAGAGATGAAAGCGGAAGCGCTGGCGATGGGCTTCACCCACGCCGCGTGCGGCCCGTTCGTTCGTTCCTCCTATCACGCCGATCTTCAGGCGAAAGGGATGGAAGTGAAATAAACGCAGACGCAGCGTTTAGCGAAGCCGTTGCTTTTAAGCAGCGGCTTTTTTATACCGGCATTAGAAACATCTGATTGCAACTTAATACCTTTCGTCATATTTCAGGTATCAAAAAAGGCCATTGCGTCTCCGCGTTGGCCTTTTTAACAGGCTATAATTGCCCGCTATAAGACATGCACCTGCTTAAAGCAGAATTTATCCGCACGCCTTATCCAATGTCTGCTGCTTACTCTTTGTGAGAGAGTTTTTCCGCCGGGATGTCATCCGCATCAACACTTTTCTTAGCGCTGACCTCATCCTCGTTCATGGCTTTCTTAAAGCCCTTGATTGCTGAGCCCAGGTCGCCGCCCAGCGTACGTAATTTTTTGGTACCAAACACCAGAACAATCAGCGCTGCGACAACCAGCAGTTTGGTAATACTAATCTCACCCATAGATACCTTCTTCTCTAAAACAGGCTGCAAAATGCGTTAAATGACCATAGCGTATTAACGGTCATCTTACCGCGCGCACACAATAGCAATCTGTAACAAGGTGAATCAAGTGTTGTTTAAAAAAACGTCACAGTAATTGCGGTAGCGCAAAACGGCGGTTAGTTAATACCGGTAATTGTGCGCGCACCTCTTTCACCTGCTGTTCAAAGACTTCTGCCATTATAAGTTGCGGCGTGGCCCCGGCACCGGCGAGCGTGACGCCCAGGGGGTCGATAATACGGCTCTGGCCGATATTCCGACTGCCACATTCGCCCGAGGCGACGATATAACAGGTCGTATCGAGCGCGCGGGCCGCCAGAAGCGTTGACCAGTGGTGCTCCTTCAGTGGCCCGCGTACCCATGCCGCCGGTAGAACCAGCAGATTTGCGCCCTGAAGTGCCAGGCTTAACGCCAGCTCAGGAAAGCGCAGATCGTAGCAGGTCATTAACCCTACGCGCATCTCACCAACCTCAAGCAGCGGCGGCACCACCGCGCCCGCATCCACAAGTTTTGACTCCTGCACGTTAAACGCATCATAGAGGTGCAGCTTCTGATACTGCGCAATTACCTCTCCGCCACGCAGCGCCACCAGCGTATTCACGGCCCTGCCCGCCGTAGAGGGCACGTGCAGCGTCAGGATGGTCGTCAGCGTATCCTGACGGCTCTGAGCCTTCAGTTCCTGCATAAAGCCGCCATCGAGCATCTGAGCGGATTTCACGCTGAGATCGGGGTCAGCGATATCACGCGCCAGCAACGCCTCAGGCAGTACCAGCAATGAGACGCCACGTTCTGCTGCCGTGCGCATCAGCGAGATGCATTCCTGCGCGTTGGCCTGCCAGTCGGCAGAAACGCTAAATTGACCCGCCGCGACCCACATATGACGTCCTCTTTTTTACGTTGGTTCTGGCAAGATTAGCAGCTTCAACGCTAAACTCACCCACTTCGATGGTTTGAAAACAGGAAAAATCAGGTGTTCAACGTTCTCCTGGCAGTTTTTATCGGCGGCGGAACCGGAAGCGTCGCGCGCTGGATGCTCAGCACCCGGCTCAACCCAATGCATCATGCGCTGCCGATTGGCACGTTAACGGCAAACCTGCTGGGCGCGTTTATCATTGGTGCGGGGCTGGCGTGGTTTAACCGAATGACGCATATCGACCCGATGTGGAAACTGCTTATCACCACAGGATTCTGCGGCGGTTTAACCACCTTCTCCACTTTTTCGGCGGAAGTGGTCTTTCTGTTACAGGCGGGGAAGCCGGGATGGGCACTGCTGAATGTCGGGGTGAATCTGCTGGGCTCGTTTGCGATGACCGCCCTGGCCTTCTGGCTGTTTAACGCCAGTCGATAAATGGACGAAAAAAAACCCGCGATTAGGCGGGTTTTGAATTCTGACTGCTAATGCGCTGATTACAGAGCGATTACGTTAGCAGCAGAAGGGCCTTTGGCACCGTTAGTGATTTCGAACTCTACACGCTGACCTTCAGCCAGAGTTTTGAAACCATTGGTCTGGATTGCAGAGAAGTGTACGAACACGTCTTTGCTGCCATCTTCCGGAGTAATGAAACCGAATCCTTTGGACTCATTAAACCACTTAACGTTACCTTTAATCTTAGACATCAAAATTACCTTTATATGAAAAAACGACACAAATGCTGTGTCAGGTATCAGTACAACAATAATGCTGCGTTTTGTCTAGTGCAGGTTAGCTAAAAAGTGATAAATGTCTCTAACTTTTATACGGGGGTTGACTTTAATTCGAGTTTGTTAGCAACCCAGTCAACCCCACTGCTCCCGTGCGCAAAACCAGGATTAAAACTGGAAGCGCATCCAGGCGAAGTAAACGTTGCCGTTGTTATAGGTGCCCGGTATATAGGTCATCTGGAAGGTTGCCGGACCATAGCCGATAGACGCCATCGGCAGCAGCACCGGAATCGGCACATAATTGTAGTTGTCACGCGCCGTCACCCCTACCGTATAGCCCAGTCCCAGACGGAAATTATCATCGCTCAGCGGTCGCCATGTTTTCTCCCAGCCGTAACCGCCAATCGGCTCCCACTTGTTCCAGGAGTCTTTAAACGCCATCAGATAGATGCCGTGCCAGTTCCCTTTTTCATCCCAGCGAGAGACACCAAAACCCGCGCCCCATGGACGTTCGTTGTAACGGTCGGTTTTCTCTTTATCGTAGGCAAAGCGCGCATGCCAGGTGATTGCCGGAACATAGAGATCGTAATGCTGGGGTTCATCCCAGGTTTGCGCAATATTATCGTTGAGCGTGGAGAAGCCGTTGCGCACCGATTCGGTAAATGAGGCATTCGCCGCAGGCAGAATGCAGAGTTGAGCCGCAATTAGCGCAGCCACTAAATAAATTCGTTTGAGCATTAACACGTTAGCATTACCAAAGCTTATTACATAATAGAAATAGCGTACCAATGCTAACCTTAATCAAGGCTTAACAATATCGGGTTATTCTTTATTTTAGGGTAATTCTTAGTAAATAAAGTAAAGTAATTAAGCACCCCGCAGGGTGCTTGTATTCATTGTTTACGGTGGATGATGCGATAAAGCGCGGGAATAACCAACATCGAGAGTAACGGTGCGGAAATCATCCCGCCGATCATCGGCGCGGCAATCCGGCTCATCACTTCCGAGCCCGTACCACTGCCCCACATGATAGGCAGCAGGCCGGCCATGATGGTCGCGACTGTCATCACTTTGGGGCGCACGCGTAGTACCGCCCCTTCATGAATTGCGCGCATTAATAGCGGTGTACCGCCATCAGGATCGGATTTACGATGTTTCTCAAGCGCGTGATTCAAATAGAGCACCATAATCACGCCAAATTCAGCAGACACGCCAGCAAGGGCGATAAATCCTACCGCGCCAGCCACCGAGAGATTATACCCCAGCAGCCATAACAGCCAGACGCCGCCGATCAGCGAAAAAGGAAGAGTTCCCATTATCAGTAATACATCTGAAATACGTCTGAAGGTTAACCAAAGTAGTGTAAAAATAATCACTAAGGTCACCGGAAGGACTATTTTCAGTTTTGCCGTAGCGCGTTCAAGATATTCAAATTGCCCGGACCAGGAGAGCGTTACCCCCTGCGGCAAGGCCACCTGTTGCGCTACACGCTGCTGCATCTCATCCACCGCGGATTTCAGGTCACGTCCGCGTAAATCGACATAGATCCAGTTCGACAGTCGCGCATTTTCGCTTTTCAGCATCGGCACGCCTTCGGTGATACGGATATCCGCCAATTCGCTGAGCGCCACCTGGCTACCATTGGCCGTCACCACCGGCATTGCCCGCAGTTTGTCGATATTATCGCGCCATTCGCGCGGGTAACGGATGTTAATGGGATAGCGTTCTCGCCCTTCGATAGTCTGACCAACGTTCTCGCCGCCCACCAGCGTCGACACCAGCGATTGCAACTCTTTCACCGACACGCCATAGCGTGCCGCCTGCTGGCGGTTGATGGCGATATCAACATAACGTCCGCCGGAAAGCCGCTCAGCCAACGCGGACGTCACGCCAGGTACGCCTTTTACCACCTGCTCGATTTCGCGGGCGACACGTTCGATATCCGCCAGGTTATTGCCGTTCACTTTGATTCCCACCGGGCTCTTGATGCCTGTCGCCAGCATATCGAGACGGTTGCGAATCGGCGGTACCCAGACGTTGGCAATCCCCGGTACTTTCACCGTTTTATCCAGCTCTTCAATCAGTTTGTCCGGCGTCATGCCCGGTCGCCACTGGTCGCGAGGTTTGAACTGAATGGTGGTTTCCAGCATAGTCAGCGGTGCAGGGTCGGTCGCCGTTTCCGCGCGCCCGGCCTTACCGAACACGCTGGCTACTTCCGGCACGCTTTTAATCAGCCGATCGGTTTGTTGCAGCAGGCGGCTCGCTTCGCGTGCAGAAATGCCCGGCAGCGTAGACGGCATATAGAGCAAATCGCCCTCGTCGAGCGGCGGCATAAATTCGCTGCCCAACTGGCTGAGCGGCCATAGCGTAATACCCAGCAGCAGCAGCGCCAGCGCCAGCGTCGCCTTCGGCCAGGCCAGCACTTTATCAAGCAGCGGCTCATAGGCACGAATCAGCCAGCGGTTAATCGGGTTGGCTTGCTCATCCGGGATTTTTCCGCGAATAAAATAGCCCATCAGCACCGGCACTAAGGTGATACCGAGCCCCGCAGCCATTGCCATCGCCCAGGTTTTGGTGAACGCCAGCGGCGCAAACATTTTCCCTTCCTGCGCTTCAAGTGAGAAGACGGGAATGAACGACAACGTGATGATCAGCAGGCTGCAAAACAGCGCGGGCCCCACTTCGGTTGCCGCTTGCCCGGCAATGTGCCAGTAATCGGAGCCGGAAGGCGTTTTATCGGGATGATCGTGCCGCCACTGTTCCAGAACCTTGTGCATGTTTTCGATCATCACGATCGCCGCATCTACCATGGCACCGATGGCTATCGCAATCCCACCCAGCGACATAATGTTGGCGTTGATCCCCTGATAGTGCATAACGATAAACGCACCAAGTATGCCAAGCGGCAGCGAGACAATTGCCACCAGCGCCGAGCGGAAATGGAACAGAAACAGGGTACAAACCAGGGCAACGACGATAAACTCTTCAATCAGCTTATGGGTTAACGTTTCGATCGCGTGGTCGATAAGCTGCGAACGGTCGTAAACCGGGACGATTTCCACCCCTTCCGGCAACGTTTTTTGCAGCGACTGAAGTTTCGCCTTCACGTCCATAATGGTCTGACGGGCATTCTTGCCATAACGCATAATGATAATGCCGCCGGCCACTTCCCCCTCGCCGTTAAGCTCCGCGACGCCGCGCCGAATTTCCGGCCCCATCCGCACATCAGCGACATCCGCCAGCAGCACCGGCACGCCATCACGGCTGGTCACCACCACCTTGCGGAACTCATCGAGCGAATGCAGATAACCGGTGGTGCGTACCATGTATTCCGCTTCGCCCATCTCCATCAGTGCACCGCCGCCCTCCTGGTTGGCGGATTTCAGCGCATCGACAATTTGCTGATGCGTCACGTTTAGCGCCCGCATCCGCGTCGGATCGGCAATCACCTGATACTGGCGTACCATCCCGCCGACGCTGGCGACTTCCGAAACGTTAGGCACGGTTTTCAGTTCGTACTTCAGCGTCCAGTCCTGGAGCGCACGCAGATCCGCAAGACTGTGTTTGCCGGTACGGTCAACCAGCGCATACTCGTAAATCCAGCCCACGCCCGTGGCATCCGGCCCTAATGCCACCGTGACGCCTTCCGGCATTTGCGCCTGAATCTGACTCAGATACTCCAGCACGCGCGAACGCGCCCAGTAAAGGTCAGTACCGTCTTCAAACAACACGTACACATAAGCGTCGCCAAACATCGAAAAGCCGCGCACCGTCTTCGCGCCAGGCACCGAAAGCATGGTGGTGGTAAGCGGATAAGTGACCTGATCTTCTATAATCTGCGGCGCTTTTCCCGGATAGCTGGCGCGAATAATCACCTGCACATCAGAGAGGTCCGGCAGCGCATCCAGCGGCGCACGTTGCACCGCCCAGGCGCCCCACAGCGCCATCCCCAGCGCCGCAAAAATCACCAGCAGGCGATTACGCAACGCAGCACGAATCACGGCGGCAATCATTTCTCGCCTCCCGTCATTGGCATCCATTGTGAAATCAGCGGCCCCTGCGCATCATCCAGCGTAAAGTGGAACATGATGTTATCGCCAGGCTTCGGTTTTGCCGCGCTGGCGCTGAGGGTGAAGTCCATAGTCATCGCCCCCCAGTGCAGCGCGGGAATCGGCTGGTGCGACAGCGTCACCGTGTTCCCTTCGATGGCCTTGACGACGCCGTTGCCGACATACTCTGGCGCCTTTTTCGTTTCCTGCGGCAAGGCGCTGCGCAGGCTGGCTTCGGAATCAATCAGGAACTGACCGGAGGTCACCACCTTATCGCCCTCTTTCAGCCCTTCTTTGACCTCCGTCCAGCCGTTGGCGGTTACGCCAGTGGTGACGCGTACCGGTGCGAAGTGCCCGTCTCCGGTGGCGACAATCACCCGATTTTCACTGCCGGTGGCAATCAGCGCTTCTTCCGGAATAGCCAGCACCGGCGGCTGCGCGGATTCATCCTGCAAACGCACGGTTAAAAACATCCCGGGCTTCAGTTTGTGCTGCGGGTTATCCAGCACAATGCGCGCCTTCAGGGTGCGTGTGGTGGTTTCCATCTGCGGCAGCAGTTCACTTACCTTGCCGTGGAACTGCTCGCCCGGCCAACCGTCAGCGCTCGCCACGACGTCACTGCCCGGTATCAGGCGTTGCGCCTGGGTTTGTGGGTAATCAATCACCACCCATACCGGGTCCTGGCTTGCCAGTTCAAACAACGGCGCGGTGGCGGTAACCTGCGCGCCTTCACGCGTGTCGAGCTTCGACACGTAGCCCTCCTGCTCGGCACGCAGCACCATTCGCGACTGCGGTTTGCCGCTGCGTTCCACCTGGCGAATGACGGATTCCGGCATAAAGGTCAGCGTCAGGCGCTCACGAGCGGCCCGGCTGAGCGCGGCATCGCCAAGTTGACGTACGGCCAGATACTCCTGCTGCGCCGCCGTCCATTCGGGGATCCACAGCTGCGCCAGCGGCTCACCGGCTTTCACCCACTGCTGCGGGGCGCGAACAAACAGTTTCTCGACGACGCCGTTGGCCGGAGACGGAATAATTTGCAGGCTACGCTCATCGGTGGTGACCGTGGCAAACGCGGAAAAAGGCTGCACCAGCGCACGTTTTTCTACGGCGCCGATGCGCATGCCGAGACTTTGCTGCTGTTGCGGGCTAATGCTAACGCCGCCGTTATCCGGCGTTTCATCGGCATAGCGCGGCACCAGTTGCATATCCATAAACGGTGATTTTCCCGGCTTATCAAAGCGCTGGCCGGGGACCATCGGGTCGTACCAATAGAGCACTTTGCGCGCCGTCGCATCCGTGGCGGCGGAGTCTGTCGCCGGGCTACGATGTCCGGCGTAATAGCCCGCTCCCGCCGCCAGCACGGCCACAATCGCCAGCGTCAGTAAGTTCTTGTTCATAGCGCCAGCTCCTGTGGAATTAAGTAGTGAATGGCCGCCCAGGTTCGGGCGACCTCGCGTTCGGCCTGACTGGTGGCAAGGGTGCTGTCCAGCACATCGCGACGCGCGGCGAGCAAGGAGGAAAGGTCAGACTGCCCGGCGCGATACTGGGCGGTCAGTAAGGAAAGGCGCTGCTGCTGGAGCGGTAGTGTTTCATCGCGCAGGCGCAACCAGATATTTTGCGCGGCCTGATATTCGGCAATCAGCGAGCTAATCTGGGCGGCGTGATCGCGTTCAGTCAGCGAAAGCTGATCGTTGGCCTGCATAGTGCGAGAGACATCCGCCGCGTAATCTTTATCCTGACGTTTATCTTTGAACAGCGGCAAATCGACGGTAAACATCACCCCCGCCATATCGTCATACCCTTCCGAGCGATGGCCGTAGTACACCTCGACATCGACGTCGGGGATGGCCGCCACCGCCGACTGTGCCGAGCGCGCTTTGGCTTCGTTAGCTTCCCGCGCGGCGGCAATCACTTCCGGGTGCTGATCCACACCGGCCAGCAGCGTGGCTTCATCCGCAGGCAAGCGTTGATACGGCGGCAGTGCGCCGGAAACCGATTCAATCGGCTGACCGGTAAACTTCATCAGTTTTGCCCGCGCCACCTGCACATCACGCTCCGCCAGGGTGACGTTATTGCGCATTGCGTTCAGCGTGACCTTTAGCGCCAGTACGCTGTCCGGTGCGGCGGTTCCGCTGCCGACGCTGGCGCGCTGCGTTCCCTGCTGTCGCTCGGTTTCCGCCACCAGCTTTTTGGCCGATTGCAGCGCTTTTTCCGAGAGCGCGAGATCGAGCCACGCTTGCGCGGTATCGCGTTGCAGCGCGGCACGAATCGCTTCTGATTTCGCGCTAACGCTTTGCGCCTGCGCCTGTAACGTCTGCGCCTTGCGTTCGCGTTTTTCGGCGCTGACGTAACGCTGCATGATGCCCACGCGCTGCATGGTCATCCCTTCGCGGGTCAGACGTTGGTTATTACTGCCCTGTACCGGGACGTTTTCGATACCAAATTTCAGTTTCGGATCCGGCAATTCACCTGCGGAATCCGCCATATTTTCCAGCGCCCGCGCTTCATTGCGATTAGCGGAAAGTTCAGCGGAATAGCGCTGGGCTTGCGACAGAGTTTGCGTGAGTGTCCATGACTCCGCCTGCACGGCGGAGCCAAAAAACCCAAGCAACACCCCGCCGAGCCAAAGGCTCAACGTGCGTTGTTTCATATCACCTCCGGCTTAGCGGTGCGGATTCAGGGATACAATCTGGTAACCGCTATCACCTTCGGTAAAGGTGAAATCCACATCCTCGCCCACGCGTTGCGCGGTCACGGGTTGGCTTGTCGGTTGGGCAAATTGCATCGTCATCGCAGGCCAGTTCAGCGCGGGGATGGGATGATGGGCAATAGTGATGGAAGTGGGGGTCACTTTTTTGATAACACCTTCCCCCTGCCAACTGGCGGCGGACGGCATGGTCATTGTGGCGTGTGCGCTCATCTCGTGAGCAGAAACGGAAAATGCGGATACAGCAAACAGTACGCCAGCCAGCGCACGAGTATAAATTGCAGACATAGTAAACTCCTGATAATCGTTAATTAATTGATAGTTAAACGGATTATCAGGTTTCTATTCGCGGAACCGGCAAAAACGGATCGTTGCCGGAGGCCCTACGGCGGGAGGTGCCAGTGACCACGCGTCTTCCTGGACGGCTTCACAGGTCGGCATAACTAACGCCAGGCTGGAAACCACCGGAATCGCGACTAAAGAGGAGTTATCGAGCGTTTTCTGCGAGGAGTCGGGCACACAGTGCTGCCCGCACAGCGACATGTTGTTTGCCGTCGCATGCGATGACATCTGGTGATCCATATGCTGGATCATCGCCACCTCGCCCGCCGGGCTTAACTGACAGTCATGAGAAGCAATTGCTACCTGGCACTGGATAAACCAAAAACCGAACGCGAGCAGAAGCATCAGAAAATGTTTTCTGATGAAGCGTAAGCGCCAGTTCCAGGATGCGTACATAATCACGATTCGGTTAATGAAAGTAACCGGAGTATACGCAGGCAATATTCGTGAAATAAAGTCTTTTTTAATTGCTTTACGATTCAACAAACTGGAAATAATTATAACAATTAATTCACTTATTGCTTTCAGATACGCCCTGCCCCGCTATAATCAAGAGGTTTTCAGCTTTGTGATTTACTCGATCAATTGCCTGTTGTATTACTACAAATAATCATTTTATTGATTTCCATCAGCAAGTATTGCCGCTTATTTCGGCACATTCCCTTTATTATTCTTTTTTATGCGCCATTTGTAGCGCATATTTTCGACAATGGTGATAGGTATACTCATGTTAACGGCATTTGAGCTCCTGATTGGGGTTGTGGTCATTGTGGGCGTTGCCCGCTATATCATTAAAGGCTTTTCCGCCACCGGCGTGTTGTTCGTCGGTGGGATTGTCTTGCTGATCGCAAGCGCGCTGATGGGCCATAAAGTGTTACCCGCCAGCGAAGCAAGCACCGGCTATTCCGCAACGGATATCGTTGAATACATCAAAATCCTGCTGATGAGCCGCGGCGGCGACCTCGGCATGATGATCATGATGCTGTGTGGTTTTGCCGCCTATATGACGCATATTGGCGCCAACGACATGGTCGTAAAACTGGCCTCAAAACCGCTGCGTTATATTAACTCACCCTATTTGTTGATGATTGCCGCCTATTTCGTCGCCTGCCTGATGTCGCTGGCTGTGTCATCCGCGACGGGCCTTGGCGTATTGTTAATGGCAACACTGTTCCCGGTGATGGTAAACGTCGGCATTAGCCGTGGTGCGGCTGCTGCTATTTGCGCCTCTCCGGCGGCGATTATTCTTTCTCCTACTTCCGGTGACGTCGTGCTGGCGGCAAAAGCGGCGGAGATGCCGTTAATTGATTTTGCCTTTAAAACGACGCTCCCAATCTCAATCGCAGCGATTATCGCAATGGCGATTGCCCACTTCTTCTGGCAGCGCTATCTCGATAAAAAAGAGAACGTGTCCCATGAAATGCTCGATGTGAATGAAATCACCACCACCGCACCGAGCTTTTACGCCATTCTGCCCTTTGCGCCGATCATTGGCGTGCTGATTTTCGACGGTAAATGGGGCCCGCAGCTGCACATTATTACCATTCTGGTTATCTGCATGCTGCTGGCGGCGGTACTGGAATTCTGCCGCAGTTTCAACACGCAGAACGTCTTCTCCGGTCTGGAAGTGGCCTATCGCGGCATGGCGGACGCCTTCGCCGGCGTGGTGATGCTGTTAGTTGCGGCGGGCGTCTTTGCCCAGGGCCTGAGCACGATCGGCTTTATCGATAGCCTGATTTCCATCGCCACCTCGTTTGGTTCCGCGAGCATTATTCTGATGCTGGTGCTGGTGGTGCTGACCATGCTGGCGGCGATGACCACCGGTTCCGGCAACGCGCCGTTCTATGCGTTTGTCGAAATGATTCCTAAGCTGGCGCACACCTCGGGTATCAACCCGGCTTATCTTTCCATTCCGATGCTGCAGGCATCCAACCTTGGCCGTACCATCTCCCCGGTTTCCGGCGTCGTGGTTGCGGTAGCCGGGATGGCAAAAATCTCGCCGTTTGAAGTGGTGAAACGCACCTCCGTTCCGGTGCTGGTTGGCCTGGTCGTGGTGATCATCGCGACTGAAATTCTGGTACCGGGTAGCGCGCTGTAAGTATTCGCGAAACTGATAAAAGGCGTCTAACGACGCCTTTTTTATGCTTTAATAATTGCCTTGAATCGTTAACACCCCGGATACGTACTATGTTCAGGAAGGATCTTCTGGCCGGATGCGTCGGCACCCTGCTGCTCGTCGCGCAATGCGCCAGCGCTGCCCCCCTCACTCCCACGCAATATGGCGATTTTGACCGCTATGTGCTGGCGCTTTCGTGGCAAACCGGTTTTTGTCAGAGCATGAACGACAGAAATCGCAAAGAGCCGCAGGAGTGCAAAATCCAGAAAGAGACGGCCAACAAAGCCGATCATCTCACCGTCCACGGTCTCTGGCCGGGGCTGCCAAAATCTATCGCCTCTCGCGGCGTTGATGAAGGCCGCTGGATGCGCTTTGGTTGCGCGACGCGCCCGATTCCGAATATGGCGGAAGCCAAAGGCAGCCGTAAATGTTCAGCCCCCGAAACCGGTTTATCGCTGGAAATGGCAAACAAGCTGAACGGTGTGATGCCCGGTAGCGGTGGAAAATCCTGCCTTGAGCGTTATGAATATGCCAAACATGGCGTCTGTTTTGGTTTCGACCCGGACGCGTATTTCGGCACCATGGTGCGCCTGAACAGCGAAGTGAAAGCCAGCGCGCTGGGGCAATTTTTAGCCGCTAATTATGGGCAAAAAGTGAAGCGCAGCGACTTTGATGCCGCCGTTGCCAGCGCCTTCGGTAAAGAGAACGTCAAAGCGTTTAAACTGACCTGTAATGGCAACCCAAACTATCTTACCGAAATGCAAATTTCACTAAAAGCCGGGAACATCAACGCGCCACTTTCTGCCGCGTCGTTCCTGCCTCAGCCGCACCCCGGCAACTGTGGTAAACAGTTTGTGCTGGATAAAGTGGGATACTGACAATAATCGAGATAAATCGATAATTTTCAGTGATTGAATGTGCGTTGTATCACTTCAAACCTGATGATTGAATGCGTATGATGGTGTGAGATGAACCCTTGCCGCTGGCGGTGAGGGTTTTCTTTTGGATAGACGTTTCTGGAACGACATGGAGTAACTATGACCAGACCTGCCATCATCATTAATGAGTTCGATGCGGAGCGTATCGACAGACTGCTGGAACTGCCTGCTTACGCAAACTCTCCGGTGGCTGGCGCGCTGAACGACGAACTGGACCGCGCGCAAATGTGCCCGCCGGAACAGGTTCCGCCTGATGTCGTGAGCATGAACAGCAAGGTGAGATTTCGCGATCTGACCAGCGGCGAAGAGCGCGTGCGAACTCTGGTATTTCCTACGCAAATGACAGACAGCAACACGCAGCTTTCAGTGCTGGCCCCGGTGGGCGCGGCGCTGATTGGGCTGCGCGTTGGTAGCACGATTCACTGGGAACTCCCCGGCGGCACGTCCACGCATCTTGAGGTGCTGGAACTGCTCTACCAGCCGGAAGCAGCCGGTGATTACCAACGCTAATTGCGATGAATTAAGAGGATGCCCCGGCATCCTCTTTCTGTCTCTGGTGGCGGTATCTGGCGAGATTGAAAAAACTTTACACCCTTCCACGCAGCGAACGATAAATTTGAGATATCAATGACAAACTAAAAAGTCATAATATGCTTTGATATCAAATACAGAGACAAGGAGGAATGCATATGTACAAGACAATCATTATGCCCGTTGACGTATTCGAGATGGAATTGAGTGATAAGGCTATCGCTCACGCTGAATTTCTGGCGCAGCAGGATGGGATTATTCATCTACTCCACGTGCTGCCCGGCTCCGCCAGCTACACCATGAGCCGTTTCGCGGCGGATGTGCGTCGCTTTGAAGAGCACCTTCATCAGGAAGCGATCAACCGTTTAGAAACGATGAAAAGCCACTTCAGTATCGACCCCGAGCGCCTGAAACTGCACGTGCGCATCGGCAGCGTTCGCGACGTGGTGAACGAGCTCGCTGAAGAACTGAAAGCTGACGTGGTGGTTATCGGTTCCCGTAATCCGTCCATCTCCACTCACCTGCTGGGTTCGAATGCCTCCAGCGTTATTCGCCACGCCCATGTGCCGGTGATGGTGGTGAGATAAAAAAATGCCCGCGCAATTTTTATCGCGCGGGCACCCTTCCGGTTTCGTTAGTACGGATGACCGATATTCACAATCGTGCTAACCGTATCCCCAAAGAACGTCATTCGCGTTAAAAACAAGCCAATGAACAGAATGGCAAAGACGACTCTATTGTAGCAATCGCCCTTCCATGTGATAACAAACGCCACAACAAGGCACGCTAGCCCCATCAGATAAAGTGGGGATGTGAGCCAGCCGCGCGCCGTCATTTGCATAATGGTACCGCCACTCAACCACATTAACGGCGCAGCAAGTAATAACGCTATGCATACCAGAATGCCCTGCCGCAAAGCGGATCGAGGTGACGACAGCTTAAGCAGTGGAACCGCCGCGCATCCCATCACCCATACCGTAATGCAAAAAAGCAAAATAGTGATACCGTTAGCGATCGCCACCATCGCAGGAGCTGCATAGGTAATACCCTGAACAGTCACCAGCGCAATACCGAACAGCGATGCTACCAACGCAGGCACTTTATGCCCTTTCGCCAAAAACGTGATCCCAACCGTGATACCGTAGAGCGTAGCGCCCAAAATTTCACGGCTCAGCCAGGCATGTTTCAGGTTACGCAGAGCATCATAGGCGCGATCCGGATGTGCAAGGTGTAGTACCGCCGCTACTGAGGCCACCGCCAGAATCAAACCAATTACCAGCCAGTTGGCGCGACATCCTTTCACCTCGCCACGCAATGTACGCCAGGTCACCACAATCGTCATTCCAACCGACATCTGGCTCAGTAGCGTAAAAATAACCAATGGCAGTTCATATTTTTCCATTATTTATCCCCCGGTTGTTTTGGCTGACGAGCCAGAATAAAGCGCGTACCAGGGTTTAGTTGCGGCATATGAGGATAGCCAGGCGGATACTGAACGGCATTATTGGGGCTGGGATCGGTATCAAGATCGATAATGCTCAGTGCGCTGACCGGGCACGCCGATACGCAGGCGGGCTGCATACCGATATCGAGCCGCTCATAACACATGCTGCATTTTTCCGCTTTCCGCGTCTCTTCATTAAATCGCGGCGCGCCGTAAGGGCAATTGCGAATACAGTTTTTACATCCGATACAGTGTTCAGGGTTATGAATGACAACGCCATCTTCACGGCGGGTATAGGCCTCAACCGGACACGCCGCCACGCAGGCCGGATGTTCGCAGTGATTGCACGCCAGCGAATAAAATGCACGTTCTTCATGGGGATAGATCGCTTTATCCAGCGGGTAGACATAGCGCCAGTAACGTTCAGGCTCTAGCTGGTTAAAACTCTTACAGGCCATCGCACAGCCGCGGCACCCGATACATTTATCACTATTAACTAAAAATGCGCGCCTCATGCGGATGCTCCCTTGTTAGCAATAAGCGTAATGTCGACAAACTGACTGTGTATCGCCGCACCTGGCGCACCGGTGGCCATCTTGCCCATATCGGCAGGCGTATCTTTCACGACGTTCTGCACGTTGTAGCTGATTTTGTTGAACCAGGATTCGTACATCACCAAAAAATCCTCTGGCACATTGGTGGTCAGTTTGGCGCGAAGCTCAACGTCGCCGGCATCATTGAATACCTTCACCCGATCCATGTCGTGAATACCTTTTTTCTCAGCCGCTGACGGATGGATATACACGAAAGGTTCCGGCCAGAATGTTTGCATCCAGTCCAGATTCACAAACTGCGAGTGCAAACCGTATTGCAGATGCGGTGTAAACAGATGGAACGGCAGCGAACGTGCGAGATCGGCTTTATATTCTGGCAACGCGGTATGCCCGTCCTCCGCGCAGCGCGGCGACAAAAACTCATACTTACCAGACGGTGTTTTAAATTTACGATCGTGCCAGGCGGCAGAGCTTGGCATTTTGGCCTTTCTTGGCCCTTCACGCAGATCGTCCCATCGGCTGATGTCAAACTGTTGCGCCATGCCATCATTGAACTCGTTGTCGAGCCAATGTCTGGGCTCAAAATCTTGTGGGAAAGTACAGGCTCCTGGTTCCAGTTTATTGATAGCTCGCGAGAGCAACGCCGAAATCTCGGGGTCACTTTTACACTCATAAAGCGGCTTAATTGCGGGTTCGTTAAGTGATAACCAGTAATGCCAATAGGAGGAGCACAAATCCCATTGCTCGAATGTGGTCGTTAGCGGCAACACAATATCAGCATGCTGGACGGTTTCATTGAAAAACTGATCGACGCAAACCACCATTTCCAGTTTGCTGAAGGCTTTTTCCATCTTGTTGCGGTCAAAATCCTGAGCAAAGGGATTTTTGGATGCAACCCACAACATGCGTACTGGCGGATCGTTAGCCTCAAGCAAGCCTTGTGCCGTTTGGTTGATATTTAGCGCGCGGTCTGAATACTCACTCTTCTCAGCACTATCGCTGACAAATTCGCCCACCGGGCCACCTGCGCCTTTCACACCGATCGACCCAACCGGTGGCTTAAACGCCATCAAACCGTAGTTGTAACCCCAGGTTTGCAGATGCCCATAACGTGCGCCACCACCCTCAAGGCCGATGTTTCCACTCATCGCGACAAACGCGTCAATAGCGCGCACATTCGCCCCGCCGTTGACATGACGTTGCATTCCGTAGCCAATCCAGACTGTGGCGGGCTTCACCGCCATAAACTCATCCGTCAATGAGCGAATCGTCTCTGCGGATAAACCACAAATGTCTGCGGCCCATTCCACTGAAATATTGTTGCGCAGATAATTTTCAAACTCAGGGTATCCCTGCGCAAACTGGGTAACAAATTCATGATCTACGCGCCCGCTGTCCAGCAGATGTCGACACATGCCGAGCGCCAGTGCGCCATCTGAACCTGAGCGAACCCGCAGATAGAGATCGGCTTTTGCCGCGGTTTGCGTTAATAACGGGTCGATAACCACCACTTTGGCACCCTGCTCTCGCGCCTGATACACATATTTCATGCTGTGCATTGAGCACCATGCGGGGTTTGCCCCCCAGATGATGATGTACTTTGCTTTCACCATATCTTCCGGGTCGTTGCACCACATATCGCCCATATCATAATTTTGCGCATCAATGCCCGCTGGCCAGCACGGCGTTCCGGCAAATCGGGTGGTGTAACCCAACGACGACATCAGGCCTTCGGTAGCGTATCCCATCACGCCCAGGTTGCCGGAGTATTTCGACAATGCCAAACCCAGCATGGAGCCATCTTTCTTTTTGATTTCCAACATCTTGCTGGCAATGCGCAGCATGGCGTCATCCCAGGAGATTCGTCGCCAGTTACCACTTCCGCGGCCATCCTGAATCATCGGATACTTTATGCGATCGGGGCTATACACCCGACGTGGGTAGGTCAGGCCTTTCACGCAGGGCGTGCCATGGGTGTAGGTTGATTCGCTCGCACCTTCAACAAACGTAATGACATCATCCTTAACCCAGGTTTTCAGGCTACAGGTGTCGTAGCAATTGCGTGGGCACGCGTTGCGATAGACCTTGTACGTTTTTGGATTAAAGGGGATAGGCGGTTGAGCCTGCGCGCAGCGAGAGGTAAGCAAACCGCCAGGCAATGCTGAAATCGCACCTAATGCGACCAAACCTTTTAGAAAGGAGCGCCGATTTATAGCACCTGTTTCAACACTCATTATGCCGCCCTCATTTTTAATTCATCCAGCCAGCCAGCTAACCTGCTTGCCACTTTTTTTAGCTCCATCGTTTGTGCATTCCCTGTTATGTTTAAAACAAATAATGGCATCCATTTCGCTACATATTCAAAAACATAGCGAAACAGCATTTCTTTTAATTCAGGCTGTTGCCTTACATTTATTAATAATAAAACACATAATTCCAACGCATATGAAACATGATCGTCAGGAAGATGATTCTCATTATTAATTGATAGCCCCAATTGCTGCATGAATTCTCGCAACTCAAGCGTCGTTTTCCCCATTACCGTGGCCTCCTCCTCAAGGTATACAGAGGCATAGGGCGCAGCCTTTAAGGCCTGAGGACCGAGAAATAGCGCATTAAAATCATACTCCATTGCCAGAGTTGGTTTTTGTGCATCAGGTTCAAGGGCTAAATATGCAGTGACTAACGTACTATTATTATTGGCAATAAAAAAATCACGCAGTAACAACCCCGTTAACTCGAAGGGCGTTAACGGGCCTAAAATAAACTCCATGAATAGATAAACCTCAACACATTAAGAATATGTATTTAAAATTCAGAACAGGAGATTATATTACGTAAAATAACGGGCGATATTTTGATTTGCGCAACGAAATGAACAAAAAGGTGCTGGTTGAAATGAGATATTACAAAAACAAAAAACGCCTGACAATGTCAGGCGTTTGGCTTTGCAGGTGTCGTCTTACTTCTTTTTTTATGCCGTTTTCGTACGAATCAGATAATCAAAGGCGCTGAGTGACGCTTTCGCGCCTTCGCCGGCGGCGATGATAATCTGTTTGTACGGAACGGTGGTGCAGTCACCCGCGGCAAAGACGCCTTTGACGCTGGTTTCACATTTCGCATCGATGATAATTTCCCCCATCCGGTTGCGCTCAATCGCGCCTTCCAGCCAGGTGGTGTTCGGCAGCAGGCCAATCTGGACGAAGATCCCCGCCAGTTCAATCTGATGCGTATCACCGCTTACACGGTCACGGTATTCCAGGCCGGTCACTTTGCTGCCGTCGCCTTTCACTTCCGTGGTTTGCGCATTCAGAATGATATCAACGTTTTTCAGGCTGCGGACTTTATCCTGCAGAACCTGATCCGCTTTCATTTCCGGGGCAAATTCCAGCAGAGTAACGTGTTCAACCACGCCCGCCAGGTCGATTGCCGCTTCCACACCGGAGTTACCGCCACCGATAACCGCTACGCGTTTGCCTTTAAACAGCGGGCCGTCACAGTGCGGACAATAGGTTACGCCCTTGGTGCGATACTGATCTTCGCCCGGCACATTCATGTTGCGCCATTTCGCACCGGTTGCGATGATGATGCTGCGCGCTTTCAGCACGGCGCCAGACGCGGTTTCAATCTGGTGTAAGCCACCTTCCTGTGCCGCCGGAATCAGTTTCGATGCGCTCTGGCTATCAATCACATCAACATCATACTCACTGACGTGGGCTTTCAGTGCGCCAGCCAGTTTCTGACCTTCGGTTTTCGGTACGGAGATATAGTTTTCAATATCAACGGTATCGAGCACTTGGCCGCCGAAACGCTCGCCCATCAGGCCGGTACGGATGCCTTTACGCGCTGAGTAGACAGCGGCAGCGGCGCCGGATGGGCCGGAACCCACGATCAGCACTTCATAAGCATCACGGGTGCTCAGCTCTTCCGCTGCGCGTTTTTCCGCGCCAGTATCGATTTTGGCCACGATTTCCGTCAGTGTCATACGGCCCTGACCAAACTCCTGACCATTCACGAACACTGCCGGAACACCCATCACATTACGTTCGGTGATTTCGTTCTGATAGGTGCCGCCATCGATCGCCGTGTGCTTGATGCGCGGGTTCAGCACGCTCATCAGGTTCAGCGCCTGCACCACGTCCGGGCAGTTGTGGCAGGAGAGCGAATAATAAGTTTCGAATTCAAAATCGCCGTCGATATTACGGATCTGCTCCAGCAGAGACTGCGCTTCTTTCGACGGATGACCGCCAGTCCACAGCAGCGCCAGTACCAGCGAGGTGAACTCATGCCCCAACGGGGAGCCAGCAAAACGCGGGCCCTGGTGGGAACCTGGGTTGGTAATCAGGAACGACGGTTTACGAACGGCCAACGTGTTGTCTTCTTTGAAGGTCACTTTATCTGACAGTTCAGCAATCTCAGCCAGCAGTTCCTTGATTTCTGCCGATTTGGCGCTGTCATCCAGCGTGGCAATCAGCTCAACAGGTTTGGTCAGCTTTTCAAGATAGGCTTTGAGCTGGGTTTTCATGTTGGTGTCGAGCATTGTTAATCTCCTGGGCTAAATACATCATCATGCAAGCTGCCTCATTCGGGCGGCCTGGATGCAACTTGCATCATAGTGCGTGGGGGAAGAAAAACGGGTGCTAAGCACCCGTTGGTTGCCGGGTGGCACTGCGTTTACCCGGCCTACATTTGTAGGCCCGGGCAAGCGTCGCGCCGCCGGGCAATAAAGACTTAGATTTTGCCGACCAGATCTAAGGACGGAGCCAGAGTTGCTTCGCCTTCTTTCCATTTAGCCGGGCAAACTTCGCCTGGGTGAGAAGCAACATACTGTGCTGCTTTGATTTTACGCAGCAGGTCAGATGCGTCACGGCCAATGCCTTCAGCGGTAACTTCGATAGCCTGGATGATACCCTGCGGGTCAACTACGAAGGTCGCACGGTCAGCCAGACCTTCATCTTCGCGCATGTTCTCGAAGTTACGGGTCAGGGCGCCAGTCGGGTCGCCGATCATCGCGTATTTGATTTTCGCGATGGTTTCAGAGCTGCTGTGCCATGCTTTGTGGGTGAAGTGAGTATCGGTAGAAACAGAGTACACATCCACGCCCAGTTTCTGCAGTTCTTCGTAGTGGTCTGCTACGTCGCCCAGTTCAGTCGGGCAAACGAAGGTGAAGTCAGCCGGATAGAAGAAGAATACGCTCCAGCGACCTTCGGTATCTTTCTCGGTTACTTCGATGAATTCGCCGTTTTTGAATGCCTGGTTTTTGAAAGGTTTGATTTTAGTGTTAATTAAGGACATCTATACTTCCTCCGTGTTTTCGTTGAGTTGTAAGTTAACGAAATTTGGTTGATAGGGCCAATGCGTTTCCATTATCAAATCAATAAGCGTTACCTTACAACCGACTCAAGACAACATTGTGAACCTGAAAATGAGTAAGGCACGAAACGCCCCTTACCCGTCTAATCTGCGTAAAGTAAAAAGGCCCCCTCTTCAGGCGGCCCCGTTACCTGAACACCCGTCGGTGGATTCAGCGCCAGCCAGGCTGGCTATATGTTGCGCTCTACATTACCTTAACAAAGGTTGTAACAGCTAAGGGATTACATCACCCCACCCTTCAAAGGGCAATCCACCACCGGTTGGTCTTATCTATGGTTGTGATAGGCTACACCATTCCTTTCATCTTACGGACTGATTTTACAGAGATTTTCTATGCTAAAACGTTCTTTACTCCTCACCCTCCTCCCTCTGTTCGCCCACGCGGAAGAACTCCCTGCGCCGGTAAAAGCCATCGAAAAACAGGGCATTACCATCATCAAGCCGTTTGATGCGCCCGCAGGTATGAAAGGGTATCTCGGCAAATATCAGGATATGGGCGTGGCTATCTACGTGACACCAGACGGCAAACACGCCATTTCCGGCTATATGTATGATGAGAAAGGGCAAAATCTCAGTGAGCAGCTGTTCCAGAAAGAGATTTATACCCCGGCCGGGCAGGAAATGTGGAAGCGCATGGAGAAAAGCCACTGGTTACTGGACGGTAAAAAAGACGCGCCGGTCATCCTGTACGTTTTCGCCGATCCGTTCTGCCCGTATTGCAAGCAGTTCTGGCAGCAGGCGCGTCCGTGGGTAGATGCAGGAAAGGTTCAGCTTCGCACGCTGCTGGTTGGCGTGATCAAACCCGAAAGCCCGGACACCGCCGCCGCAATCCTGGCAACGAAAGATCCTGCCAAAACCTGGCATGACTATGAGCAATCCGGTGGAAAACTGAAGCTCACCCTTCCCGCGACCCCAGCAGCGGATGCGATGCGTACATTAAATGAAAATCAGAAACTGATGGATGACCTGGGCGCAAACGTCACCCCAGCCATTTACTATATGAATAAAGAAGGCCAGTTACAGCAGGTCGTCGGCCTGCCTGATGCCCAAAAACTGAAGGTCATGATGGGCGAAGAGTAATTAACCCAGGGTGATTGTATAAAAATAAAATATCAATCACCTTGTTTTCTATGATCAGTAGTAAAACACTATTTTCTGATATATATTTAGTCAGGATGTAAGGTGCTTTAAGTTTTACGAAAACATGGAATGTTAATAATCTTCGCGGTACAGGAGAGCAACTGCGCCTTCTCTGCTACCTGCACCGAAACAAGGACAACATAATGGCTAACCTCTATGATCTAAAGCGGTTCGATCTTAACTTATTAGTTATTTTTGAATGCATTTATCAACATCTCAGCATCAGTAAAGCCGCGGAGACGCTGTTTATTACCCCGTCCGCCGTCAGCCAGTCATTACAGCGCTTGCGCATTCAGCTCAACGACCCGTTGTTCGTGCGTTCCGGCAAAGGGATCACGCCTACCACGGTCGGCGTTAACCTGCATCATCACCTCGCGGATAACCTGAATCAGCTGGAAAAAACCATCAATATTATGAGCCATTCGGAACTTACGAAGCGCTTTGTGATTTATGGCCCACAGATATTCATTTCCGGCCCATTGATTAATATCGTGACACGTTTACTGGAAGACCCCAGCATCGAAATCGCCCATTACGATTACGTTGCCACTTCAGATAACATCGAAGATTTAATGAGTTACAGGAAAGCTGATCTGGTGTTAAGCACCTCGCCTATCATCAATCGTTCGGTTGCCTGCGAGCCATTTAAAGAGGTTTCAACCGTTCTGGTCTGCCGTGAAGATCACCCTCGACTGGGAGAGCATGCGACAAAAGAAGAGATTCTTCAGGAGCGCTTCGCTACTTACACAACGGACGAACCGGGCATTAAGGGATATCAGACTGAAGTGGATGAACAGTACCTGGGCAGACGCACAGGATTACGCACTAACTCACTTATCGGTATGGTCAACATTATACAAAAAACCGATTTAATCGGGATTATTCCCCGCGAGTTTTTTGATTATTTAGGCAAAAATATGAAGTTACGGGAAGTCATCACCCCGGAACCATTACCCTCCGTAATGATATACATTATCTATAACCGTTCGTCGATGAACACGCCTGCATTTGCGAAAGTAATAGAACGAATCACCCATTACAAAGAATCACCACAATGAATTAATCGCTCATATATATTCATATACAAAATGCCTACTCATTAATAAATGTACATTAGGTTTGCCATTAATTAAAATATTACATTCAACGTCCTTGCCGTTATATTATAGTGCCTTATCATGCTTAATATATCGCAAGGATCGCCGACGATGTCGTTATTAAAGGTACCTTTACCCTGTACCGTACAGGAGGCCAGCCAGCATCGTGCCTCCTGGGCCTTGCAGAATTTTACTCGCGTTTGTGTCTCCTTTTCCGGGGGCAAAGATTCCACGGTAATGCTACATATTACCGCCCGACTGGCGCGGGAAATGGGCAAAAAAATCAGCGTCCTGTTTATCGACTGGGAGGCGCAGTTTTCCAGCACCATTGCCCATTGCGAACGGATGCGCGATCTCTATCAGGATGTTATCGAGAATTTCTATTGGGTGGCGATTCCCCTCACCACGCAAAACGCCCTTACCCAATTTGAACCTGAGTGGCAATGCTGGGAGCCTGGGGCAAAGTGGGTGCGGCAGCCGCCTGAAGGCGCCATTACCGACCCGGTATTGTTCCCGTTTTATCGCCCTGGCTGCACCTTTGAAAGCTTCGTCCAGAGCTTCGCAGAGTGGTTTTCGCAACAACGCCCGGCAGCTATGCTGGTCGGGATCCGCGCGGATGAATCCTATAACCGATTCCTGACCATCTCATCACAGCGCAAACAGCGTTTCGCCGATGATAAACCGTGGACAACCGCCGCCCCTGGCGGTCACGCCTGGTATGTGTACCCCATTTACGACTGGAAAACGGCAGATATCTGGACATGGTTCGCCCGCACCAGGCTTTGTTACAACCCGCTCTACAATCTGATGTATCAGGCTGGCGTGCCGCCCCGCAACATGCGTATTTGTGAGCCGTTTGGGCCAGAGCAGCGCCAGGGGTTATGGCTATACCATGTGCTGGAGCCAGAACGTTGGGCCGCCATGTGCCAGCGCGTCAGCGGCGCACACAGCGGCGGGGTTTACGCCGGGCGCGACAATCAGTTTTACGGTCACCGAAAACTCGAAAAACCCGCACATCACAGCTGGCGTAGCTACGCGATGTTTCTACTGCAAAGCATGCCGCAAACCACCGCCGAGCATTATCGCAATAAAATCGCGGTCTACCTGCACTGGTATCAAAAACAGGGCATGGAGGATATTCCGGACAGCCAGGAAGGCGACGTCGGCTCGAAAGACATCCCGTCCTGGCGACGTATCTGCAAGGTCATGTTAAACAACGACTACTGGTGTCGGGCACTCTCTTTCAGCCCAACCAAATCCATCCACTATCAGCGCTATCGCGAACGGATGAACCAAAAACGTCAACAATGGGGGATCCTGTGCAACAACGATTAATTAATGATATGACCACCTGGCTGCAATCACTTGATTTCGAGGCGCGTGTAGAAGCGATCAATCACTTTCGCCAGGCGCTGCATGGCGTCAGCCCGTTTAACGATCAGCCCGTTGACTGCGTGATTTGGGTCAAAGAGGAGCAGATAACTCCCAACGCCTACAACCCAAATAACATGGCGCCGCCGGAAAAACGGCTGCTGCAAAAATCGCTGGAGGCAGACGGTTTTACACAGCCGCTGGTCGTGATGGATAAAGATGGCCATCAGTATGAAATTGTGGATGGTTTTCACCGCTATGCGCTCGCCAGCAGCAAACCGGCCTTGAAAAAGCAGTTTAAAGGCTACCTGCCCATCACCAGTATCGATAGCCGCAGCACCACGTTGCCATCACGCATGGCAGCAACCGTGCGCCATAACCGCGCTCGCGGCCGACATCAAATTAATGCCATGTCTGATATCGTGCTGGAACTGGCGCGTCTGGGCTGGAACGATGAGAAAATCAGCAAAGAGCTGGGGATGGACAGCGACGAAGTGCTGCGTCTGAAGCAGATTAACGGCCTGCTCGAAATGTTCGGCGATCGTAATTTTTCACAGGCCTGGACCGTTAAATAATCAGAGCTGGCGCAAGCGCTCTGCCGCCGCCAGCAGAGTCGATTCCTGCTTGGCAAAGCACAGACGAATGAGTTTGTGCGGGAAGGGATCGGCGCAAAAAACCGATAGTGGAATCGCAGCAACGCCCACTTCGGTGGTTAACCACTGGCAGAAGCTCACGTCATCCTTATCAGAGATAGCGCTATAATCAGCCAGCAGGAAATAGGTTCCTTCACAGGGCAGAATTTCCAGTCGGCTCTCTCTCAACGCTTCAATAAATAGATCGCGCCGCTCACGGTAAAACGTGGGCAACTGGCGATAGTGCTCCGGCTGGGCACGCAGCATATCCGCCAATGCCAGCTGCGCCGGGGTATTTACCGCAAAGGTCAAATACTGATGCACTTTGCGCAATTCGGCGCTTATCGCCGCTGGCGCAATGCAGTAGCCAACCTTCCAGCCCGTCATATGATAGGTTTTACCAAACGATGACACCGCAACAGCCCGTTCACGCAGTTGCGGATGCGCCAGCACGCTGGCGTGGCCCTGCGGATCAAAGCAGATATGTTCGTAGACTTCATCGCTCAGCACGTAGATTTCTCGCTCCGCAATCGCCTGCCAGAGTGCGGAAAAGTCAGCCGCATGCCAGACGGTGGCTGAAGGATTGTGCGGTGTATTAAGAATAACCAGACGCGTTTTATCGCTGAGTAATGCGTGAAACGCGGCCCAATCGACACGAAAATGTGGCGGCTGCAACGCAATACGCTTGAGGACGCCACCCGATAGCTCCACCGCTGGCGCATAGCTGTCATAGCTTGGATCAAAACAGATGACCTCATCGCCTGGGCGCACCAGGGCAGTAATTGCCGCATAAAGTGCTTCTGTCGCGCCCGCCGTCACGGTGATATCGCTATTGGCGTCCGGGGTGTAGCCATATAGCGAGCCGGTCTTTTCGGCAATGGCCTCACGCAGCGCCTGTACGCCGGTCATCGGCGCATACTGGTTCGCGCCTGCGGCAACGTGATACGCCAGTCGCTCCTGTAAATAACGCGGACCGTCAAAATCAGGGAAACCCTGCGACAAATTAATCGCCTGATGTTTAAGCGCCAGTGCACTCATTTGCGTGAAAATCGTGGTGCCGAGATTAGGTAATTTACTCTGTGGGATCAGTGGGTTGTGCGTCATTATTGTTGTTCCATCTGTGATGCAGTGTTGAAGCCACTATAACACGATGCTAGTATTTGGCAATCAAGACGTTTAGACGTCTATAAAACAATAATATCCTGAGGCACAACATCTATGAATCAAACTGATATTCGCGTGGTCCCTGGCCCCGCTAACTACTTCTCGCACCCCGACAGCCTGCAACGTCTCAACGATTTTTTCAGCCCTGAGCAACTCTCCCGCGCGGTGTGGATTTACGGCGAAAAAGCAATTGCAGGTGCACGCCCTTATCTGCCGGAATGCGCCACCGCGCCGGGATCAACGCAGATTTTGTTCACCGGCCACTGTAGCGAACGGGATGTGAACGCACTGGTCGCGCAGGCTGGCGATAACCGTAGCGTTGTCATTGGCGTAGGCGGCGGCGCGTTGCTTGATACGGTGAAAGCCGTTGCACGCCGACTGAATTTACCGTTTGTCGCTATCCCAACGATCGCCGCGACTTGCGCCGCGTGGACGCCGCTTTCCGTGTGGTATAACGATGCAGGTCAGGCGCTACAATTTGAAATTTTTGACGACGCCAACTTCCTGGTACTGGTTGAGCCGCGCATTATCCTCGACGCTCCGGCAGAATATCTGCTGGCAGGCATTGGCGATACCTTAGCGAAATGGTACGAAGCCGTGGTTCTCGCCCCGCAACCGGAAACGCTGCCGCTGACGGTTCGCCTGGGTATTAATGGCGCGCTGGCGATTCGGGATGTGCTGCTGGAAAGCAGCGAGCAGGCGCTAATTGATCAGCAGCAAGGGAAATTAACCCAGGTATTTCGCGACGTTGTGGATGCCATTATCGCGGGCGGCGGTATGGTTGGCGGTCTGGGCGAGCGCTTCACTCGCGTTGCCGCCGCACATGCGGTGCATAACGGCCTCACCGTACTGCCGCAGACGGAGAAGTTTCTCCATGGCACCAAGGTCGCCTACGGCATTCTGGTACAAAGCGCCCTGCTCGGTCAGGATGATGTGCTGGCGCAACTGGTTCACGCCTACAAACGCTTCCATTTACCCACTACGCTTGCGCAGCTGGACGTCGATATTCACAACCGCGCGGAGCTCGATAAAGTCATCGCCCACACGCTGCGCCCGGTGGAATCCATTCATTTCCTGCCCGTCGAACTGACGCCGGACACGCTGTTTGCAGCCTTTGAAAAAGTGGAAAACTTCGCGGGTTAATCCACTGTTTATGCAAGCCTCTGTCAGTTGACAGAGGTTTTTGCGAGCCTTCACGAAGCCTTGCCTTTTACCTCTTTCCCCTCTCACTAATCTTGCTTATCGTGACACTTATTAGAAAAATTTAATTTTCTAATAAACTTATATTTTACTTATGTAAACCGTAAGCGTACAGTGGAGGTACAGGATGGTTATTACCTGGTCAAGAGTGGCAAGGCGGCAGTTAGAAAGCATTGATGTGAGATATCGGCAAAAGGTCACTGAGAAGATAATGGCGTTAAATGACAGAAACGCGCCGATGCCCGATCTCGTTAAGCTCTCCACGCCAAAGGACCACTATCGCCTGCGCGTGGGTGACTATCGCATTATTTTTACGGTGATAGACGACGAAAACACCTGCCACATTGTGGCCGTGAAGCGCAGAACTACGACGACATATCTGCACGAGGAGAAGGCACCCTATGGCTATTCAGCTAATTAAGGATGAAAACGGGAAACCGCAGTACGTTGTGATCCCTTACGACGAATATTACCGCCTGCGTTTGCAACTGGCTGAGTCCGCGAGCGACGATGACGATGAATGGGAAGATATTCCCTGCGAACATGATGACGATGACAACACCAGCCTGCCCGGCATCGTGTGCGACATCATGGATAAAGAAGGCGTGAGCTTACAGGCGGCCTGGCGCATTCATTGCGGCTTATCACAAAAGGACGTGGCGGAGAAACTGGGTATTAGCCAGTCTGCCATTTCACAACTCGAATCTGCCGAATCTCGCCCGCAAAAACGCACGCGTGAGAAACTGGCGGCAATATACGGCTGTAAACAGGAACAAATCAGCCTGTATCTGCCAAAAGAGGGCTAACAGCAGCGCGCACCGCCTTTTCCGCCATAGCGAGCATCCTGACGATCGCGGAAGAACTCTTCGTACGTCATTGGCGTCTGGTCGGGGTGCGTAACACGCATATGCTCGACATAGTTGTCGTAGTCCGGCACGCCAATCATCATTTTCGCGGCCTGACCCAAATATTTTCCTGCTTTTGATAATGTGTCGAACATGGTGAATTCTCATTGATTGTGGTGCGTTTTGTTCCCCTCACCCCGCCCTCTCCCACAGGGAGAGGGAGAAAACCGACGCAAATGTCACAACGAGCTCGGTCGGTCCCCTCTCCCTGAGGGAGAGGGTTAGGGTGAGGGCATCTGTCAATGCGCCCCTTTCGCCTGGGTCACAATCTCTTCCAGGTTTTCCGGCATCGGCTCATAAGGCGTTTCTTTCGCCGTCGGTTTGTCCTCTTTCAGTGCCGCCAGTGCGGTCTTAATCGAGAACAGCGCCAGCACGACCACCACCACCATAAAGAAGATGGTCAGGCCAGCATCCAGACGGTTGTTAAACACCAACTGCGCCAACTGGGATTCCGTGTACTGCGGCGGAATCGCCCCGCTGTCGATCATCGCCTGGAATTTATTGGCGATAGCCAGGAAGCCCACACGAACGTCCGGGCTGAACGCTTTCTGCCAGCCAGCCGTCAGCGTACAAACCAGCAGCCAGGCCGTTGGCACCAGCGCTACCCACGCATAGCGTTGACGTTTCATCTTAAACAGTACCACCGCGCACAGCATTAACGCCATACCTGCGAGCATCTGGTTAGCGATACCAAACAGTGGCCACAGGGTATTGATACCGCCTAACGGGTCAACCACGCCCTGGTGCAGGAAGTAGCCCCACGCCAGTACGCACAGCGCCGTCGCCAGCAGGTTCGCGGGCAGCGAGTCAGTTCTCTTCAGATTTGGGTTAATGACGCCCAGCAGGTCCTGCAGCATAAAGCGCGCCGCTCGCGTACCGGCATCCACCGCCGTCAGGATAAACAGCGCTTCAAACAGAATGGCGAAGTGATACCAGAACGACACATCCATCAGGCCGCCCAGCGCGCCGTGCAGAATGTACGCCATGCCGACCGCCAGCGTCGGCGCACCGCCCGCACGCGAGATAATCGACTGCTCACCCACTTCATTGGCAATATGGTTCAGAGTTTCCGGCGTTACCGCAAAGCCCCAGCTGCTCACCACCTGCGCGGCGGAAGCCACCACATCAACGGTACCCGCTGGTGCCAGCATCGCCATCGGGCTGTTCATCGCAAAGTAGACGCCCGGGTCGATGATACAGGCGGAAACCAGCGCCATAATAGCGACGAAGGATTCCATCAGCATCCCGCCATAGCCAATCAGGCACGCCTGACCTTCATTCGCCAGCATCTTCGGCGTAGTACCTGAAGCAATCAGCGCATGGAAGCCCGAAACCGCGCCACAGGCGATGGTGATAAACAGGAACGGGAACAGGTTACCGGTCCACACCGGGCCGGTGCCATCGACGAATTTGGTCAGTGCAGGCATGGTCAGCGTCGGGCGCATAATCAAAATACCAATCGCCAGCCCAACGATCGTACCAATTTTCAGGAAGGTAGAAAGATAATCGCGCGGCGCCAGCAGCAGCCAGACCGGCAATACCGCCGCCACGAAACCATAGCCCACCAGCATCCAGGTCAACTGGACGCCCGTGAAGTCAAACCACGGCGCCCAGGTTTCACTTTCCGCCACCCAACCGCCAGAAATAATGGCAAAAATCAGGAAGAACAAACCGATAACGGAGACTTCGCCAATGCGCCCCGGGCGCAGATAGCGAATGTAGATCCCCATAAACAGCGCCAGTGGAATGGTAAACGCCACGGTGTATGTTCCCCATGGGCTGTGCGTCAGGGCTTTCACCACGATCATCGCCAGCACCGCCAGAATGATCACCATGATCATAAAGGTGGCAATCAACGCGATAACCCCGGCGGTTGGCCCCATCTCCTCTTTCACCAGTTCACCCAGCGAACGACCGTCGCGGCGCGTGGAGACAAAGAGCACCATAAAGTCCTGCACCGCACCGGCAAGCACCACGCCCGCGAGGATCCAAATCATCCCAGGCAGATACCCCATCTGCGCCGCCAGCACCGGGCCCACCAGCGGCCCCGCCCCGGCAATCGCCGCAAAATGGTGACCGAACAGCACTTTCTTGTCGGTCGGTACATAATCCAGCCCATCGTTATGACGCACGGCAGGCGTCATACGCGAAGGGTCAACCGCCAGTACATTTTTGGCGATATAGCGTCCATAAAAACGGTAAGCAATCAGATAGATACAAACTGACGCCACCACTATCCAAAGGGCGTTAATCTGTTCACCACGATTGAGGGCTATATAGCCCAGGGCAAACGCTCCGACAATGGAGAGCAATGCCCATGTGAGGTATTTCCCTGAATTGTTCATAGATGTTGTCCGTGTGAGTCGCTGAGAGTGTTACATTTTATTTCTGTATCAACAGGTTTGATTTAACAACTCAGAAACCAATAAGTACAACAAGAACACTACGTATTTACATCACATTGTTAACGGGATCACTTAAGTTAAGAAAAGAAGTGTAAAATTACGGACAATTGAGAGGGCTGACTCACCAGATTGGTAAAACTACTTAATACGTGAAAATGCATAGCAGACACCCATAGCATTCCGCGTCAATGTTATGCAAAGCAACCACACGATAGTATGGCTATTTCGTCACATGACAAGGAGTCCCCCATGAGTTACGACAAAGCGAAATACCATTTTGACTCGGTTATAGAAGAAGGTTTACCGCTCAGACAGGCTTACGTCCATACGGGTTTTTATTTAGGCTGGTTGATTGATAATGACCTGTTGGACGAAGAGTTTAAGGAGGATTTAGCTGAATCTCTTGCCCTCTTTATGCGCAGAGAAATAACAGCCCCTCAGCTTTTTGAAGAGTTCGACGGCGCTCTGACCGATGAAGAACTTTCGGATCAAGGAAATGCCTTTACTAAACATTATTTTGATTTTAGTACAGGCGATTATCTCGAAGACTACTGCACCTATCTGGTCAAAGATCTCCCCAGCGAATTCCATGTAAAAGATACGTGGGAAAATTATGAAATTGCAGCGAGTTTCATCTCCAGACGCTACCAGGAATGGCTACAGAACCAATAGCGCATATTTTGCCGGGTGGCGCTGCGCTTACCCGGCCTACGAATGTCCACGAACCGTAGGCCCGGATAAGCGCAGCGCCATCGGGCAATTCAGCGCAAATCTAGCCGATCACCGCCGTCCCCAGACGGCAGGTGCAGCAGCGTCGCCCTTGTTCATCGAACACGACGATTTCCCAGCTTTGGCTCTGGCGACCTGAATGCAGCGGGCGGCAGACACCGCGTACTTTACCCTGAGAGACCGGGCGGTGATGTGAGGCGTTAAGTTCTGTTCCCACCACGCACTGCCCATCGCGAGTCATCATAAACCCCGCCATCGACCCCAGCGTTTCAGCCAGCGCCGCCGAGGCTCCTCCGTGCAGCAGGCCAAACGGCTGATGGGTGCGCGCATCCACCGGCATTTCCGCTTCGAGAATGTCATCCCCAAGATGGGTGTAAACAATCCCCAGGTGCGCCACCATCGTATTCAGGCTGGTGGCATTCAGTTCTTCAAGTGATAAGTGACGTTTCCAGATCATCTTACGCTCCCAGCGTCGAGCCGCCGTCAACCACGATGTCCTGCAACGTGATATGGCTGGCACAATCTGAGGCGAGGAACAGCACCGTGTTAGCAATTTCCTGGGGTTTTGCGATTTTCCCCAGCGGAATGCCGAGCTTAAACTGCTCGCCAAAACCGCGAATACGCTGCTGCTCCGCATCGTCGCTTTGCCACATTCCGCGCTGCATGTCAGTATCCGTCGATCCCGGCGAGACCAGATTACAACGCACGCCGGAACCCGCCAGTTCCAGGCCCACCGTGAGCGCCAGGCTTTTCAGCGCCGCTTTCGATGCGCCATAGGCGCTCATACCGATACGCGGCGTATGCGCGGCGTCGGACGCCACAGTAACAATCGCTCCGCCCTGCTGTTTGCGGAAGGTCGCCATGGTCTGCTGGAAAAAGTTGAATGCCCCACCGACGTTGACCGCAAAGGTCTGCTGCCAGTCGTCAATGCTCAGTGCATCCGTCGCACCCATGCGCAGAATACCGGCAGCGTTCACCAGCACATCGAGACGCGGCGTGGTGGCGAGCAGGCGCTCACACACCTGCGCCACCTGACGCGCGTCGGAGACATCCAGCACCTGCGTGGTAAAAGGATACGCCTCGTCTGAGAAGGCGAGATCAAACCCCACTACCGCTGCGCCAGCATCGACAAACGCCTGCGCGGTGGCAAAACCAATGCCTCTGCCCGCGCCAGTGACCCACACCGTTTTGCCGCTGAAATCGAAGCCGCTCATCACTTCACCTCGCGGGAAAGCAGCGCCCACCAGGCATCGATCGTTGGGTTTTTCGCCAGCATCACAAAATCGATATCGCCGTACACTTTACGCCAGCGCGCGGCCAGCGCCATCATGCGCACGGAATCCAGACCGTAGTCGATCAGGTTCTCATCATCCATCGGCTCGTCGGATTCATCCAGCAGCGGCAGCACCAGCGCACGCAGTGCGGCTTTGCTGGCCGGAACGGACGGCAGCAGTTCATCCGTCATCACCACGCGGCCACTGCGCCCGGCGACATAGTTCAGCGACATTAAATGCTCGTCGCGGCTGAAGTCCGCCAGCGCGTCGGCGACAAAGAACGGCTTGATATCACGCATGAACGCGTCGGTCGCGGTGGTCATGCAGCCAATATGCGCATACACGCCGGTAATGATCAGTTGATTGCGGCCCGTCTCTTTCAGCATCAGCTCCAGCGGTGAGCGGTGGAACGCGCTATAGCGCCACTTCACCAGCACCGTATCCGCTTCGTCTGGCGTCAGCGCGGCGACAATTTTTTGCTGCTCTGGCGAACGGGTCAGGCCCGGCCCCCACATATCATTCAGCAGGGCGCGATCTTCATCGCTCTGCTCTTTCGGCTGGGCGGTGTAGTAGACCGGAATATTATTCTTTTTACAGAAATCACGCAGCGCAGCGATATTCGCTACCACGGTTTCCATCATTTCGCTGTTATCGCCCCAGAAGTTGAGGAAATATTCCTGCATATCATGGATAAGCAGCGCCGCACGCTCAGGCTCAAACGCCCAGCTCACTTTGTTATCCGGAAGCTCCATTGCCGTCGGCAGTGCGTAACCCTTTAATTTTGGAATAGCCATTCTGTTCTCTCCTTCAGCCCAGCGCGCGGGAAGCCAGCCACTGACGCAGTTGTTTTTTATCGACTTTGCCGACGTGGGTCAGCGGCAGTTCATCCACACACTCGACGCGATCCGGCAGTTTAAAATCAGCAACGCCCTGCTCCCGCAGGAAACGACGAACCTGAACGGCGCGCAGCGGTTCTTTCACCACCAGATACGCGCAGCTTTTTTCGCCCATCAAATCGTCTTCCATGCTCACCAGCGCGGCATGGACAACCGACTCATGCCTGAGCAGCAGGTTTTCTATCTCTTCGGCGGCGATCTTCTCACCGCCACGGTTGATCTGATCTTTCTCGCGCCCCTGAACGGTGATATAGCCCTCTTCATCAATGGAGATGAGATCGCCGGAACCATAAAAACCGTTAGCATCAAACGCACTGGCGTTGTGCTGCGGGCTTTTGTAGTAGCCGCGGAAGGTGTACGGCCCGCGCGTCATCAGTCGCCCCACTTCGCCACGCGGCAGCGGTTCGCCGTTTTCATCAGCCACCCACACTTCATCGTCAGGGCACATCGGGCGGCCCTGGGTATTGATGATGCGTTCAAGGGAATCATCCAGCCGGGTGTAGTTCACCAGCCCTTCCGCCATGCCGAAGACCTGCTGTAGCTGGCAACCAATTTCTGCCGGGATACGCGCGGCCAGCGTAGCGGAAAGTCGCGCCCCGCCCACTTGCAACAGCTTCAGCGAACGCAGCGACGCATTGTCGCCCCACTCGGCGATTGCCTGTAACCACAGGCTGACGGCAGGCGGCACCAGCGCCGCCACATTCACCTGATGCTTTTCAATCAGCGGGAAACAGAGGGTGGCGCTCGGGTCGGCGGCCAGCACTACCGTGCCTTCGGCCAGAAATACGCCCAGCGCGCCCGGCGAGCTCATCACGTAGTTGTGCGCCGACGGAATCGCGCATAAGAAGCGGGTTTCCGGGGTGAAATGACAAATTTCATTACTGCGGCGAATACTGTAGTAGTAATCGTTGTGCGTACGCGGAATCAGCTTCGGCGTACCGGTGCTGCCGCCAGAAAGCTGGAAAAACGCCACTTCGTCGGCGGGCGTTGGCGTGGCGGTAAAGTTATCCGCCGCCTGCGTCAGCGCCGCATCAAGTGAATGCTCACCTTCGCCACCACGCAGCAGCACCACGCGTACTGACGGATGGTTTTCGATAAAGGTATTCAGGAAACTGTCATCGGCGAACAGGGCGTGTGTGCGATCGGCAATCAGCAGCGACGGTTCGATTTGATCGGCATAAGCATTCAGCTCGCTGCGTTGATGGCTGAACAGCGCGTTGACCGGCGCGACGCCAATACGCAGCAGCGCAAATAGCGTCATATAGAACTCGACGATATTGCCAAGCTGCACCAGCGCCGTTTCGCCCTGTTTCAGCCCCTGGCGCTGAAGCGCCGACGCCAGGTTATCGACCGCCTGGTTAAGCTGGCGATAGCTGATTTCACGTTCGCCATCAATGACCGCAACGGCATCGCTATCCGCGTGGCGGGTCAAAATATCGGTCAGCGGCAGATCCTGCCAGTAGCCTTTTTCACGGTAGCGCGCCGCCAGGTCCGCTGGCCAGCGGGTAAATTCCACAGACATCGTTGCTCCTTACTGCAAACCAAAAACGTTCAACATGGTGGAAAGTTTCACGCCCGTTTCACGCCACTCCGCTTCGGGAGAAGAAGCAGGCACGATGCCGGCTCCGGCAAACAGACGCACTTTGTTCGCATTCACTTCGGCGCAGCGGATAGTGACCACCCACTCGCCGTTTCCTTCGGCATCGCACCAGCCCACAATGCCGCCGAACAGGTCGCGTTCGAAAGGTTCCAGCTCGGCGATGATTTGCTTCGCCGCCAGATGCGGGAAACCGCTCAGGGCAGGCGTCGGGTGCAGCAAGCACGCCAGAGACAGCGCGTTTTCCGCCGGATTCGCCTCGCCTTCAATCGGCGTCGCCAGATGCCAGAGTGTTGGTGTGGTAATCAACTGCGGGGTTTCCGGCAGCGACAGCGAGCGGCTGCGTGGGGCCAGCGTGGCTTTCATCGCCTGGGTCACCAGTTCGTGTTCGTGGCGATCTTTTTCCGATGCCAGCAGCTTGTTGCCCGCTTCCCTGTCCAGCACATCATCCGGTTGACGACGCGCGGAACCGGCCAGCGGCAGAGAGCTGAAATGGCTCCCCTCTTTACGCAGCAGCAGTTCAGGGCTCGCGCCCAGCAGCACGCCGCCGTTCTCCAGGGGTACATGGAAGTTAAAGCTCGCCGGGTTTTGCGCGACCAGGCGCTCCAGCAGTACACCGCTGTCCAGCGGGCGATCGGTGGCGATTTCAATCAGACGCGAGAGCACGACCTTATCGACCTGCGGCGTGGCGGTCAGCGCCGCGGCGCGAGCGACCATCTCCATAAACACCGGCTGCTGCGGAATTTCGCGGCGTTCGGTCACGCCAACCGGCGAGGTCGATGCGATATAGCGTGCAGAGTGCTGCTTCCCGGTACGCGAGAAGGATTGCCACTGTTTCGGGATAAAGAGTGAAGAGGGTTGGTTGGTATCAAAGGGGATCGCGCCAACCATCACCGGTTTTTCGATCCCCGCCGCTTTCGCCTCGGCAAATGCGGCAGCAAGTTGTTGCTGGAAAGAACTGTTCAGGGCATCGCCGCCTGCCGCAGGGCAGGAAAAACGACGAAAACAACCGGTGGCAGTGAAGCTCCGGTAAGGCGACATAAAGAAGAAGTTATCCGCGCAGAGTGTTTCTTGCTGCTCGTTCGTATCCACAGCCAGTGACGTTTCCATATCATCCTCCAAAAAACGATAAAGATATTACGAATAATTATCATTTATATTTTCGTTCGGTAACCTAAAAGTAAATGCTTCGTATGTCAACAGCACGGGGTAGTAAGTTGTGCTCAATAGACGGCTTTGCCGTACAAGTGCGCTAAACCTCGCGCTTTTTACGGTATTTCTTCATAGACTTGCATCCAGCAGGCACAATGATTGAAAATGAGAAGCATTCACTACACCATAAACAGGATACCGCGCTGTGAACTTTCCTTCCCTGCACCACAAAACGTTGCTGTTGTGCTTTGTCAGCCTTTTAGGACTATCCTCAGCCACCGCCGCCGACTGGCCGCGCCAGGTCAGCGACAGCCGTGGCACACTCACGCTTGAGCACAAGCCAGAACGAATTGTCTCCACCAGCGTCACGCTGACCGGTTCATTGCTGGCGATTGATGCGCCAGTGATTGCCAGCGGGGCCACCACGCCGAACAACCGCGTGGCCGACGGTCAGGGTTTCCTGCGCCAGTGGAGCGAGGTGGCGAAACAGCGCAAGCTGGCGCGTCTCTATATTGGCGAACCCAGCGCGGAAGCCGTCGCCGCACAAATGCCGGATTTAATTCTGATCAGCGCCACCGGTGGTGACTCGGCGCTGGCGCTCTACGACCAGCTTTCCCCTATCGCGCCCACGCTTATCATCAACTATGACGATAAGAGCTGGCAGGAACTGCTGACGCAGCTTGGGCATATCACCGGCCAGGAAAAAGAAGCGAGCGCGCGTATTGCAAGCTTTGATAAAAAACTCGCCGAGGTGAAACAGCACATCACCCTGCCGCCACAGCCAGTGAGCGCCATGGTTTACACTGCCGCCGCGCACAGCGCCAACCTGTGGACGCCGGAGTCGGCGCAGGGCAAGCTGCTGGAACAACTGGACTTTACGCTTGCGACGCTGCCCGAAGGTCTGCACGCCAGCCAGAGTCAGGGAAAACGTCACGATATTATTCAACTTGGCGGGGAAAATCTGGCAACGGGTCTGAACGGCAAAAGCCTGTTCCTGTTCGCGGGCGACCAGAAAGATAGCGACGCTATCTATGCCAACCCGCTGCTTTCCCATCTGCCTGCGGTACAGCAAAAGCATGTTTATGCTTTAGGCACCGAAACCTTCCGCCTCGATTACTACAGCGCGATGCTGGTGCTGGAGCGGTTGTCTGCGCTGTTTAGCGCGAAGTAACGTTTTGCCGGATGGCGGCGCGTTGCGCCTTATCCGGCCTACCGACATTCGCGGGGATTACCGGCCGCACCTGCACCTTGTAGGCCCGGTAAGCGCAGCGCCACCGGGCAACCGCACAGAGCGCTTACCCTTCAACAATCACCGGCTGCTGGCGGAAACGTCGCAGCTCGGTCAACAAGCCGAGCAGGATAACGCCAACAAGCGCCAGCGCCCAACCGCTGGCGCTGGCCGACGCCACCGGCGTCAGAATTGCCCCTAATCCGCCGAGCAGCGCCGCACCAATGGCATCACCCGTCACGTTTTGCGCCGTCCATAATCCATTGATCCGTCCAAGCATCGCTTCCGGCGTTTGCGTCTGAATGAGGGTGTACTGCAACAGCGAGCTAATCGCGCTCAGCCAGCCGAACAGCGCCAGGCACACCACGCCCATTGCCCACATCGGCATCAGCGCGAACAGGCCAATCGCCACGAACGCCGCGACGGAGGAGAGCAGCATGATGCGCCCAGGCCGCTCATGACGTGCCAGGTTGCCGCTGGTCAGCGCACCAAACGCCGCGCCCAACGGAATCGCCGCATACAGCAGCCCAATCTGCGCCGCTGACATCTGCCAGTTCAGCGCCAGCGCCGGATAAAGCACGCGCACCGCGCTCGCCATGGTCAGCAAACCGCCCAGCAGAGCAATACCGCCAATCAGCGGGCTGGCAAGCAGAAAGCGGAACCCCGCCACCAGCGAAGCCAGCGGATGTTCTCGCTGCTGTGGCGGGGGTGGAAGCTGCGGCAGGCGCAGCAGAGTCAACGTGGTAATAAAGGTGCCCAGCGCCGCCAGCAGGTAGTTCCAGGAAACGCCACCGGACGCCAGCAGCAGGCCGCCGACCATCGGTGAAATCACCGAGCCCAAACGCACCGTCAGCATGGTGATCGCCCCGGCCTGCATTAAATTCTCGCGCCCGACCAGCACCGGCGTCGCCGCCAGCAACGCCGTGACACCCAGCGAAGCAAAGAAACCATCCCATAGCCCCAGCAAATAGATAGCAATCAGCGACGGTTCCGGCAGCAGGGCATTCAGCCACAGGCCAATAAAACCGATGCCGCAGGTGCCACGCGCCAGCAGAATCAGCTTGCGGCGCTCGTACCGGTCGGCCAGCACGCCGCCGACCATTAGGCCGATAAACATCGCCCCGCCGGTAAGCGTGACGGAAAGCCCCACCTGCCAGGTGGAATGGGTCATCATTTGGATCTGGACCGGAACGGCAACGCCGAGGAGCCCCAGAGAGAGAATAGAGATAAATCGGGCGATAAAGACGGCACGAAAGGCCGGATGCGTTTTGAGCAGGCTAAGATTCAGCAGCCAGGATTGTCGATTCATTACAGCGCCTTGATGCTTTTTTTTCATACCATTTTCGTGGGCGCACATGCTAACATAAACGAATAAGATAGATAACGATAATTACTATTATTATCAACTTCAGGGATGTGTTATGTCGTTTTCCACTTCCGCGTTGCGCGCCGTTGCGCTGCCCGGTTTGTTTTTGCTGCTACTCCTCGCAGTAACACTCAGCTTACTTATCGGCGCGAAAGCGCTTCCTGTTTCCGTGGTTGTCGATGCCTTTAGCGGCACCTGTCAGAGTGCGGACTGCACTATCGTGCTTGATGCCCGTCTACCCCGTACGCTGGCAGGATTACTGGTAGGTGGCGCGCTGGGCCTGGCCGGGGCATTGATGCAAACGCTCACCCGCAACCCGCTGGCTGACCCTGGCCTGCTCGGCGTCAACGCCGGCGCCAGTTTTGCCATCGTGCTGGGTGCGGCGCTGCTCGGTATCGCCTCACCGGAACAGCAACTGTTAATGGCCTTTTGCGGCGCGTTTATGGCGTCATTGATTGTGGCCTTTACCGGCAGCCAGGGCGGCGGCCAGTTGAGCCCTGTTCGTCTGACGCTGGCGGGTGTGGCGCTGGCGGCAGTGCTGGAAGGCTTAACCAGCGGCATCGCCCTGCTCAACCCCGACGTTTACGATCAACTGCGCTTCTGGCAAGCGGGCTCGCTGGATATCCGCACCTTTACCACGCTGAAAGTGGTGCTGGCCCCTGTGCTTATCGCCGGTATTGCTGCTCTGATGCTCAGTCGGGCGCTGAACAGCCTGAGCCTCGGCACCGACACCGCCACCGCGCTGGGCAGCAAAGTGGCGCGTACACAAATTTTGGGCCTGCTGATCATCACCGTACTGTGCGGCAGCGCCACGGCGGTTGTTGGCCCGATCGCCTTTATTGGCCTGATGATGCCACATATTTCTCGCTGGCTGGTAGGTGCCGATCACCGGAGATCGTTGCCTGTTACGTTGCTGGCAACCCCTTCCCTGCTGCTATTCGCCGATATTATTGGCCGCTTAATTGTGCCCGGTGAGATGCGCGTCTCGGTCGTCAGCGCCTTTATCGGCGCGCCGGTGCTTATCTTCCTGGTGCGCCGCCAGCGCGCGGGAGGTGGCCGATGATGACCCCGTCTCGTCGTTTAGTGGCAACCTGCCTGCTGCTGGCTATCGCTTGTCTGTTGGTCATGATCTGGAGTCTTCGCAGCGGCGCGGTCACGCTGGAGTTTAGCCAGGTCCTCTCCGCCCTGTTGGGTGATGCACCGCGCGCTATCACCATGGTGGTGACCGAATGGCGTCTGCCACGCGTGGTCATGGCGCTGGTCATTGGCGCGGCGCTTGGCGTCAGCGGCGCTATTTTCCAGTCATTGATGCGCAACCCGCTCGGCAGCCCCGATGTAATGGGCTTTAATACCGGCGCATGGAGTGGCGTACTGGTCGCTATGGTGTTCTTCGATCAGCACCTTACCGCCATTGCGGTCGCCGCGATGGCGGGCGGTATTCTGACCGCGCTGATTGTCTGGCTGCTGGCCTGGCGTGACGGAATTGATACCTTCCGCCTTATCATCATAGGCATCGGCATACGAGCAATGTTGGTGGCGTTCAATACCTGGCTGCTGTTACGCGCCTCACTGGAAACCGCAATCTCTGCCGGGCTGTGGTATGCGGGCTCGCTCAATGGCCTGACCTGGGCAAAAGCCTGGCCGTCGGTGCCAATTATTATCGTGATGCTGGCCTGCGCCGCTTTGCTGGTACGCCGCCTGCGGTTACTGGAAATGGGTGATGACACCGCCTGCGCGCTTGGCGTTCGCGTAGAATATTCACGCCTGCTGATGATGTTTGTTGCCGTCATACTGACTGCGGCTTCCACCGCGCTGGCAGGGCCGATTTCCTTTATCGCGCTGGTGGCGCCCCACATCGCCCGTCGTCTTAGCGGCACTGCGCGCTGGGGTCTGATGCAGGCGGCACTGTGCGGCGCGCTGCTGTTAGCCGCTGCCGATTTTTGCGCGCAGCAGCTGTTCCTGCCTTATCAGCTTCCGGTCGGCGTCGTGACCGTAAGCCTGGGCGGTATTTACCTTATTGTGTTGCTTATTCAGGAGTCCCGCAAAAAATGACCGTTTCTCAGCCCCGTTTACGCGGTGAACAGTTAACGCTGGCCTATGGCAAAAAGACGATTGCGGAAAACCTTAACGTCACCATTCCCGACGGCCATTTCACCGCCATTATAGGCCCCAACGGCTGCGGAAAATCTACGCTACTGCGCACGCTCAGCCGTTTGATGACGCCCTCACAGGGGCATGTTTTTCTCGATGGTGAGCACATTCAGCAATATGCCAGTAAAGAAGTGGCGCGCCGCATTGGGTTACTGGCGCAAAACGCCACCACGCCGGGCGATATTACTGTACAGGAACTGGTTGCACGTGGACGCTATCCACATCAGCCGCTGTTTACCCGCTGGCGCGAGGAGGATGAACGCGCGGTGGCGAACGCGATGCGGGCCACTGGCGTGACAAATCTCGCCAGTCAAAGCGTTGATACACTCTCGGGGGGGCAACGCCAGCGCGTGTGGATAGCGATGGTGCTGGCGCAGGAAACCGCCATTATGCTGCTGGATGAGCCGACCACCTGGCTTGATATCAGCCATCAAATCGACCTGCTGGAGCTACTGAGCGAACTCAATCGTCAACAGGGTTACACGCTGGCGGCGGTATTGCACGACCTGAACCAGGCCTGCCGTTACGCCACGCATTTGATTGCATTAAAGGAAGGAAAGATCGTAGCGGAAGGCGCACCGGGTGAAATAGTCACCGCAGAGCTTATTGAGCAGGTTTACGGTTTAAAATGCCTGATCATTGAAGACCCGGTTGCCGGAACACCGTTAGTTGTGCCGCTAGGGCGAACGGGGCGCGCCTGAGATTTGCCCGGTGGCGCTATGCTTACCGGGCCTACGTGCGTGAGGTTTGCCTGGCCGGATGCGCCGCATCCGGCTAATGCTCATCAGGCTAACTGCTCTTCCAGCGGCGATGCTTCTTCGAGCTTGCGGGAAAGCAGTGCATTTTGCAGCAACACCGCTCCGCAGCCCACCATCCCTCCAACCAGCCCGGCCAACAGGATAATCAGCGATTTTCCCGGACCATCTTTCTTCACCGGTAATGATGGAGAGAGCTGATATTTAAACGGCTCAAACGACACGTCAGAGATATTCAGCGCCGTTAACTGCTGCACATGATATTGCAGGTTACGCAGGTCACCGTTAATATCCGCAAGATCCGTTACGCCCTTTTCAATCTGCAGTTTTTTCGCAATACCATCGGCACCTAATGCAATAGAGAAATCAGGATCGTCTTTAACCGCCTGACCATTACTGTACACCGGTTTAGCGATGCCCGCTGCGGTCGCAATCTCGAGCGAATAGTGCAGACGATTAATCTTCGCATCGAGCTGATTCTTTAATTTTATCAGCTCCAGCGCCAGTTTTTCTTTCTCGAAATGGGTCTTAATATCAAGACGGTTGCGCATATCGTCCAGCGTCTCTTTCACCACAATCGCCGAGATATAATCGATATAGCCATTGAGAACCTTCTGCGCTTCTTCCGGATTTGGGCCGGTAAAGCTCAGCGTCCAGGAGGTGAATAACGCGGGCTCATTCTTCTTACCGAAGTTGTTATCAACCGCTTTCATTTTATCGCTGAGGCCAACAATGGCACGGTGCAGATCCAGCGGGTCAATATCAGCCCCTTTCAGCTGGTCCATAATCACCGGAGACGTACGCAGATACTCTTCCAGCAGCGAAAGTGAATTAAATTTCTTAATAAACTGGGTAAACACGTCGGATTTTTTGACGCTGACATCAACGTCCAGTACGCGTAATGCCACCAGCGTCCTCTCAAGCTCCTGCCACTGGCTCGGTTCGGCGGTTGTGATCACCGCCTGACTGGTCCATTTTTGCGGCATCAGGAACGACGCTAATAGCCCTACAACGGCAAATCCGAAAGCGATAGCAATAATGCGAGTTTTCGCGCGCCACAAAATATCCAACAAGTGGAGCAAATCAATTTCTTTACTGTTTGATGAGAGAGCTGGATAGGAAGAGAAGTCTGAATCTTTGTTAGGTTTTATATTGAGTGATGACATGCTGTATGTCCTGCAGCGGTTCTGATAGATAACATCCCGACAACATAATACCAGAACTTCAGATTATTCCTACTCAAAATTGTATGTATTGTAAGCACGCTACCAATAATGGCAGGAAAACGCGGCGCAATGTTACCGCGATGTAACAAAACAACACTCATCCAAATAAAATGCATTCAAAATAATTCATATCGAAAATAATGCATCCAGAACAATCATCGCGGTTAAATACCTATACTACGAATAGTCCGTGATCATGGTCACATTTTTATAGATTTAATCTGCCTCCGGAATGATTTCAAATTGAGCCCTATTTTCTGGAAAGATAAAATTAGCAAAATATTGGCGGCTCCTCTCAGCTATTTCATTAACAGTATCATCACAATAAGGTTTAACTGGATAAAAAATAATGAAAATAGTATTTATTGGTGAAGCTATTTCAGGTTTTGGCGGAATGGAAACAGTGATTCGCAATGTTATCCAGACATTGAGTGCTGAACCTTTCTCTGCGCAATGTAAAATATTTTTTACCTGTCGCAAGAATGACATGGATAAAAAATGGCTTAAAGATATTGATGCCCATTACTCCATTTCAAATATCAAATTATCCCCGCTACGCAGGGCTAAGCATCTCCATGCCTTGAGTAGCTGGCTTTCGGATGAACAGCCCGATGTCGTTATTGCTATCGACCCCCTCTCATGCCTTTATGCCAGTAGAGCTCGCTTAAAAACGAATGGCCACTTCACGCTATTTTCCTAGCCACATTTTTCGCTGGATCATAAAAAGCATGCGAAATATATCACCTGCGCTGATGAGCATCTTGCTATCAGTTGCGGCATCCGCCAGCAGATGATTAAACGAGGGGTGGCCGAAAAGAATATTCACGTCATCTATAACCCAACGGATAAAACCCCGGTCGTTATTCCTGCGCATACCCAGAATGATATTCCAGCCTTTATCTATGTTGGTAGATTAAAATTCGAAGGACAGAAACGGGTAAAAGATTTACTCGACAGTTTCTCCCGCGTTCCCGGTCGCTGGAAATTGCACATTATCGGCGACGGCTCTGACAGCGATCGCTGCAAAACATATGCGCAGGAGTTATGTATTGCGAATCGAATTACCTGGCATGGCTGGCAGGCGCAACCGTGGAAAGTGGTGCAGCAAGAGATTGGCCAGGTTACGGCGTTGCTACTGACCTCCTCTTTTGAAGGTTTCCCTATGACGCTACTGGAAGCTATGGCACGCGGCATTCCCTGCATCAGTTCAGACTGTATCTCCGGGCCAGGCGATATCATCATTCCAGGCGTGAATGGTTGCCTCTATCCGCCAGGCGAACGGGCAGAACTTTCAGCGCTTATTTCAGCGATGATCAACGGTGAGATAACGTTCGACCACGCGGCCATACCGGCCACCATCGACGCGTTTTACGCAGATAATTACTATCGCAGATTAGGTGACATTCTCTATTCTCGCTCACTTACGCCTTCTCTTTCGTTTCAGGAAAGCAAAAAGAAGCGCACGCCACTGACTACCGCACTGAACTGAAGCCCTCCCCCGAAAGGGAGGGTAAGCGGTTATTGTTTGCCAAGGATATGCTTCAGAACCGGGCCAATCGCCACAAACGCCTGTGGAGAAATAATATCGACGTGAGCGCAATCCTGACGATAGACCTCCAGCTCACCGACCCACGGCGCCCAGGCCTGCTGCGGGTCCATGCCTTCCGGTAAGGTGCGTTCAGCCACAAACAGCGTCGCCTTGCCATCGAATCTGGCGCTGTGCGCGGTGGTGAGCAACCTCACCGCATCGGCATAGTTGCCTTCGATAGCATTAAACAGTTCGCCAGAGGCTTGCCCCTGCTGAGCGGCGAGAAACGCCTCGCGCTCACGGGCGATCTCAGCCAGCACTTCCGGATCCAGACCGTTGGCTTCTTTCTCCGACCAGTTTTGCGTTTCCGGCGGCCAGGTATCGAGTAATCCCAGGAATGCCACCGCTTCACCACGTGCACGCAGCCGCGCAGCAATGCCCTGCGCCAGCGTGCCGCCCAGCGAATAACCGAACAGATAGTACGGACCATGCGGTTGCTGCGCCAGCAGCGTGGCAAGATGATGGTCGCAAACCTCGTCCAGGGTCGCAGCCTGCTGCATCGGCCCTTCCGGGCGCGGAGACTGAATACCCGTTATCGACCAGTTTGCGGGCAGATAACGCGCCAGCACGCTGAATTGCCAGGCAAAACCCGAAGCCGGATGGAAACAGAACAGCGTTGGCCCGTGGCTCTCACGCAGCGGAAGCAGGGTTTCATAACCCAGACGCTGCGTCTGTTCGTCATTTTCAGCATCCAGCAGCACGCTCAGTTTGCTCACCGTAGAGGCCACCATGACCTGCCCCGGCGTCACCTGACGCCCGGTTTGCTGGCTCAACTGCGCGGCAAGCCGCATCGCCAACAGCGAATGTCCACCCAGTGCGAAGAAATCAGCTTCCACATCATTAATCTCGCAACCGAGCAGCGCGCTGAAGGCCTGTGCCACCAGGTTTTCCGTGCCTGGCAGAGGTTCACGGCTTTGCGTGCTCACCGTCAACTGTGGCAGCGGCAGGGCTTTACGATCGAGCTTACCGTTAGCACTCAGCGGCAGAGAATCCAACTGAAGCAGCACGACCGGCACCATATGCGGCGGCAGTTGTTCCCGCAGTTGCGCCAGTAATACATCGCGATCTAACGGTAAACCTGATTCCGAAACCAGATAGCCGACCAGCTGACGCGCGTCGCCGCCGGTTGCTGCCGCCTGGTTGATTACGCAGGCATGGGTGACCGCCTGTGCGACATCCGGCAGGCTTTGCATTACGCGGTCAATTTCACCCAACTCAATACGCTGGCCGCGAATTTTCAGCTGATCGTCACTGCGCCCCAGATACTCCACCGCGCCGTTTTCCAGCCAGCGCGCGACATCCCCGGTGCGATACATACGCTCGCCCGGCGCAAACGGATCGGCAATAAAACGGCTGGCGGTGAGATCGGGTCGCCCCAGATAGCCTTGCGCCAGCTGAATGCCAGTCAGATAAAGATCGCCTGCAATCCCCATCGGGACCGGGCGCATCATCGCATCAAGAATGCGTAACCCGGTATTCCAGACCGGATAACCAATCGGCACGCTGTGGCCAGTGGTATTCGCCAGTTCTTCGCCAAACGCCGGATACCAGCTGACGTCCACGGCGGCTTCCGTCGGGCCATAAAGATTATGCAGCGGAGCGTGCGTAAGCTGTTCCCACTCGCGGCAAAGCTGCGCAGGCAGCGCTTCGCCGCTACAGAACACCTGCTTCAGCGTGCGACAGCAACGGGCCGTTTCAGGCGTCAGCGAGGCGACAAATGCCGCCAGCATCGACGGCACAAAGTGGGTGGTGGTAACGCCATATTCCGCGAAGAATTGCTGCATCGCCTGCGGGTCGCGATGCGCTTCCGGTTCTGCCATCACCAGTTTCGCGCCAGCGATAAACGGCCACCAGAACTCCCAAACCGAGACATCGAAACTGCATGGCGTTTTCTGCGCCACCACGTCATCCGCGCCAAGCGGATAGTGGTCCTGCATCCACAGCAGGCGGTTAACGATGGCTTCATGGCCCACCATTACGCCTTTTGGTCTGCCCGTCGAGCCTGAGGTAAAAATGATATAGGCCGTCTGCTGCGGCGTGGTGATCGCCAGCGGTTCATCGCCATCTACCGGCAGCGGTTCGTTGTAGCAAAGGCTTTCGATATTCGGGAAACGATGACGCTGATCGGCTGAGGTGATCAACAGTTTCGGTTTCGCATCTTCCAGCATCATGTGCAGGCGATCGTCCGGATAGCCCGTATCGAGCGGCAGCCATGCGGCCCCGGCTTCCACGATACCGTGCAGCGCCAGCGTTAAAAATACCGAGCGCGGCAGCGCCACGGCGACGCAATCACCTGGCTGTACGCCATGTGCGCGCAGCAGGCGCGCCAGCGCCAGCGTCTGTTCGCGCAGTTCGCGATAGCTGAACTGATAGCGCGCATCTGCCAGCGCCGGGGCGTCTGGCGTTTTGGCCGCTTGCTCAGCCACCAGCGAATTCAGCGTAGCGGCCGGTATTTCGCGCGCGGTGGCGTTAATTTTTTCTAACTGCGCATATTCGTCGTCAGAGAGCAGATCCACATCGCCACAGGCCAACGCCGGGTTATCCGCAAACTGCTGCAATAAAGCACTAAGGCGCGCGATGTGACGTTTCAGCGTCGGCTCATCGTAGCGTTGTTGATTTGCCAGGACTTCCAGCGTCAGGCCGCCCGACTCATCCGGGAACAGCGCCAGCTCCAGATCATTTACCGGGCCGGTCGCCAGCGTGTGCGTGGTGGCCTGGACATCGGTGAACGCCAGATGGTAATCAAACACTTTGACGTTAAAGACCGGGCCAAACAGCGGTTCATCGCCCGCCGCACGCCCGCTGTCGCGCACAATCTGCTCGGCATCGTAACGCTGATGACGACGCATTTTCTTCAACTGCCCGGAAAGGCGTACCGCTAGCTCTGCCAGCGTTTCTTTTCCGTTCAGGGTGACGGAGAGCGGCAACACATTCAGCACCGGTCCGGTGGCGGTTAACGCCGCCGATCCCATGCGACGCATAAAGATAAACCCGGCGGCAAAGTCACTTCGTCCGCATAAACGCCCAAGCCAGAGCGCGCTCAATGCCAGCGCCAAATCGGCACGCTGGCACTGTGGTGCGGCGGCGGCCAGACGAGAAAACGCGTGGCGATCGGCGGTCAGTTTCAGCCGCCAGATATCGGTGGTTTCCGCGCGCCCCGGCAGCGGAACGGGAGAGAGAGATACCGGTGACGGCAGCGATTGACGCTGCTCGCGCCAGAACGCACCGTCACGCTGATACACCTCGCTTTCCCGATAGCGCTGGTATTCCTCCACCACCTCCGCAAACGGGGTAAATGGCGATTCCGGCGTCGGTTCGCCCTGCTGCCATGCGCGGTAAATTTCGCTTATTTGACGGGTAATGGCCGGGAAACTGAAGCCATCCACCAGCAAATGATGATAACGCTGATACCAGTACCAGCGGCGATCGCCGACGCGATAAAGCTGATGACACAGCAGCGGATTACCGCTTTCCAGACGCAGGTTCTGCGCCAGGTCGTCCTGCATCAGGGTCATGGCAGCCTGGTGCGGATCGGCATCCGCGCGAAGATCGTGTACCTCAGGCATAGTGAACATCAGGCTGTCATCGACCTGCTGCCACGGTTCGCCGTTGTCCTCGCCAAAACGCATACGTAGCGTATCAGCCTGATTCACCCCGGCAACAATCGCACGCGCCAGCAGTTCGCCATCCACTTCACCTTCCAGCTCAACGTAATGCGCCACGCTCCAGGCATTCGGTAACGTTGAGAGTTTTTCCGCCATCCAGATCCCCGGTTGCGCGGCAACTAACGGTAAACGCGGGCTCATGCAGCCCCCTTCTCAGACGCATAATGCGACGGAATCAATGTCGACCAGTTATCCGTGAGCCAGGCATTGCAGCCGTCTATAGATTGCGGCTGGCTAATCACGCGCCAGCCCGCAGGCAGCGCGCACTGGGCAGGCCACAGGCTAAACTGCTGCTGTTCATTTTGCAGAAGATAAAACTGCCCTTGCACATCGTCGAAGGGGTTACTAACTTGCATACCAAACTCCTGTCGTTAATCGTGCTTTGCTAGTCGGCGTGAACCAAAGGTTCCCAGAGCGTCATCAGCCCTGCGGTTAACCCGCCACGCCAGCAAAGCGCATCATGCCCGCCGTCAACCTGACGCCAGAAAATCGACTGCTGTGTTTGCTGTAGTTGTGATAAGAGCGCCTGATTGGTGCGAAAGATAATCGGCTCGCGTACGCCGGCTTCCAGCACGATGCGCAATCCTGTTGGCTGTATCTCGCCGCTTTTGAGGCGTTGCAAAATCAGCCCTTCTTCCTGGCCGCCTCGATGCGGCCACCAGTACGATCCCGACTGGCTTAAGACGCAGCCAAAACGCTCTGGCCAGTAAAGCCCGGCGTAGAGCGACGCAAGACCGCCGAAGCTCTGCCCGGCCACCACGGTGCGATCGGCGCGATCGCTAAACGACGCAATGGCCTGTACCTGTGGCAGGAGTTCTTGTTGTAGCGCCTGCCAGAACGCCGGGTTGCAGGGCAGTTCGACGCTGCGGTGCGCATTGTCGATCACGTCGATCAACAGATAGACCGCCGGAGGCAGTTTTCCAGCCTGGGTTAGCGCCGTCAGCGCGGGCCAAACGGGCATGCTTTCTGCCCAGAACTGGCCGTCCAGCAATACCGCCAGCGGCCTGTCACCGGCATCGGCTTCGCCTGTGGTAAAAATCCATACCCGCCGCGTGTTATTCAGTTTCGTGCTATGCCACTCAATACACTGCGGCGCGTTCCAGTGCGTGGCAGGCGTCGCCCATCCCGGCTGTTCGGGGGCCTCGGGCATTTCCAGCGCCGATACCGCATGCCCGCGCCCGCCCTTCCAGCTTTGTGAATTCAATGGGTCCGCCACCGCACGCGGCAGGAGCTTGCGCCAGCCTTCGCGCAGCAGTGCACGATCCGGCTCGCTTTGGCTAAAAATCGCCGCCGGAAAATCATCTTCGCGTGCAGAAGGCGCAAAGCAGTAGCTTCCCCGCCAGGTGGCGGGAAGCGTCGTTTTCCAGAACCAGGCATCGGTATGAGGCAGGCGTTCCAGCGTCTGTGGTGCTGAGTTGTGGTGATGATCGGTGACGCCGGTGATGTAAATCCACACCCGACGAACAGGGGATGTTTGCGCGGTGCCATTAGGATCGCGCCACCAGAATGTGACCTGATAGCGATCGCCAACTCGTTCAAATTGCGGGCCTTTTATCGTCGCCCACCAGGCATCGCTTCCTGCTGCTAACTTCTCCGTCACGTTAACCCCATGTTTAGTGTGGAATTTTTTGTTACATGTGAAAATCTATTGATAATATTATTGATAACTATTTGCATTTGCAATAACGTATTGGCGCGCAAGAGATGTCTTTCAAAATAAAAGATTAGTCAGGAACCGCTTTCTTCCCCATGGACGGCAGCTTTCGCAGTTCCCTGGCACAACTCATGCCGCCTCTCCTCCCCGTGGGAATGGAGCAAGTGGAGAGAACGGCGAAGAAAAGCAGGATTAGTGATGAATAACAAGATCAAATCCCTGGCCTTACTGGTCAATTTGGGTATCTACGGCGTCGCCTTCCCCCTCAACGCCGCAGAGACCGCCTCCACCAGCGAAACCGAATCAACTGGCGAGACGATGGTCGTCACCGCCGCGCAGCAGAACCTGCAGGCTCCCGGTGTTTCCACCATTACCGCTGACGAAATCCGTAAAAATCCGGTGGCGCGCGATGTGTCTGAAATCATCCGTACCATGCCGGGCGTCAACCTGACCGGTAACTCCACCAGCGGCCAGCGTGGCAACAACCGCCAGATTGATATTCGCGGGATGGGCCCGGAAAACACCCTGATCCTGATTGACGGTAAACCAGTCAGCAGCCGTAACTCTGTTCGTCAGGGTTGGCGCGGCGAGCGTGATACGCGTGGCGATACCAGTTGGGTACCGCCGGAGATGATCGAACGTATTGAAGTCATTCGCGGCCCGGCGGCAGCCCGTTATGGTAACGGCGCAGCGGGCGGCGTGGTGAATATCATCACTAACAAAGGCGGCAACGAGTGGCACGGGTCGTGGGATACCTACTTCAACGTGCCGGAGCACAAAGACGAAGGCTCCACCAAGCGCACCAACTTTAGCCTGAGCGGCCCGATGGGCGGCGATTTCAGCTTCCGTCTGTACGGTAACCTGGATAAGACGCAGGCGGATGCGTGGGATATCAACAAAGGTCATCAGTCTGAACGTACCGGTATTTACTCCAGCACGCTGCCTGCAGGCCGTGAAGGCGTCATCAACAAAGATATCAACGGCCAGGTACGTTGGGACTTTGCGCCGATGCAGTCTCTGGAGTTCGAAGCGGGCTACAGCCGCCAGGGTAACCTCTACGCGGGTGACACCCAAAATACCAACAGCAACCAGTTAGTGAAGGATAATTACGGCAAAGAGACGAACCGTCTTTACCGCCAGAACTACTCTGTAACCTGGAATGGCGGCTGGGATAACGGCGTAACCACCAGCAACTGGGTCCAGTACGAGCACACCCGTAACTCCCGTAAAGGTGAAGGTCTGGCGGGCGGTACGGAAGGGATCTTCTCCACCAACGACTATGTGAATATCGATCTTGCCGATCTGATGTTGCACAGCGAAGTGAGCATTCCGCTCGACCTGCTGGTTAATCAGAACCTGACGCTGGGCACCGAATGGAACCAGCAGCGCATGAAAGATTTAGGTTCTAACACCCAAACCTTTATGGGCGGCGACGTTCCGGGCGCAACCAGCACTAACCGTAGCCCTTATTCGCAGGCTGAGATTTTCTCTCTGTTTGCCGAAGACAACATTGAGCTGACCGACAGCACCATGCTGACGCCAGCGCTGCGTTTCGATCACCATACCATCGTCGGCAACAACTGGAGCCCGTCGCTGAACCTGTCTCAGGGGCTGGGCGATGACTTCACCCTGAAAATGGGTATCGCGCGTGCTTATAAAGCGCCGAGCCTGTATCAGACTAACCCGAACTACATTCTCTACAGTAAAGGTCAGGGTTGCTACGCCAGCGGCGGCGCCTGCTATTTGCAGGGCAATGATGACCTGAAAGCAGAAACCAGCATCAACAAAGAGATTGGTCTGGAGTTCAAACGCGATGGCTGGCTGGCCGGTGTGACCTGGTTCCGTAACGATTACCGCGACAAAATTGAAGCGGGCTACTCTGCGGTTTCCAGCAATGGCAGCGGTACCGATATCTATAAATGGGAAAACGTGCCAAAAGCCGTGGTTGAAGGTCTGGAAGGTACGTTGAATATCCCGGTTAGCGAAACGGTTAACTGGACCAACAACATCACCTACATGCTGCAAAGTAAGAACAAAGAGACGGGCGATCGCCTGTCCATTATTCCGGAGTACACGCTGAACTCAACCCTGAGCTGGCAGGTACATCAGGATGTCTCCTTGCAGTCGACCTTTACCTGGTACGGTAAACAGCAGCCGAAGAAATACAACTATAAAGGGCAACCGGCTACTGGCCCGGAAACTGACGAAGTCAGCCCTTATAGCATCGTTGGCCTGAGCGCGACCTGGGATGTGACCAAAAACGTCAGTCTGACCAGCGGCGTGGATAACGTCTTCGATAAACGCCACTGGCGTGAAGGCAATGCCCAGACCACGGGCGGGGCGACAGGTTATATGTATGGCGCAGGCGCGAATACCTATAACGAATCAGGCCGTACCTGGTTTATGAGCGTCAATACGCACTTCTAAACTTAACGCTGTTCCGTCTTCTCTCCCCTTTGTGGGGAGAGAAGTATGGGGAAAAGATGCAAACCCATCACACGACATTTACCCTCGCAAACTACCTTCTACACCGTATTGATTTTCAGCCTGAAACCTTCACCGACGGCGATTTGCTGTGGTTACCGCATCACGCCGACCTGGCGCATTTCGGCAAAAAACGTCGTATTGAGCATCTTGCCGGGCGGATTGCCGCCGCGTACGCGTTACAATCTTTGGGCCTGAAAGCCATCCCAGGCATAGGTGAACAGCGCCAGCCGCTGTGGCCGGAAGGCATTTTTGGCAGCATCAGCCACAGCGGAAAACGGGCAATCGCCGCCGTGTCCAGGATGCCTGTGGGCATTGATATCGAGCACATCTTCAGCTCGCAGTTAGCCGCCGAAGTGGCGACGCAAATTGCCTCGCCTGCGGAAATTTTTCGCCTGCAAACCAGCGGCCTGCCTTTTGCGATTGCCCTGACGCTGGCGTTCTCTGCCAAAGAGAGCGTCTATAAAGCGTACTCTTCACAGGCGGAACCCTGCCCAGGATTTACGGCGGCTGAGATGACCGCGATTGATGAGAACACGCTTTGTCTGCGCTTAACACCGGCGTTTTCAGCCCAGCTTGCCGGGAAGGAAATCAGCGTGGCTTATGAGGTGAAGGGCGATGAAGTGGTGACCTTCACGGTTACTTCTCTTTAATGAAAGCGCGATACGTTGTCTCGCATCGCGCACCCTGACTATTTAAATAAATGCTTCAGACTGTGTGGCTGGCAGCGAAGATATTGATTCGACGCGCGAACCTGCGCCCCCAGCGCCGCTGCTGCATGCCATGGCCATCTTGGGTTATAAAGTACGCCGCGCGCGAGCCCGATAAAATCAGCATCACCTCCCGCCACGATTGACTCGGCATGTTCTGGCTCGGTAATTAATCCCACCGCGACGACCGGGATGTTAACGGCTGATTTCACCGCCCTGGCCAGCGGAACCTGGTAGCCTGGGAAAACATCAATCTGCTGTTCAGGATGCAAACCACCACTGGAGACATGTATTGCATCTGCCCCGCGTTCTTCCAGCAGTCTGGAGAATGCTACTGCCTCGTCAATATTGAACCCGCCCTCGACCCAGTCGGTTGCCGAGATGCGCACGCTGATTGCTTTGTCCGCCGGGAATGCGGCGCGAACGACGTCAAAAATCTCCAGCGGGAATCGGACTCTATTCTCAAAAGAGCCGCCGTAATTGTCCGTTCGGTTGTTCGACAGCGGCGATAAAAATTGATGCAGCAGATAGCCGTGCGCAGCGTGTATCTGGATAAGATCCACATTCAGCCGGGCCGCGCGTTTCGCTGCCTGCGCAAATTGCTGACGCACGCTTTCTAAGCCTTCGCTATCCAGTGCCGCAGGCGTCGAATGTCCCTCGTTGTAGGGAATCGCGGAGGGCGCGACGGTCTGCCAACCGCCCTCTTCATTGGGCGCGAGTGGCCCTTTTTGCTCCCACGGTTTGGACGTGGACGCTTTCCTTCCCGCATGGGCCAGCTGTATTGCGATAGGCATATCTGACCACTGGCGAATGGAGGCTATCACCCGGCCCATGGCTTCTTCACAACGATCGTCATACAGACCAACATCCGCAAACGTAATACGCCCTTCGGGAGAAACGGAGGTTGCTTCAATGGTCAGTAGCCCCGCGCCAGACTGCGCCAGTTGACCCAGATGCTGTACATGCCAGTCATTCATGCAGCCATCCGTTGCCGAATACTGGCACATAGGAGCAATCACGATGCGATTATCAAGTTCAAGGTTTCGAATGCGGAAAGGGGTAAACAGCTTAGGTTGCGACATACCTTTTTCTCCAGAGGATGACTGTGGGATTTCAAAACAATTATGTATGCCATCCACTGTACGCCAGAAAAAGCCGGGAAGCCCATTTTACGACATCATCAGGGGCAAGAATCTTCCCGGCAACTTTCATCAGCTATATCTGCGCCAACCCGCCATCAACATAAATCTCTGCGGCATTGATGAAGCTCGCGTCGTCGGAGGCAAGGAAAACCACCGCTTTGCCGACCTCTTCCGGTTCGCCCAGTCGCCCTAACGGCACCTCGGCCGCCAGTGCGTCAAATAGCCCCTGGCGATGCTCCTCGGGCACCAGGCCGCCAAGACCCGGCGTGCGAATGGGGCCAGGGCTGACCACATTGATCCGGATGCCGCTATCTTTCAGGTCGAGCGCCCACGAACGGACCAGGCTACGTAACGCGGCTTTACTTGCGCTGTACACGCTAAAGTTCGCAGTGCCTTTCACCGCCGCCGTCGAGCCCGTAAGGATAACGGAAGAGCCCTTACGCAACAGCGGCAACGCTTTTTGCACAGTAAACAGCACACCGCGCACATTGGTGCCGAAGATGCGGTCAAAATGCGCTTCGGTTATCTGCCCCAGCGGCAGCATGTCACCGCCCCCGGCATTGGCAAACAGCACATCCAGCCGTCCTGATTCGCTGGCAATCGTCGAGAATACGGTATCAAGATCGTTTAAATTAGACGCGTCGGCGCGAATGCCTTTTGCGGAAGGGCCAATTAACGCCACCGCCGCATCAAGTTCTTCACGGCGTCTGCCGGTGATATACACCGTTGCGCCCTGCTCAGCCAGCGCCTGCGCTGCGGCCAGGCCAATACCGGTGCTTCCCCCGGTGACTAACGCAATTTTATCCGCCAGTTTTTTACTCATGGTGCACTTCCTTAACTAAAGTTTAAATATGTCAGGTGAGTCATCGACTTAGCGCAACGACCCGGTTGCTAAGCTCGTGAGTACTGTAATCGCACTCACTCAGGCGGAAAAACAGGGCAAATAAGAAAACACTCTTCACAGGGGTGAATAATGGCGATGCAGAGTCAGGAATAATAATGGACCGATTTTTAGCGCTTAACGTTTTTATCCGCGTGGTCGAAGCTAACAGTTTTACGCGTGCCGCCGACTCGCTGAATATGCCCAACGCGACAATTAGCAAAACGATTCAACAGCTGGAATCGCACCTGGGCATTCGCCTGCTGCAACGGACGACACGGCGTATTACGGTCACGCCTGAAGGTGAGGCGTATTATGAAAAAGCGAGGGAGATCCTTAATGCGCTGGAAGAGGTCGATGCCGCATTTAAGACATCGACAAACAATATTAAAGGTCATCTGCGAATTGCTATTGGCGGCTCCACCGCCCGGGATGTCCTGATTCCGCTGCTGGCCGATTTTATGGCGACCTATCCCGATATTCGCATTGACCTGGTCGTGGCGGATAAACCCTCAGATCTTATTAGCGGTAATATTGACTGCGCAATCCGGGGCGGCGCGCTGGAAGACTCAACGCTGATCGCCCGTAAAATAGGTGAAGCGACGTTGATCACCTGCGCCACACCCGATTACCTTCGGCGCTACGGCACGCCTGCCTATCCTGATGAACTCAAAAACGGGCATCGCCTGATTAGCTACCTTTCCCCCGCCAGCGGCCGCGCATTTCCTTTTCGCTTTAAGCACAACGACATCTTGACCGAGATGAAAACGGAGCATCACCTGGGCATCAACGAAAGCAACGCGCACATTGCCGCCGTCGAGGCGGGGTTAGGCATTATCCAGACGTTCACCTATTCACTGAGAAATCAGCTCGCCAGCGGTGAAGTCGTGGAGATCCTCCGTCCCTGGCGACCCGCTTCGTATCCCTTTTATGTGGTGTATGCGCAAAACCGGCACCTTCCTCATCGGCTGCGGGTGTTTGTCGAGTGGCTGAATGACGCGTTTCCGGGGGCGGTAAAGGAATAGATCACTCGATCACACCGAGCAAACCACCAACAATTACCGAATAATCAGCATAGTGAGTAAATAAATCAGACATTCGTCGAGTTTTTGTGGGCAAAAAAGATAGTTTAGCCGCGCAATTACCCCTATCATCCCCGATGATACATTCAGACAAATTATGAAACACTTTGTCAGTGTTAAGGGAAGCGAATGAGTACACACACCACAACACCAGGGAACGGGGCCGGTGAAAGCCGTCTGATGAGCGGTTTCCTCAATGCGATTGAACGCGCCGGGAATAAACTTCCTGAACCGGCGCTGATCTTTTTCTACTTTTTACTGGTCGTGATGGGGCTGTCAGCCGTCCTGTCGTTAATGACCTTTGATGTCGTCAATCCCATGACGCAGGAGACCGTTCAGGTCAACAACCTGCTCTCTGCCGAAGCACTCACCAACACGCTGGCCAATATGGTGACGACGTTCACCACCTTCGCCCCGCTCGGTATTGTGCTGGTGGCGATGCTCGGCGTCGGCGTAGCGGAAAGCTCCGGCTTTATTAACGTGGGCCTGAAGAAGATGCTGCGCGTAACGCCAAAGAAACTGCTGACGCCGATGCTGATTTTTGTCGCGATGTTCAGCCACGTGGCGGCGGATGCGGGCTATGTGCTGGTGATCCCACTGGGCGCAATTATCTTTATGTCCGCCGGGCGTCACCCGCTGGTCGGGATCGCCGCAGCGTTCTCGGGCGTCTCGGGCGGGTTTGCCGCTAACATGGTGCCCACCGGAAACGATGCGCTGTTGCAGGGCTTTACCCAGGCCGCAGCACAACTGCTCGACAGCACCTATACCGTCAACACCCTGTGTAACCTCTTCTTCGGGATTGCCTCTTCGATTCTGATTACCCTGGTCGGCTGGTGGGTCACCGAGCGCATCGTTGAGCCGCGCGTCAGCAAAATGACCATCGACGGCGATTATAAACATGAAGAAGATATGTCCAGCGTCTCAGAAAAAGAGAGCCGCGCCTTTAATCGCGCGTCGCTGGTGATGCTGCTGGGCCTCGCGGCGCTGGCGGCAGCGGCCTGGCCGGAAGGCTCGATGCTGCGCGGGACCGACGGATCGCTCACCTCTTACAGCGCGCCCATTATGAAATCCATCGTGCCGCTGATTTTCCTTATCTTCATTCTGCCGGGGATTGTGTACGGCTTTGCATCCGGCACCTTTAAAACCGGGAAAGATGTCATCGCGTCGATGAATGACTCGATGAGTAAAATGGGCTCATACATGGTGATGGCGTTCTTCTGCGCCATGTTTATTAAAGCGTTCAGCGACTCGAACATTGGCACACTGCTGGCGCTGGTCGGCGCGGATGGCCTGAAAGCGATGGAGCTGCCGGGCGAAGCGACGATTATCGGCATGATCCTGCTGACCGCCGCCGTGAACCTGCTGATTGGTTCCGCCTCGGCCAAATGGGGCCTGTTATCACCGATTATGGTGCCGATGCTGATGGCCGTGGGGATCTCACCGGAACTGACCCAGGCAGCGTTTCGTATCGGCGATTCCAGCACCAATATTATCACCCCGCTGATGGTCTTCTTCCCGCTGGTGGTGGTCTATTGCCAGCGCTATGTGAAAGGCGCGGGCGTCGGCACGCTGGTATCAATGATGATGCCTTACTCCATCGCCTTCTTTATTAGCTGGAGCTTGTTCCTGCTGGCCTGGTGGGGGCTGGGGATGCCGCTCGGCGTCGCCGCGCCGTATACCTGGAGCGCCGGTTAACCGCAACATTGCCTGATGCGCTGCGCTTATCAGGCCTACAAGGTTTCTGCAACACACTGAGTTTCAGCGATTTTGTAGGTCGGATAAGGCGTTTACGCCGCATCCGGCAAGAACAAAGCGCACGCTGTCAGCAATCTGAAGGGCGCATTGTGCGCCCTTTTTAATGTCCCTGTTGTCTATTTTCCTCTCTTACTCACATAAGCTCATTTTTCTCTAAGTTAATCTTAATTATGACTTTACGGGAAAATAGTCTCGGCGCTAAGGTGGCGGGATAACATCATAAAATACGTTTTCACAGGGATTGATCATGGTTAAAAAATTACTGCCACTGCTGGTGCTGACTGCACTGACCGCCAACGTTCACGCCGCTACGCCACCCGATACGCTGATTGTGGCGCAAGGGCTGGATGATATTGTCAGCCTTGATCCGGCAGAAGCGAACGAGCTTTCCAGCATCCAAACCGTGCCGAGTATTTATCAACGTCTGGTGCAGCCAGACCGCGATAACCCGGAAAAAGTAACCCCCGTTCTGGCCGAAAGCTGGCAGGCCGATCCGGCAGCGAAAACGCTGACCATCAAGCTGAAAAGCGACGCTAAGTTTGCATCCGGCAACCCGGTTCGCCCGGAAGATATTATTTTCTCCTACAGCCGCGCGGTGACTCTCAATAAATCCCCGGCATTTATCCTCAATGTACTGGGCTGGCAGGCGGACAATATTGCCAGCCAGGTGAAAAAAGTGGATGACCACACGGTGCTACTGCACTGGACGGCAGATGTCAGCCCGGCAGTAGCACTGAATATTATCTCTACACCAATCGCTTCAATCGTCGATGAAAAGCTGGTGTCTGCCAATGTGAAAGACGGTGATTTCGGTAACGCCTGGCTGAAAATGCACTCTGCGGGCAGCGGCGCGTACAAAATGCGCGTCTATCAACCACATCAGGCCATTGTGCTGGCGGCGAACCCGGGCTCACCTGCCGGGGCGCCAAAACTGGCGAACGTGATTATCAAAAACGTGCCGGACCCCGCGTCGCGTCGCCTGCTTATCCAGCAGGGTGATGCGGATATCGCTCGCGATCTCGGGGCGGATAACATTAACGCGCTGTCAGGCAAACCAGGCGTCAAAATTATCAGTATCCCGTCCGCTGAACAGAACTATCTGGCGTTTAACACCGCCAACAGCGCCAATCCGCTGCTTAACAACCCGGCGCTGTGGGAAGCATCACGCTGGCTGGTCGATTACGAAGGTATCACCAAAGATCTGCTTAAAGGACAGTACTTTATTCACCAGAGCTTCCTGCCTGTCGGCTTCCCGGGCGCACTGGAAACGCAGCCGTTCAAATTTGACCCGGCAAAAGCGAAAGCGATCCTTGCCAAAGCAGGGATCAAAGACGCCCACTTCACGCTGGATGTAGAGAACAAGCCGCCGTTTATTACCATCGCCCAGTCCATGCAGGCAAGCTTTGCGCAGGGCGGCATTAAGATTGACCTGCTACCTGCCGCAGGCAGCCAGGTTTACGCCCGCGTGCGTGCGCATCAGCATCAGGCCGCCATCCGCATGTGGCTACCTGACTACTTTGATGCGCACTCCAATGCCAGCTCCTTCGCCTGGAATGACGGTAAATCGAGCACCGTAGCAGGCCTGAATGGCTGGAAAAATCCCGAACTAAACAAAGCCACGCTGGCTGCGGTAGCGGAACCCGACCCGGCTAAACGTCTTGATCTGTATAAAAAAATGCAGGAAGAGCTGCAACATAACTCCCCTTATGTTTTCGTCGATCAGGGGAAAACGCAGATTGTGGTACGGGATAACGTGAAAGGCTATCAGCAGGGTCTGAACGCCGATATGGTCTGGTACGATCGCATTACCAAGTAACAACCTGTCCTGATGCGGGCCCGGTGGCCGTGAATCTGCCGGGCCTTCTGCTGATGAATTACAATACGGAATCGTCATGTCTGTCGTTTCTCCCAACAGAACAAAAAGCGCGCTGATTGCGTTATCTCAGGGGCTTCTCACCCTGTGCCTGACGCTCTTCGGTTTACTGCTGATCACTTTCGCCCTGTCGGCCCTTTCGCCGGTGGATCGGGTTTTGCAAATCGTCGGCGATCACGCCAGCCAGTCAACGTACGATCAAATGCGCCACCAGCTCGGGCTCGATCAACCTTTAGTGATCCAGTTCTGGCACTACCTGGTGAATCTGGCTCATGGCGACCTTGGCATCGCCAGTTCAACCGGGCAACCGGTATTGCACGATTTGCTCTCGGTTTTCCCCGCCACGCTTGAGCTGGCCACACTGGCGCTGATTGTTGGCGCCCTACTCGGCGTGGTCGCGGGCGTGCTTTGCGCCCGCTATGCCGGTTCACCGTGGGACCTGGCGGTTCGCACCTTCACCCTGCTGGGGAATTCTGTACCCATTTTTTGGCTCGGCCTGCTGATGCTGGCGTTGTTTTATGCGCGGCTACAGTGGAGCGTCGGGCCGGGACGGCTGGACGATATTTATCAATATACCGTTGAGCCTCGTACCGGGTTCGCGCTCATTGACACTGCTCTTTCCGGCGATGCAGGCGCGTTTAAAAATGCATTAAGCCACCTGGTGTTGCCGGTCTTGCTGCTGGCCTATTACGCGCTGGCAAGCATTACGCGTTTAACCCGCTCCGCCTGTCTTAGCGAAATGAACAAAGAGTACATTTTGCTGGCGCGCGCAAAAGGTGCGGGTGAGATGACCATTTTACTGCGCCACGTTCTGCCCAATATTCGCGGGACATTGCTGACCGTTATCGCCCTCGCCTGGACCAGCATGCTGGAAGGTGCCGTGTTAACTGAGACGGTTTTCTCCTGGCCAGGTATTGGTCGCTATCTCACCACTGCACTTTTCGCGGGCGACGCCACGGCGATTATGGGCGGTACGCTGCTGATTGGCGTCTGCTTTGTGTTAATTAACAATCTTACGGACCTGCTGGTGCGCCTGACTGACCCGAGGATTCGCTAATGCCGCTGACTCGTTTTTTGCGCCGTCTGCGCCGTTCGCCTGCCGCTTTTGCCGGGCTGATTATTATCGTTTTACTACTGCTAACGGCGCTATTTGCCCCGTGGCTGGCACCTTTCGATCCAAACTGGCAGGATGCCGCCGCACGCTTACAGGCGCCGTCCGCGCAGCACTGGCTGGGAACGGACAGTTACGGGCGCGATCTCCTTTCGCGCCTGATTTACGGTAGCCGCCCTGCGCTGGGCCTGGTGGCGCTGGTTACCGCCATTACGCTTCCGCTTGGGTTGTTGGTGGGCATTCTTTCCGGCTATTACGGCGGCTGGCTGGAGCGTATTCTGATGCGCATTACGGACATCGTTATGTCAATGCCGAGGCTGATTCTGGCTTTTGCGTTCGTCGCCATGCTGGGGCCGGGGCTGGTGAATGGCGCACTGGCGCTGGCGCTCACCACCTGGCCGGCTTACGCGCGTCAGGCACGAACGGAAATACAGCGTCTGCGTCACAGTGATTACCTCGCCGCCGCCGAAATGATGGGCATTCGCGGCGGACGCTTGCTGTTTGGCCATATCCTGCCACTGTGTCTTCCTTCCGCGATTGTGCGTCTGGCCCTTGATTTAGCCGGGATAATTTTGGCCGCAGCGGGGTTAGGTTTCCTCGGGCTGGGCGCTCGCCCGCCCATGTCGGAATGGGGAGCCATGATTGCCGACGGCATGCAGGTTATTTTCGACCAGTGGTGGGTTGCCGCCGCGCCCGGTGCCATTATTTTACTGGCAAGCCTGGCGTTTAATCTGCTGGGTGATGGATTACGCGATATTCTGGAGCCGCAACATGATTGAACAACGCCTGAATGTTCAGGGATTAACCATCGACTACCCCGGTGCCCGCGTGTTGAATAACGTCAGTTTTTCCGTTGGTAATGAACGCCTTGCACTGGTGGGCGAGTCGGGTTCCGGTAAATCGATGACCGCCCGCGCGCTGATGGGGCTGGTGCGCCAGCCGGGGCGAATTCAGGCGGATACGTTACATGTGCTCGGGCATAATCTGCTGGATCTCAACGCGCGCGGTTGGCGACATCTGCGCGGCAATGACATTGCGATGGTGCTTCAGGATCCGCGCTACGCGCTGAATCCGGTAAAAACGATTTATGCTCAAGTTGAAGAAGCGCTAACCCTGCATCAATCACTCAGCCGACGTCTGCGGCGTGAGAAAATCCATGAGGCCATCCGCGCGGTGGGGCTGGATGACAGCGTACTCAACCGTTATCCCGGAGAGCTTTCCGGCGGAATGGGTCAGCGCGTCATGATTGCTATTGCCTTAATTAATGACCCCAAGGTCCTGATTGCCGATGAACCTACCTCTGCGCTGGATGCGCGCCTGCGCAATCAAATCCTCGAGCTTCTGGTGGAACAGTGTGAACAACGGCAAATGGCGATGCTACTGATTAGCCACGATCTGCCGCTGGTGGCTGAACATTGCCAGCGTGTGTTGGTGATGTATCAGGGCGAAAAAATAGATGAGCTGGAAGCCAGAGAGCTCCCGCATGCGACGCATCCCTATACCCGTACGCTCTGGACCTGTCGCCCGAATGCGCAGACCTATGGCCAGATGTTACCCACGCTGGATCGCAGCGCTTTGCTGAAGGAACAGACCCATGTCGATCGTTGATATTCACGATGTTCAGGTGAAATTTAGCGCAAAAACCGCCGTTAGCGCCGCCACTTTCAGCGTCGAGGCCGGTGAAACCTTCAGCCTGATTGGCGAGTCGGGCTGCGGGAAATCCACTCTTCTGCGCGTCATTGCCGGGTTGCAACGCGAATGGCACGGTCGCGTCTCGTTATTCGAAACCACCATCACGCCAGGACAACTTTTTCAGGGGATATTGCGGCGTAATGTCCAAATGGTTTTTCAGGACCCTTACGCCTCGTTACATCCCAACCACACAATCTATCGCACGCTTGCCGAACCATTGCAAATCCACGGTGAAACGCAACCAGACACGCAGGTCAGCACCGCGCTGATGCAGGTGGGTTTACCCGCCGATGCAGCTACGCGCTATCCGCATCAACTTTCTGGAGGCCAGCGCCAGCGTGTCGCCATCGCACGCGCCCTGTTACTTCGTCCACAGCTTCTCCTGCTGGATGAACCTACTTCGGCGCTGGATATGTCGATTCAGGCGGAGATCCTCAATCTGCTGAATCGCCTGAAAAAAGCGCATGGGTTAACCTATTTACTGGTGAGCCACGATGCCGATGTAATAGCGCATATGTCCGATCGCGCGGCGTTTATGGCGGACGGTGTGATTCAGCGATTTTACGATCGCCCGGCCCTGCAAAACGGCGAACACAGAATGTAAAGGTCAGCCAGGCGCAAGATTTTTCGCCACCTATACTAAAGGCACCAGTCACCACCGTGAGACGACTATGCCTTTACCTGACTTTCATGTTTCTGCGCCTTTTACGCTCGGCATTGAGCTCGAGCTTCAGGTCATTAACCCGCCAGGTTACGATCTTTGCCAGGACTCTTCCGCCCTGATTGCCGCCGCCAGTCGCGGTGTGACGCAGGGGGAAATCAAGCATGACATCACTAATAGCATGCTGGAGGTGGCAACGGGCGTGTGCGACGATATCCACCAGGCCGCCACCCAGCTTGCCGCCATCCAGCGCGCCGTGCTACGCGCGGCGTCAGAACAGCATGTCAAAATTTGCGGCGGTGGGACGCATCCGTTCCAGCGCTGGCAAAGTCAGGAAGTCGGGGATAATCCCCGTTATCAACATACCCTGGAAGCCTATGGGTACCTTGCCCGCCAGGCGACGGTGTTTGGTCAACACGTGCATATTGGCTGCACCAACGGTGACGACGCGCTTTATCTGCTGCATGGCCTTTCGCGGTACGTTCCACATCTGATTGCGCTCAGCGCCGCATCGCCCTATCTGCAGGGTGCCGACAGCAGCTTCGCCTGCGCGCGGCTCAATATTTTCTCGGCTTTTCCCGATAACGGCCCCATGCCCTGGGCAGCAAACTGGCAGGAGTTTACCCGGCTGTTTCGCCAGCTCAGCTATACCAGCATGGTCGAAAGAATTAAAGATTTGCACTGGGATATTCGCCCCAGCCCGCATTTTGGCACGGTGGAGGTGCGCGTCATGGATACGCCGCTCACTCTCGGCCATGCGGTCAACATGGCCGGTCTGATTCAGGCGCTGGCGCACTGGTTACTTGAAAAACGGCCACATAAACCTGGCCCGCAGGATTACCTGCTGTATAAATTCAATCGCTTCCAGGCCTGCCGTTATGGTCTACAGGGTGTGGTCACCGACGTGACCAGCGGCGAGCAACACACCATCGCCCATGAACTGGAGACGCTGCTGGAACAGTTGCAACCGTATGCCGATCAACACCGTGGCGGAAGCGCGCTCGAAGAACTGGCGCTGATGGTGAAACATGGGAAAAGCGAAGCCCAGCGCATGCGCGAGTTCATCGCCGGTGGCGGCTCGCTGATAACCCTGGTACAACAGCACTGCGACACCTGGGCGGCGTAAGCACAGAAAGCCTTTGCATGAGCGGGATTACGCGCTATTTTGCCCTCCCGCTCATCGCACAAGGAAAGAAGATATGATGCGTCTTTGGCTGTTGTCCGCCCTGCTGCTTCCACTTACGCCTTTCGCCCACGCCGCCTGCACGCTGACCGACCCATCTCTTCAGGTACAAAGCTATGAAGTCGATCTACAGCAAGAAAACATCACCCTGCGCTGGAAAAAACCGGACGGCAAAGCCTGGGGCTCGCTCTATTCGCTGCTGGCAGATATCAACGGCAACGGGCAGGTGCTGATGGCGATGAACGGCGGGATTTATGGCAAAGATTATGCGCCGCTGGGGCTCTATATCGAAAAGGGAAAAAAGCTCGCGCCGATTAATCGCGCATCCGGCGGCGGCAACTTCTTTATTCGCCCGGGCGGCGTGTTTTATCTCAAGGATCGGAAAGCGGGCATTGTGACCCTCGATGCGCTGAAAAGCACCAAAGGCATGGATTACGCAGTGCAGTCCGGCCCGATGCTGATTGATAACGGCACTATCAACTGGCGTCTGAAACCGTCGGCCAGTTCGAGAAAATTACGTAATGCGGTGGGCATTAACCGTCAGGGTCGCGTGGTGTTTATGCTGAGCGCCAAAGAAACCAATTTTTATGATTTCGCCTGCTATGCCCGGTCGAAACTGGATATCCGGCAGATGCTGTACCTTGATGGCACCATTTCGAAGATGTATCAGAAGGGAAGTTCGGTACCGTGGCAGTATCATCCGTTTGTCACGATGATTACGGTGGAGAGGAAAACGTCGTCCTGAAAGATGCCGGATGGCGGCTACGCCTTATCCGGCCTACAAGTGAGTAGGCCCGGTAAGCGAAGCGCCACCGGGCATTTTTTCAATTAAGCAGCTTTGCGGAATCTGCGCGTCAGGCGCTTCTCAATCTCGACGATGAAGAACATCACCGCACCCATTGCCAACGTCACGAACCAGTAGCGAGCAGGCAGCGCTTCGGTACCGAACATCATCTGCATCACCGGCAGATAGATAATCGCCAGCTGGAGCAGCAACAGAACCCCCGTCACCATCCAGATACCTTTGTTCTTCAGCAGGCCGCGGTTGATAGAGAAACCGTCGGTGTTACGGCAGTTAATCATGTACAGCCACTGCGCGGTCACCAGCATCTGCAACAGCACGGTGCGGACAAACTCTGCACTGTGGCCGCGTGGCGCCAGCCAGGCCTCAAGAATGAAGGCGCTGATGGCAATCATCGAGCCGACAAACGCCACACGCCAGACCGCAAACGCATCCATGACGTGCTGGCCAGTTTTACGCGGCGGGCGATTCATCACGTTACGCTCGGCGGCTTCGAAGGCCAGGCCGAAGGAAAGCGTCGTGGAGGTCGCCATGTTCATCCACAAAATCAGCACCGGCGTCAGCGGGATCATATTCCCTGCCAGCAGGGCAATCACCACCAGCAGACCCTGCGCCAGGTTGGTTGGCATAATAAAGAGGATCGTTTTCTTCAGGTTGTCATACACCCGACGCCCCTCTTTGACCGAACTGGCGATGGTCGCGAAGTTATCGTCGGTCAACACCATGTCCGCCGCCTCTTTGGTGACTTCGGTGCCTTTAATCCCCATCGCAATGCCGACGTCAGCCTGACGCAGCGCTGGCGCGTCGTTTACGCCATCACCGGTCATCCCGACCACTTCGCCGTTTTTCTGCAACGCCTTAACCAGACGCAGTTTATGCTCCGGGCTGGTACGGGCAAAGATGTCATACTCCACGGCTGCTTTTGCCAGCTCGTCATCATCCATGTGCTCCAGCTGGTAGCCGGTCATCGCTTCGGTGCTGTTGTGAATGCCCAGCATCTGGCCAATACTCATCGCCGTTTGCGGGTGATCGCCGGTGATCATTTTCACGCGGATCCCCGCCGTCTGGCAGGTGTGGATCGCATCCACCGCTTCCGGGCGCGGCGGGTCCATCATCCCGGCGATACCGAGGAAGATAAGGCCCTGCTGGAGGTCGTTGTGATCCAGCGTGGTCGCGCCGATGTCAGCGGGTTTAATGGCTGCCGCCACCATACGCAGGCCCTGACGGGCAAAGCGCTCCATCTCTGACTCCCAGTAGGTGCGGTCAAACGTCGCCAGGCCACGTGCGGTCTGCTGCTGCTCACACAGTGCAAACAATACATCCGGCGCGCCGGTGACCATCACCCACTCTTCGGCATCCAGCTTGTAGTGCGTTGCCATGTACTTGTACTGTGAATCAAACGGGATCTTCGCTACCAGCTGCGTGGTCACCGGCTCCAGCGACGCTTTCGTTGCCAGTACCTTCAGCGCGCCTTCGGTCGGCCCGCCGGTAATTCCCCAGTGGCCCAGCTCATTGCGTACCAGTTGACTGTCGTTACAGAGATCAATCGTGCGCAGATATTTTTCCAGCACCGTGTAAGGCTGTACTTTTACCGGCTCGTTGCTGCCCTCCAGATAGAGATTTCCGACCGGCTCGTAGCTGTCGCCGTCCACGCGGTAGCAGCTATCGGCGGTGATCACCGCTTTCACGGTCATCTCATTCATGGTCAGGGTGCCCGTTTTATCAGAGCACACCACTGTCATCGCGCCCAGCGTCTCAACGGTTGGCAGCTTACGAATAATCACCCGCTTACGCGCCATCGCCTGTACGCCCAACGAGAGGATAATCGAGATGATCGCCGGTAACCCCTCGGGTACCGCCGCAACAGCCAGGCTAATCAGCGACAGCAGCAATTCGCCCATCGGCATATCGCGCAGCAGGACGCTGAACACGAACAGTACCGCCATCATCGCCAGAATAATGACGAAAATCGCTTTGCCAAGTTTGTCCATCTGCACCAGCAGCGGCGTGCGGTTAGTTTCGACATCAGCCATCATCTGGTTGATACGGCCAAGCTCGGTCGCCTGCCCGGTCGCCACAACTACGCCTACGCCGCCGCCCGCGCTCACGGTGGTGCCCGAGAACAGCATATTGGTGCGATCGCCCAGCGGCAGGTCGCCGGTCAGCGCGTCGGTGTGCTTATCGACAACCGTCGACTCACCGGTGAGAATCGCCTCTTCCACCCGCAGGTTATGCGCTTCAATCAGACGCATATCTGCCGGAATACGGTCGCCCGCGCGCAGCACCACGATATCGCCAGGCACCAGATCGGTGGTCGGGATGGTGGCGTGTTTGCCATCACGGATCACCTGCGCATCGCTGGAGAGCATATTGCGAATGCTTTGCAGCGATTTCTCCGCGTTGCTCTCCTGGATATAACCAATCAGCGCATTGATGACCGTAACGCCGAGAATAACGGCGGTATCCACCCAGTGCCCCATCACCGCCGTCATCACGGCAGCGGCCAGCAGGATGTAGATCAGGACGTCGTTGAAGTGCGCAAGGAAGCGCAGCCACGCGGGCTTACCTTTCTTCTGCGGCAGCGCATTAGGGCCAAGCTTCTGCAAGCGCTCTACGGCCTCGGCCTGGTTGAGGCCTTCCGGCTGGGTTTGCTTTTGCTCAAGGATCTGGGCAATGGTTTGCTGATAAGCCTGCCGGTGGGTGTTACCGCCCGTTGGCGGTATGTTCTGCGGGTTCATCATTTTAGACACGATAAATTTCCTTCTAAATTCCTGTATACGGAAGGCCTGAAATCATTTCTGGCCAAGGCTAAGACGGTTTAATAATTATTAATCCTTGCGGATGAAAAAATTGATCTCACGCAACATTCGCTATCCAATAAAATTCAAAGATGATGCCAGTTGATTTAATAATATTAATATTACAGAATGTTCTTAAACTCAAACTAAACGGAGGTGAATTATGTTCGGAATCTACCGCGGACGCCGCCTGGCGCTGTACATCGCCGCTGCAATCATCGTTGCAACGCTGATCGGCTACAGCACCTATACATTTGTAAAACTACTGGGTTAAACATGACGATTATTTACGTAAATTAGCGTTCGTTTAAACCCAGGAATATTTATTTAATTCATCTACGAATTAATACGTAGTGGTTGTTTTTTATATTTTAAAATATGTTTACCAAGAGTTATTGCGTTATGCCGCCTATTGCCGGAAAATATAGTTTTTAACTTAAGATTAACATCGCATGAAACACCCGCTCGAAACCCTGATTTCTGCCGCCGGTATTTTGCTTATGGCACTGCTCTCGTGCCTGTTGCTACCGGCGCCTTCCCTCGGCTTAACGCTGGCGCAAAAACTGGTCGATACCTTCCATCTGATGGATCTCGACCAGTTCTATACCCTGCTGTTTTGCCTGTGGTTCTTAGTGCTGGGCGCTGTAGAGTACTTTGTTCTGCGTTACGTCTGGCGTCGCTGGTTTGCCGTGCGCTAAGCCGGTTAAATCACGCAGTCCCAGCACCAGCGCTTCACTCCATCCGGCGTAATCGTGGCCGCTGGATGATGCATGAAAACTGACCGGATACCCTTTCTCACGCAGTACCTGCTCAAACGCCAGCGTGTGGCGATAGTTGCCGCCGCCGGGCCCGCTGCTCTCAAACTGCCCGGCCTGTAACCAGAAGCGTAATGGGTAGCGCGGCGATTGCGCATATTGCCTGGCGAGCCAGTTCACCGGTTCGCCTTTCGGCGTCCACCAGTACGAACCTGACAGGCTCAGCACATTGCCAAACAGACGCGGATAGCGCAGTGCCACCCATGAGGAGGCCAACCCTCCGTAGCTCGACCCGGCAAGGATCGTTTTCTGCCGTGTAAGCGTAATGCCCTGTCGTTGCAGGAACGGCACCAGCTCGTGGGCCATAAAATCAGCAAAATGGGGATTAGGCGGCAGCTCTTTTCCGCGTCTTGCGTGGTCCAGGCTATCAATGAAAACAATATTAATCGGCGGCAGCAGATGGCGAGCAATCAGGCTATCCAGCACGTTAGCAGTGCGATACTCATCCTGCCAGTTTTGCCCATCAAACATAAACAGCGTCCAGCGTGCGGGCTGCGCGACGCGGGGGCGATAGATTTTGATTTCGCGGCTATTACCAAGATGGTGGCTGCTCAGCGTATGGCGCGTCAGGCTGCCGTAGCGGATCGGCTGCGCCATACGTTGGGCGGAAAAGTAGCGGGAAGCAGGCAGCGCCAGCAGGGAAAAGCGGTTCCAGCGATCGAGGCTCAATGGGCTCAGCGTCTGCGGGTTGAGCGGGTCCGCCTGCGCGCTGACCTGAATGGCGCGCTGTTGCTCGCGCAAACTCCCCGCGACTTTAGGTACATCCGGGGCGAGTTTGTATTGCATCAGCGTGTCGGCAGGCACGATATAACTGCGAAACCAGACGTCCGACTGCCCTAAGCGAAACAGCGCATCATGATCGCCACCGGGCGAGCCCAGCAGATAAACATTGCTGCGCGCGCCGCGCCACAGAAAAGTCACCCGTTTATGCTGCGCGTCGACGGGCTCTACCATCGGCGTACCTTCCTGCTGGCGAGCCAGCCAGAACGCGTCAGTATTCCCGCCTGCGGCAAGTTCACGTGAGAGTTTTTGTAGCTGCGGGCTGGCGGGCGATTGCTGTTCTTCCACTGCCAGCGCATGAGTTTCATTGATTTGCCACTGGAAATGCCAGGCAGAGCCGGCTTCACCGTGTAATACCAGCGAAGAGGCCTGTTTAACAGGCAGAGAAAACAGCAACATATGCTGCCCGTCCGCCGGGCCACCGGAAACCAGCGTGCGGATGGCCCTATTTTGCTCATCCAGCAATCGGGCATCGGTCACGCCCGATAAGCGCGCCGATACATAATTCTCCCCCAGTGTCGGCAGAGTAAAACAAACCTCGCCGCTGGCATCAAATTTCCCCTTCTGCTCGCCCCGGTTGGGAGAGGTTTCACACTCCATCGCCGAGGCAGGCAGCGCCGTCAGCCCAATCAGTAATCCACTCCACGCCAGTTTCATCGAACACACATTCCCGTTGAAATTTGTTAACAACGCTAATGCAAATGGGAATTGTTTTCAATAGATAGTCACGGGTGGAGATGTTGCACTAATGCATCTGACTACAATAATTCTCCCGACGATACGCCCCCGGCGACTGGTTAAACGTCCGGGTGAAAACGCGGGTAAATGTCTGCTGCGAATCAAAGCCATATTTCAGACAAATATCATACACACGCTGATTGGTCGTCCTCAGCTCCTGCGCCGCCAGGCTGAGTTTGCGCTGGCGAATATAGCGCCCCAGACTCTCGCCTTTGTACTGCAAAAAGAGTCGTTGCAGGTGCCATTTCGAGTAGCCCGCGTGACGTGCGATATCGTCAATGCGAAGCGGTTGGTGCAGGTTGTCATCGATCCACTCAACGATAGTGTCGATAACCTGAGCGGAAATAGTCATGCTTCCCTCTCCTTCTTTTTTTTATTACTGCTGGTGATTATTCCCACCAGGCCCGGAATTGTTGTGTACGGTTGGCTAGCGCTACGGGCTCGCCCTGCATCGGTGTCAGCAGACGATAAGCCTTACCCTTGCTGGCTTGCGCAAGCCGCTTGTACGGGTCATCCCACGTGTGCTTCGCCAGCACAAAGCGCCCGGAGTGGCCCGGCAGCACGGCAGCGGCGTGCAGGTCAACGGCGGCCTGCGCGGTCTCCTCAGGATGCATATGGATGTAGCGCCAGTCCTGGTCATACTGACCATTTTCCAGAATCGCGACATCGACAAAACCAAACTGCTGACCAATTGCTTTGAAGTGCGGCCCATAGCCGGAGTCACCGCTGTAGTAAATTTTTCGCTGCGGCGTGACGAACATAAAGCTGGCCCACAGGGTCTGGTTGCGCTTAATACCGCGCCCGGAGAAATGCCGCGCGGGCAGCACATGCACGCTCAGCGACGGGCTGATTTCAACCTGTTCCTGCCAGTCAGCCTCGGTCACCCGCTCCTCATTCATTCCCCAGTAACGCAGATGCGACCCTACGCCCAGCGGAACCACTGCCCTTTTTACCTTCGGGATCAGCGCCTTAATCGTCGCGTAATCCAGATGGTCGTAATGATCGTGCGAAATGATCAGCAGATCGATTTCCGGCATATTTTGCGCACGCCACGGATAATCCCCGGCAAACGCTTTATTCAGAAACGAAAACGGTGCGGCGTAGCTGCTGAATACCGGATCGATCAGAATGCGTTTCCCGGCCAGTTGCAGGTACCACGACGAATGGCCCAGCCAAACCGTAACGTCTTCCTGCAACGGAATGTTTGCCAGATCGGTAGCGACCATCGGCAACGATTGCGCCGGGCGCGCGTTCTCGCGTTTGACCGTCAGAAACTCCCACCAGGCCACCAGCATGTTTTTGTCGCTGGTAAACCCCGGCGTTGGCAGCTGATTATTGAATACACCGTCGCGGTAGTTTGGCGACGCCTCTACCCGACTTTTCTCCGTACCTTGCGGAGCCTGGCCGAAACCGGCATTCAGAACAAATGGCAGACTCGCTGCGGATGCAATAAGCATGATGACAACCACACTGATGATGAAAGGTTTCATTTCCTGACCAGACAGATGCCTCATCCTGAAGCAGCGTGAAAAACTTGATTATGAGTGAGTAGGCACTCATTATAGAGAGAGGAAGAAAAAATCGTCAAGCCGATTTTCGAATTTTGACCTGCCTCGTTGAAGTGAGGCCGGGTTGCGTGTTTCAATCTCTTCTTTTGTTCGCAGTGAGGTAAAGTGTAGTGGCTCGTCCCAAGAGTGAAGATAAAAAGCAGGCGTTACTGGATGCCGCAACGGTGGCTTTTGCCCAATCCGGCATTGCTGCCTCGACGGCGCTTATCGCCCGCAACGCGGGGGTCGCTGAAGGCACCCTGTTCCGTTATTTTGCCACCAAGGACGATCTGCTTAATGCGCTTTACCTGCATCTGAAATACGACCTTTGCCAGGCGATGATCGCCGGGCTTAGCGAGTCTGAAGCGCCGAAAGAGGTGATTCACAGTATCTGGAACAGTTACATCGACTGGGGCGTGCGTAATCCGGTCGGCAACCGCGCGATGCGTCGTATGTCGATGAGCGAGAAAATTACTGAAGAGACAAAACTGCAGGTGAAAGAGATGTTCCCGGAACTCAACCGCCTGTGCCAGCGTTCGGTGCGCCCGGTTTACCTGTCCGGCGAGTTCGAAACCTTCGGCGACGCGCTGTTCCTTTCGCTGGCGGAAGCCACCATTGAATTCGCCAGCCAGCAGCCCGCGCGTGCGGATAAACTCAAAGCGCTGGGCTTTGAAGCGATGTGGCGCGCACTGGCCGAGGAAAAGCCTTAACGTCATCCGCCAGATAGCGGATTCCCCCATGTTGACAGCACGATATTCTGAAAATTAAAAAGCTGCGGCCATTTCGCCGCAGACTGTTTTATAGTAGACCCTCTTCTCATCATCAGAAATCAGGGTCATTATGTTCGAACATCAGCTGGCATCGCGCGCCACAGGGCTGAAACCTTCCGCCGTCCGCGAACTCCTCAAACACAGCAAACTGCCCGGCGTTATCTCGCTTGGCGGCGGTATTCCTGCGCCAGAACTGTTTGATAACGAAGGTATTCAGCTCGCGGTACAGCAGGTTATGGCGTCACAATTTCAGGAAGCGATGCAGTACAGCCTGAGCGAAGGTTACCCGCCGCTGCGTCAGGCGATTGCCGATATTTGTCGCGCGCGCGGCGTGGCCTGTGACGCGTCACAGGTTTACATCACGTCCGGCTCTCAGCAGTCGCTGGATATTGTCGCCCGTACGTTACTTAACCCTGGCGATGTGGTGGTTGTCGAACGCCCAACTTACCTGGCGGCGTTGCAGGTCTTCCAGCTGGCGCAGGCCAACATTCAGAGCGTCGATACTGACGAAGACGGCATGCTGGTTGAACAGTTGGCCGATTTAGTGCAAACCAGCCCGGTCAAAGTGGTGTATCTGGTGCCTACCTTTGGCAACCCTGGCGGCAAAACGCTCAGCGAACCGCGCCGCCGTCGCCTGGTTGAGCTGGCCAAACAGCACGGTTTTATCATCGTTGAGGACGACCCGTACGGGGAAATCAGCTTTACCGATGAACGCCCGCAGCCGCTTTATCAACACGCCATGGCGCTCGGCTGCACTGACCAGGTTATCTATACCTCCACCTTCTCCAAAATTCTGGCGCCGGGGATGCGCGTGGGCTGGCTGGTGATGCCGGAATGGCTGGCAAGCAAAGCCATTATCGTGAAGCAGGCGACCGACCTGCATACCAGTACCCTGTCGCAGCAAATCACCGCACAGTACTTATCGCTTAATCGACTGCCCGCACAAATTGCGCTGATCCGCGAAGATTATCGTAAAAAATGCGACACCCTGGCGAGTGCGCTGGAAGCCAAACTGGGCGATCATCTTGCTTTCAGTCGCCCGAAAGGCGGGATGTTCCTGTGGGCCCATTTCCGCTACCCGTTCAATGCTACCGAATGGCTGAAAAAGACGCTGGAAAACCGCGTGGTCTTTGTACCGGGCGAAGCCTTTTATAACGATGCGCCTGACGTCACGACGCTGCGTCTCTCCTACTCCACCGTGTCGCACGAGGGGTTAGTTGAGGCGGTCGATCGCCTGGCAAAATCACTGTAAGCGTAACGGGAACGGTACCGCCGTTCCCGTTTTGCACAACGGAGGAGCTATGGACAGTGAACTATTACACGCCAGCGCAAAACGCCTGGCGCTGGAGATGCCGTTTGCCGAGCTGACCTGGCCTTTTGGCCCGGAGTACGATGTGTTCTGTATCGGCGGGAAAATCTTTATGATCAACCTGTGGACACGCGGCTTGCCCGTTGTAAATCTCAAGTCAGATCCGGAAATTTCGCTGCTCAATCAGGCTATCTATCCCAGCATCAAACCGGGATACCATATGAATAAAAAGCACTGGATCTCCGTCTATCCGGGTGATGATATTACGCCTGAGTTACTGGAATCGCTGATTACCGATTCATGGGAGCGCGTTGTCGATAAGTTACCAAAACGCGAGCAAAAACGGTTTCGTCCTCAATGATTTTCCGTTTTTATCAATAACTGTTATCGCATTTTTCACACTTCTCAAATCGCCTCCTGCGCTGTACCCTTTTCCGACTTAACGCACCGCTTGAGCGGTGCTTTTTATCATTCAGGAGTTGTTATGGATATCATTTCCGTTGCCAAAAAGCGCTATTCCACTAAAGCCTTCGACGCCAGCAAAAAACTGACCGCTGAGCAGGCAGACAACCTGAAGACGCTGCTGCAATTCAGCCCGTCCAGCACCAACTCTCAGCCGTGGCATTTTATCGTTGCCAGCACCGACGAAGGCAAAGCGCGCGTGGCGAAATCCGCTGCCGGTAACTACGTCTTCAATGAACGCAAAATGCTGGACGCCTCTCACGTGGTGGTTTTCTGCGCCAAAACCGCAATGGATGACGCCTGGCTTGAGAAAGTGGTCGATCAGGAAGAGGCCGATGGCCGCTTCGCCACCCCGGAAGCAAAAGCCGCTAACCACAAAGGCCGTACTTTCTTCGCCGATATGCACCGCGTCGATCTGAAAGATGACGATCAGTGGATGGCAAAACAGGTTTACCTGAACGTCGGTAACTTCCTGCTGGGCGTGGGCGCGATGGGTCTGGACGCGGTACCGATTGAAGGTTTTGACGCCGCCGTACTCGACGCCGAGTTTGGCCTGAAAGAAAAAGGCTTCACCAGCCTGGTAGTCGTGCCGGTGGGTCATCACAGCGTGGAAGATTTCAATGCTGCTCTGCCGAAATCGCGTCTGCCGCTGTCAGAAATCTTGACTGAGATTTAACTTATCCCCCTCACCCCGGCCCTCTCCCACAGGGAGAGGGAGAAAACCAGCACCAAAATTTAACCTGGCGCGATCGGTTCCCTCTCCCTGTGGGAGAGGGCTAGGGTGAGGGCACCAAACCGCACCGTAATTCCCCCAATTTGCATAATATCCCCCCAGCCGCCATTATAGGCACTGGTTATAAAGGAGATGTTATGCAGGAATTGATAGCTCAGGTCGAAGAACTCGGCATCGAAATAAATCACACCAGTTCCCTGGTGATTATCTTTGGTATTATTTTACTTACTGCAATTGTCGTACATATTATCCTGCACCGCATTGTGCTACGGACGTTTGAACGACGCGCACAGGCCAGCAGCAAATTATGGCTGCAAATCATTACCCAGAATAAACTTTTCCATCGTCTGGCGTTTACCCTGCAAGGGATTATCGTCAACGTACAGGCCGTTTTATGGCTACAAAAAGGCAGTGATGCAGCACAAATTCTGACAACCTGCGCCCAACTGTGGGTCATGCTTTACGCCCTGTTGTCTTTCTTCTCATTATTAGATGTCATCTTTAATCTCAGCCAGAAATTATCCGCAGCATCTCAGTTACCGCTCAAAGGCATATTCCAGGGGGTGAAACTGGTCAGCGCCATTCTGGTCGGCATTCTGATTATTTCTCTGCTACTGGGGCAATCTCCGGCGATTCTGATTAGCGGCCTTGGCGCGATGGCCGCCGTGCTGATGCTGGTGTTTAAAGACCCGATTCTTGGCCTGGTCGCCGGTATTCAGCTTTCAGCTAACGACATGCTGAAGCTCGGCGACTGGCTTGAGATGCCGAAATATGGCGCTGACGGCGCGGTAACGGACATCGGCCTGACCACCGTAAAAGTGCGTAACTGGGATAACACCATTACCACCATTCCTACCTGGTCGCTGGTCTCTGACTCTTTTAAAAACTGGAGCGGCATGTCCGCGTCCGGTGGTCGTCGAATTAAGCGCAGCATTAATATCGACACCACCAGCGTGCATTTTCTCGATGAGCAGGAACAGCAGCGTCTGATTCAGGCCAAACTGCTGAAACCGTATATGGATTCGCGCCATCAGGAAATCGATGAATGGAACCGTGAGCACGGTAGCGAAGCTTCGGTACTGAATCTGCGCAAAATGACCAATGTCGGCACGTTCCGCGCTTATCTCAACGAATATTTACGCAACCACCCACGTATTCGTAAAGATATGACGCTGATGGTCCGCCAGCTTGCGCCAGATAATAACGGCCTGCCGATGGAGATATACTGCTTTACCAATACGGTAGTGTGGGCGGAATATGAAAGCATTCAGGCGGATATCTTCGACCATATTTTCGCGGTGGTAGAAGAGTTTGGTCTGCGCGTATATCAGTCGCCTACCGGGAACGATATTCGTTCACTGGCAGGCGCCATTCAACCGCAATAATCAGGCACTGGCGCGCGAAATAAAGCGCCAGTCCATCATCACCCGCTCGGCCATTGAGGCCGGGTTTTCAATTCTTTTCAGCAGCAATTCTACCGCTTTCGCGCCTATCTCGCGCGAAGGCTGCTGCACCGTCGTCAGTTGCGGAGAGACCATCTCCGCAAGCTCGGTACCATCGAATCCCACTACGGCGATATCCTGCGGAACGTTCAATCCCGCCTGTTCAATCGCGCGCATCGCCCCGGCGGCCAGGGTATCAGAAACGGCAAATACCGCATCCGGCCTCGGCTGTTGCGCCAGTAATTTTTCCATTGCCGCTTTCCCCGCCGCAGAACTCAGCTCGGCCGCGTACTCTACGGTCTGATAATCCAGCTCGCGTACATGTAGCACGCTTTTGTATCCACGCTCACGCAGGCGAGCATACTTATAGCTCAGGTCGTGGTTAATCAACGCAATGCGCTGCCGACCGCTGTCAGCCAGATGACTCACCACATGCTGAGCGGCATCAACATCGTTAATTCCCACACAGGAAACCGAGCCGGTATCGGCATACTCCGCGCACTGTACCCATGGCGCATCGCCGATAATCATTTTCAGCTCCGGCAACTTGCTGAATGCATCCATGGTGATAATGCCGTCGACCATCTTACCAGTCAGCAAGCGCAAACCGGATTTCGAACGCTCGATATCAGAACCGGAATGGCACAGCAAAATGCGATAACCTTTTTTCTCGGCCTGTTCTTCGATGCCCTTCACCACCTCGGCGCAAAACGGGTTGGCGATGTTAGAAACCATCACGAGGATCATCGAACTGCGCGCCGTGCGTAGCTGACGCGCCAGCAGGTTTGGCTGATAGTTGCTCTCTTTAATCGCCTGGAGTACCCGCTCGCGGTTTTTCGGTTTTACAGTGTCGCTGTTGTTCAGCACGCGCGACACCGTGGCGACCGACACACCGGCCAGCCGCGCAATTTTCTGAATGGACATAGGAAGGAGATATCCTGCTATTAACGCGTTGGTTGCAGGCTATCACAAAAACGCCGCCCGGCGAACCGGGCAGACGCTTAATCCGCCACGCGCACCCAACGCTGTTGCTGATGGCTTTTCATAATTGCGTCAATGATATACATCACATTTGCACCATCGTGGAAGGAAGCAAATCGACGCGCCCCGGCTGGCGGCATTTCCCCCTGCGCCACCGCGCGATAGAAGTTCTGCATCATGTTTTTGAAGGCGTCCGGCCAGCCCTCAATATGGCCACCGGGGAAATGAGCGCTGTCAGCAATATCCCGATTCAGTAATCCAGGGTCGTCACTGAGCAGTTGATTCGCCCCTTCACGCTTGCCAATCCACAGCTGCTGCGGCACTTCCTGATCCCACGCCAGCGAGCATTCACTGCCGTTGAGCTCAAAGCTGAGGCGATTTTTACGCCCAGCGCTGACCTGCGAGACGCTAAAGCAACCTTTACTGCCATCGTCAAATCGAAACAGTACCGAACCCGCATCCTCCGTAGTGACAGGATAATCCGCGTACTGCACGGCCTGCGTCTGCTGGCTAAACGTTGAGGAACCTGCAACATTAGCTTTGCGCGTCGGCCAAACAATTGCGAGATCCGCCATCACTTCTACGATGCGCTTGCCGGTTACAAACTGCACTGTATCGCACCAGTGAGAACCGATATCCGCCATCGCCCTCGACGCCCCCCCCTGTGCGGCATCCACGCGCCAGTTGAAATCCGTCTCGTTGAGCATCCAGTCCTGTAAATAGCTACCGTAAACCGAGAACAGCCGCCCGGTTGCGCCGCTGCGCTGCATACTTGCCGCCTGCTGCACCATCGCGAACTGGCGATAAACAAAGCTGACGCCATGCACGACGCCCGCATCCTCCGCCATCGTCACCAGTTCCCGCGCCTCATCTGGCGTCAGGCACAGCGGTTTTTCCGAGAAGATATGCTTCCCGGCGGCAAGAATTTGCCGGTTAATCTGCGCATGCAGATGATTGGGCGTGCAGTTATGAACCACCTGCAAGCCCGGATGCGCCAGAAAGGCGTCCACGTCGCCATACGCGTGCGGCACCGAAAGTTCATCTGCTTTAGCCTGCGCGTGCGCCAGGCTGCTGTCGCACAACGCCACCACCTGCACGTTACCGAGGCGACGTAGCGCTTCCAGATGCGCCGGGCCAATAAATCCGCTGCCGATAATTCCCACCTGAATCATTTCTTTGCCTCGCTGCCGGCGGCAAAATCATCAAACGCCCGAGTGGACACCGGGATGATGTGCCGACGAATAAACTCGCTTCCCTCGCGTGCCCCCACTTCTGCGGATTTCAGGCAACATTCCCACTCCAGCACCGCCCAACCGTCGTAATCATGCTGGGTTAATTTGCTGAAAATCCCTTTAAAGTCGATTTGCCCGTCGCCCAATGACCGAAAGCGTCCGGCTCGGGTGAGCCAGTTTTGATAACCGCCGTAAACGCCGCTGCGCCCGTTGCGCTCAAACTCGGCATCCTTAACGTGAAACGCTTTAATGCGTGAATGATAGATATCGATCCACGCCAGATAGTCGATATTTTGCAGGTGCAGATGGCTGGGGTCGTAAAGCATATGACAGCGCGGATGGTGTCCTACGCCTTCCAGAAAACGCTCAAAGGTCAGGCCGTCATGCAGATCCTCGCCGGGATGAATTTCATAGCACAGGTTCACGCCGTGCTCATCAAACACATCCAGAATCGGCCGCCAGCGACGCGCCTGCTCAGCAAAGGCGTCCTGCAACAGGGCAGCATTGTGCGGCGGCCAGGGGTAAAAATAGGGCCACGCCAGCGCGCCAGAAAAGGTCGCGTGCGCCGATAACCCCAGCCGGGCGGATGCCTGCGCGGCTTTCTTCACCGTCTCTACCGCCCACTGCTGACGCGCCTGCGGGTTGCCGCGCAGCACAGCGGGCGCGAAGTGATCGAACGCATCATCATAGGCCGGATGCACCGCCACCAGTTGCCCTTCCAGATGCGTAGACAACTCGCTTACCTCCAGCCCTTTTTCAGCCAACCTACCGCGAATCTCATCGCAGTAAGTCTGGCTGGCAACCGCCTTTTCCAGGTCAAATATCGCCGGATGATTGCAGGGAATTTGCAGTGCTTTATAACCCAGCCCGGCAGCCCATTCCGCCAGGCCATCCAGGGTATTAAAGGGCGCATCGCCTGCGATAAACTGAGAAAGAAAAATTCCCGGTCCTTTGATTGTTTTCATACCACCTCCTTAAACACTACGCCTGCGTCTTATCGTCATACTTAAACGAGAAGAGGAAAATAATGGCAATAACGGCGGCGGCAACCGCCGGGATCCACCAAAAGGTTACCCATGCCTGCGGCACGCTGTGCCCGGCGACCAAACGGTTGTAGAGCGCCCCGGAAATCTGCGAGCCCAGCAGCATGCCGATACCGTAGGTGAACATCACCACCATACTTTGCGCCTGCCCTTTCACCTTCTCGCCCGCCAAGCGGTCGGTGTAGATAAAGCCCACCACAAAGAAGAAGTCGTAACATACGCCGTGCAGCAAAATGCCGAGATACAGCAGGAAGCGCCCCTCTTCGCTGACGCCCAGCGCAAAGAAGGCATAACGCACAAACCACGCCAGCATGCCGATGAGCAGCATGTACTTCACGCCCAAACGGCGGAACAGCAGGGGAATAACCAGCATGAAGAAAATCTCGGACATCTGACCGAAGGACATCGCTGTACTGACATCTCCCACGCCCGCATCGGCAAGGTAGGACGCGGTATACGCGTAATAGGTGCCCAGCGGAATAGAGATCAGCGTCGCGCAGATAGCAAAGACCAGGAAATGACGCGTTTTCAGCAGCGCGAAAGCATCGGCGCAAAAGAGATCGCGTAGCTTCACCGGCAACCCTTTTGCCGGAGCCGGTGTATGCGGTAACGTCAGGCTGTAGACCGCCAGCGCCACCGAGCAAATCGCCGCCAGGGTAAAGATACCCGTGGTATCGGAAATTCCCGTCACGCCGATAAAAATACCCGCCACAATCCAGCCAATAGTGCCGAACACGCGCACCACCGGGAACGTTTTATCGACATTCGCCAGGCTGTGGAAGGCAATGTTATTGGTCAACGCCAGGGTCGGCATATAGCAAAGCGTATAGCCAAACAGTAGCGCAATCAGCAGTGAACCGTTTTGCGCGACTAACGCCTGCGGCACAAACCAGAGGATCGCCGCGCCCAGCAGATGCATCACCGCCATCACTTTCTGCGACGCAAAGAAGCGATCCACCAGCATACCCAGCACAAACGGGGAAAGAATAGACGCAATGGGGCCTGCGGAGAACGCATCGCCAATTAACAGCGACATGTTGTGCTGAGTCATCACCAGCCCCAGCGTGACCGACCAACTGCCCCAGATAAAGAACTGCATAAACATCATTAACGACAGCCGTGGAACCAGCATACGATGCTGAACGGCGAGGCCATTACTACTTTCGGTTGTTGACACCATGTTTGCCACCCTCAAAAAGTAATCGATTACATTTAACCCTAAAAAGAAAAGTAATCGATTACAAACAGAAGATCGCGGATCATGAGTAGGATCTGGGAGATAGGTCACGATTAAAATAGAGGGCGCGGGATCCGCACGGGTGCGATGTTTGTAGGCCCGGTAAGCGTAGCGCCACCGGGCAATAATGCGTGCACGAAAACAGAGACGTTTTCGCCGACTGAGCTTTACCCTTTGCGCCGCAACGTCTTAAACGCAACAAACAGGAACACCACCCACACTGGCAGCAGAATTGCCGACAGGCGCATGCCGTCCATGGTACACATCAGGCCGAGGATCATCAGCAGGAAGGCGATACAGATGTAGTTGCTTGCAGGCGACAGCAGCGCTTTAAATTTCGGCTCACGGCCTTTGCGTCGCATCGCTGCACGGAACTTCAGGTGCGCCATGCAGATCATCACCCAGTTCAGCAGCAGCGTGGCAACAACCAGCGCCATCAGCAGGCCGAAGGCCTCTTTCGGCAACAGATAGTTCACCAGTACCACCAGCGAGGTGATCGCCCCGGAAAGCAGCAGTGAATTCACCGGCACACCGCGACGGCTGACTTTGGTGAGGAACTTCGGCGCATTGCCCTGTACGGACAGCCCAAACAGCATACGGCTGTTGGAGTAAACACCGCTGTTGTACACCGAAAGTGACGCCACCAGAATAACGAAGTTCAGCGCCGATGCCACGATGTTGCTATCCAGATTATGGAAGATCATCACGAACGGGCTGCTATCGGACTTGATCTCTACCCACGGGTAAAGCGCCAGCAGAACCACCAGCGAGCCGATATAAAACAGCAGGATACGGTACACCACCTGATTAACCGCTTTTGGAATCGTGGTCTCCGGGTTACGCGCTTCTGCTGCGGTAATACCAATCAGCTCCAGCCCGCCGAAGGAGAACATAATCACCGCCAGTGAGGTAATCAGCCCATTCCAGCCGGTGGCGAAGAAACCGTTATAGCGCCACAGATTATCAATGCTGGCGCGATCGCCGCCGTGATCGGTGAACAACATCCACAGGCCAAAGCCGATCATGCCGATGATAGCCAGCACCTTAATCAGCGCAAACCAGAATTCTGTTTCGCCATATAAGCGAACATTCACCAGGTTGACGGCGTTAATCAGCACAAAGAAGCCTGCCGCCCAGATCCAGGTAGGCACATCCGGCAGCCAGTACTGCATATAGATGCCCGCTGCGGTGAGCTCCGCCATGCCGACCAGCACGAACATCACCCAGTAGTTCCAGCCGGAGAGGAAGCCCGCAAACGGCCCCCAGTATTTAAAGGCGAAGTGAGCAAACGACCCGGATACCGGTTCTTCCACGACCATTTCGCCGAGCTGGCGCATGATCAGAAATGCGATAATCCCGGCAACGCCGTAGCCCAGCAGTACCGCCGGGCCCGCCATCTGAATCGCCGGGCCAATGCCGAGAAACAGACCGGTGCCAATCGCGCCGCCGAGGGCAATCAATTGAATATGTCGGTTTTGTAAGCCGCGTTGCAGCGTCGGAACCTGTTCCGACGAAGCATCCTGAATACTCTCGGATGCTGAGGACGTGTCTTTCACGTCAAACCCCTGTAGCTTTTTTATGAAGGCGCATCTTTTAACACTTCGATGCCGTTGTCGCAAGGCAATACATTCAGAGTGGTAATTAATGAAACGCCCCGATAAGCCAGGCTTACCGGGGCGCTAGACCACAAAATGGCGCGATTAGAAGTCGTACGTCATTGAGACTTTCAGCGTTCTTGGTTCACCCTGGAACAGGTAAACGCCGGTATCATCCACGCCAGACCAGTACTTCTCGTTGGTCACGTTGTTCACACCGACGCGCCAGACCATTTCGTTTTGATCCGCGTTCAGGCGCATGCGGTAGCGCATACCGAGATCGAGGGTGGTATAGCTATCCAGTTTCTTGGTGTTTGCCGCATCAGCATATTGAGAGCCTGTATGATTCACGCGTGCGGTGGCGGTTAAGCCCTCTACCGGTTTGATATCGTACTCAGCGCCCAGCACCATGTAGAAGTTTGCCACGCCCACGGCATCTTTGCCGTCGGTTGCGCCATTAGCCGTTTTACGCTGTTCCGCGTTCAACCACTGGGTGCTGCCGTTCAGGCGCAGGCCCAGCATCGGTTCACCAAAGACATTTAACTCAACGCCACGGTTGCGCTGTTCGCCGTCCATTTTGTAATAATTCTGCGCATCGGAAATGGCGTTTGGTTTTTTGATTTCAAACAGCGCCAGCGAGCCGCCGACGTTGCCGTAATCCACCTTCACGCCCAGCTCATTCTGTTTGGAATGTGCGATACCGGTGCTTTGCCCGGCGTTGGCGGCGGTGCTCGGTGCGTTAGAGCCCGGTTGCAGTGCTTCGGTATGGTTAGCGTAGAACGAGACTTCTTCCCACGGCTTGTAGACCAGGCCCACGGTTGGCGTCCAGCGGCTTTCCGTGTAGCGACCAGAAAGGTCTTCATTGCCCGTGGCATTGCTGTAGTTACGTACCACTACTTTCTGGTAGCGCGTTGCCGCCGTCAGCAGCACGCTGTCGTCAAAGAAGCCCAGCGTATCGCTGAACAGCCAGCCCTGAACGCGGCTGCGCGAGGTGGTCAGCGGGTCGGTATAATTACCGCCAAACCACGCGTTATCTGGCATCGCAACATCATGATTATCATAGATGTTCGTGGTCGGGTTATTGGAGGACATGCGCCATGCCGTCGCATCTTTGCGTACCTGTGCGGCATAACCGATATTCACCTGATGACTGACCGGCCCGGTATCGAAGTTACCGCGCACGCCGCCCATTCCGCTGTAGGTATCGATCAGACGATTAGTATCCAGACGACCAACCGTCGCATCACCATTGGCATTGACCAGCTTCGGCGCGCTGTAGGTCCCCTGCTCGTGACCATGCTGCATGCCCCAGGCCGCGTAGGTCGTCCAGTTATCGGTGAGATCGTACTCGGCTTTCGCCATACCGAATTCGTTTTCGATATCGCTATAGCCCCATTTCTGGCTGTAGTTTTTGGTGGTATCCGGAACGGAAGGAACGAAATCGACGCCGCTGATGTTGACGCCCATAGTGCCGCCGTGGAAGGTTTTCTTCTGGTAGCCAAAATCAAGAGATGAACGGAATCGATCGCCGCGATAGTCCAGCCCCACCGACGCCAGCGTCGTGCGGCGTTTGTCATTATCGACCGCCCCCTCTCCTTCGCGGTGCAGCACGTTCACGCGCGCGCCGAACTGGTTGTTATCACCAAAGCGACGCCCCAGATCCAGCGAACCACCCACCTGAGAGTCAGAGGTGTAGTCCACGCCCACGCGGGTGATTGGCGTATCTTCAGCCCGTTTCGGCTCAAGGTTGATCATCCCACCGACACCGCTGCTCGCCGCGCCATTCAGCAAGGCGTTCGCGCCTTTGAAGACTTCCACGCGCTCCAGCATCTGGGTATCCATTACCTGACGTGGCACCACGCCGGCCAGGCCGCCCATGGTCATGTCATCGCCATCAAGCTTAAAGCCGCGAATACGATAGGTTTCCGCAAAGTTACCGTAGCCCTGCACCGTCTGCACGCCCGCATCATTGCTGACCACATCGGCGATGGTTTTCGCCTGCTGATCGGCCATCAGTTTTGAGGTGTAGCCAATGACGTTAAACGGCACATCCATCGCTTTCTGCTCGCCCAGCATTCCCAGACGCCCGCCGTGGGCGATTTGTCCATCGAGGTAGGCCGGAACCGGCTGGTCGCCGCCCGGTTTAAAATCGCTGCCCTCAACGGCCTGAACCACCATCGTCTCTTCCTGCGCTTTTTTAGCCGGAGTATCGGTGGTGGTTGCCGCGCTGGCGGAGTGCGCTACGCTGCCTATCGCTAACGCCAGCAGCGTTTTGCGTAATGGAGAAGTGAAACCCTTTGTGTTGTGCATAATTCGCTCGTGAAAGACGCTGAAGATGACGTTTGCTGCGATGCTTATTTATTTGCCTGTACGCCCGATGAACAGCGTCAGAACTCGTCGCAAACGATAAAGAGAACGAGAACTATACTCATTAAAATTTAGCAATCAAGCATAATTAGCCGGGTGATGAAAGGGATGACGCACGAAGCAGAGCCTGTAGAATGGAGCGCTTATACAGAGGGGGAATATCGGTGCTGTTGAAAATTATTCTGGCGATGGTCGCGTTCGCGGCAAATTCCCTGCTCTGCCGTCTGGCATTAAAGGGTCTGCATATGGATGCGGTCTCTTTCAGCAGCGTGCGCCTGCTCAGCGGCGCGATTGCGCTTTTTCTTTTGCTCCAGCTCCCCGCCCTTAAGAAGAAACCAGAATTTAACTGGCTGAACGCTTGCCTGCTTGCGCTCTACGTTTTCGCATTTTCTATTGCTTATGTCTCGATGGGCGCGGCAATGGGCGCACTGCTGTTATTCGGCACGGTACAGCTGGTCATGACCGGGTGGGGATTCCTGGGCGGCGAGCGCCTGACACCGCTGAAAACCGTCGGTATCATTGCCGCAATGGCAGGTCTGGTGCTATTGCTGCTGCCTGGCGCAGCGCGCCCTCCGCTCACCGCCGCGTTGATGATGATCGCATCCGGCGCCGCCTGGGGGGCGTACTGCATTACCGGGAAACGGGTACAAAATGCCGCCGCGGCCACCGCCGGTAATTTTATTCTGGCAGTGCCGATTGCACTGGTCGTTTTTCTACTGAACGGAATGACAGGCCATATGGATGCGAGCGGACTTATGCTGGCGGTCACCTCGGGCGCGCTGGCGTCAGGCGCCGCCTATTTACTGTGGTATTCCCTGCTCCCGAGGCTCAGCCCGGCCACGGCAAGCACGCTGCAACTGAGCGTGCCTTGTCTGGCGGCGTTGGGTGGAATGGTGTTTTTGGGTGAGGCATTAACCGCACGTATGCTTATGTCGATCGTGGTGACATTATCGGGGATTGGGCTGGTTATCTATGCCGATCGCAGCCCAACTATTAAGGAATAGACGCCACATCCCGCACCAGCGACCTGCCCCCTTCGCGAGCCTGGTTTACAATACCGTAAAAGGCCTCTTTATGCTGATACAGCAGCGCGACGATTTCACCGTCAATCGAGCCGTCTTCTACGGCTTTATCCATGATATCCAGTGCATCCTGAATACTCAGTGGGCCTCGATACGGACGGACTTCTGTCAATGCGGTAAAGAAGTCTGCCACCGCCACAATACGACTGGGGATATCGAGATAAATACGGTTCAGATGGTAAGGATATCCTGAACCATCAAGTCGTTCATGATGGTTCGCTGCCCATGCCGCAATCTCGCCTAATTCCGCCACAACGCTAAGAATTTCTGCGGTTTTATAACTGTGCTCTTTCAGCATGCTGTACTCTTTCCTCGACAGCGCACTTTTTTTCTCAAGCAGACTAATAGGAACATACAGTTTGCCAATATCATGAAGATAACCGGCAATTTCAATTCGCTGCTGATCGTAGCTGGTCATTCCGCTGTAATATGCCAACTCTCTCGCCACAAGCCCTACGGTCATGCTGTGGGCCGCTGTAAATCCGCTATGGGTATCGACAATACGGGCAATCAGCGTACAAATTTGCTGGAAGTCATCGATATCCAGATGAATGACTTTTATCGGCGAGATAACATTAACAACCCGAGGAATATTATCGGTTTGCAAACGGAACCAAAAATATTCCCGCTGGCTGACAGTATTCAGAAAATCATAAAACTCAGCGGGGAAATCACTGTAACGCTGAGCAAACCCATTGCAGATATCCTCGCTACAGGAAGCCAGGTTATCCGGGTACAGGCGCAAATCGTACTCAAATCGATCGCAGAAAGAGAGGATGGCCTTTTCCTGCTGATGCTTGTCTTCATACCCCGCACGACGCGTATAGACAATCGCTTTAGTCTGCTCAAAAATATCAAGACCGTTCAGCATGTTATAAGTATAACGTTGATGCAATTCATTATTAGAATGAAAATCACCGTACTCGCGACTGCGTATATCGATTAGCTCCCCAATATCATGGAGTAATGCAGCAATATAGACATTCTTCTGCTGCTCTTTACTCAGTTCAAGATAATCGCAAAGCTCCATCGCGACGATGGCCGTCCGCTCCATGTGTTTGACTAACTCCGGAGAGACGATTTTTATGAGTTCGTTAATAAACTTGATTGATAATTGCAGGGATATATCCATGATACGATTCTATTTTTCTCTCTTTTACCCAAGGTTAAACCCGCTCCACCCCGTGGCGGATTGAAGACCCTGCAATTTATAAATGCCACGATGATTTTAATTATAATTATTGCGTATATCCAGTAAAACCCAACCATCATCGTGTTTTTAAGTTATTTTATCCTGGTGCACCCCGCTGATTATACGTTATCGCAAATTAAAAGCGGGCGAACTATTGGTAAAACTAAATAATAACCTACCCACTTAGGCGTACTCTCGATTACAAGTAAAGTTATCGCTAATTTAGCGTAACAATTAATACAAAGTTCACTCAAGCCAGCCTGCATTCTTGCTGTCGTCGTCTGACTATAACCAAAAAACAGATAATCTATTCAACATTTGTTATTTCAAATTAGCGGAACTCCCTCGCTATTCTGGCCTCCAGGCGGAACATTCCGCATCCCATCAGGAGGTAAGGCACATGACTAAACAGATAAAGCTCGGCGCTTTTCTGCCCGGCGGTGGACAACACATCGCCGCGTGGCGTCATCCGGACCAGCCAGCAGATGGCGCGACCAATTTCGAGTTTCATAAACAGCTCGCGCAAACGGCCGAACGCGGCTTGTTTGACGCCTATTTTCTGGCTGACGGTCTGGCGGTCCCCGCAGCCGGAGGAACCGAAGGCGGCAGCGCCAAAGTGGCCGGTTTTGAACCCGTCACCTTATTCAGCGCCCTCGCCCCGTTAACCAAAAATATCGGCTTTATCGCCACCGCCTCCACCACTTATGAAGAGCCCTACAACCTGGCGCGAAAATTCGCCTCGCTGGATCTCATTTCCGGCGGCCGCGTGGGCTGGAACGTGGTGACGACCGCGACCGACGCCGCCGCGCACAACTTCAATCTTGATACGCAACATCCTCATGAATATCGCTACCAGCGTGCGGCCGAGCATGTTGATGTAGTGAAAAAGCTGTGGGACAGCTTCGAAGACGACGCATTCATCCGCGATAAAGCCTCCGGCGTTTTCTTTGATGCGCAGAAGGTGCATGCCACACATCACCGGGGAAAATTCTTCAAGGTGAAGGGCCCACTGAACGTGCCACGCTCGCCGCAGGGGCAACCGGTGATTGTCCAGGCCGGCCAATCCGAGAGCGGACGCGCGCTGGCCGCCGCCACCGCCGAGGTGATATTTACTTCCCATCAGCATCTGCACACTGCGCAGGCCTTCTACCGCGATATCAAAGCACGCGCCAGAGCGGCAGGCCGTAACCCGGATCACGTGCTGATCATGCCGGGTGTCGCACCGTTCGTCGGGCGTACGGAAGAAGAAGCGCAGGAAAAGTACCGCAAAATTACCTCGCTGATTGTCGAGTCTGACGGTATCGCCTTGTTAAACGGGCTGGCCGGGGGAGCGATCAATCTGGCGGAGTACGATCTCGATGGGCCGCTGCCGCCGCTGCCAGTGACCGAAGGGATGAAATCGCGCCCGGAGCTGATCCGCCAGATCGCCGATGAAAACAACTTCACCATTCGCGAGCTCTATCAGTGGGTCGCCACCGCCCGCGGTCACTTTACCATCGTCGGCAGTGCCGAACAGGTGGCAGATACGCTCCAGGAGTGGTTCGAGAACGAAGCCGCCGATGGGTTTAACATTCTGCCGCCGTGGCTGCCTGGCGGGCTGGATGACTTTATTGAACTGGTGCTGCCCATCCTGCAACAGCGCGGGCTGTTCCGCACGGCGTACGAAGGGACGACGCTGCGTGAAAACCTCGGGCTGCCGTTTGCCGAGAATCGGCATTCCACCCTGAACCGCGCCAAAGTCGCCTGAGGAGTGAACCATGAGCATGTTATATCCCTCCACCGGGGCCGCCCTTTCCCGCCCGCGCGCGGCGGCGAAAACCGCGGCGCTTTGGTCAAAGCGCAGCCTGAATTTCTTCGCCCGTTACGGCCTGTTGATGCTTTTCTTCGCGGGCTGGCAGGTCGCCAGCAGCGTCGGCTGGCTGAACCCGGCGGTGATCCCACCGCTCGATAAAGTGGTGCTGGCATTATGGAACGGCGTCCATTCCGGCGCGCTGTTGGGGGATATCTCCATCAGCCTGCAACGCGCCGGGTTGGCGTTTTTCTCGGCGGTGATTATCGGGATTCCGCTGGGCCTGTTTATGGGGCAAATCCGCCCGATTGAACGCGCGCTGGATCCGATTCTGCAACTGTTCCGTCAGACCTCCGCGCTGGCGCTCTATCCGGTCTTTATTCTGCTGTTCGGCCTTGGCGAAACCTCGAAAGTGTTCGTCATCTTCTGGGCCGCCCTCTTCCCGGTGCTGTTATCGACCATTAGCGGCGTGAAGCAGGTCGATGGCAAGCTGCTGGAGATGGCGCGAACTTTCGGCGCAGGCGAACTGACGCTGTTCCGCCGGGTGATCGTTCCGGCGTCGATCCCGGGCATTTTCGTCGGCCTGCGTCTATCCGCCACTACCGCCCTGCTGCTGCTGATTGCCGCCGAGATGATTGGCGCAAATCGCGGAATTGGCTTCCAGGTGATGAACGCCCAGTACAATTTCCAGATCCCGCTCATGTTTGCCGCCATCTTCCTGCTGGCGCTGGCCGGGCTGCTCGCCAACACCATTCTGGTGTTCCTGCAACGCCGCCTGTGTCGCTGGAATCCGCGTGACCAGTAACGTTTTGCACCACCCACTATAAGAAAACACTCATCGCAGACAGGAACAGATCATGAAAAAAATTCTTCCGCTTTTTTGGGCGACCACGCTGATGCTTATTGGCGCCTCCTCCGCAGCACAGGCGCAGGATGCCGTAACGATGCGCTATATGACCAGCCACGGCGGCATTTCCGCCCATGAACTGGCGGATGCGTTAGGTTATTTCAAAGACACGGGCATCACGTTTAAAAGCGCCGGTTACGCCAGCGGCGGGCCAGAGTCGCTGTTTGCGCTGGCTTCAGGCAGCATTGATATCGGTTCTGCGGCAACGCCTGCGGTGATCAACTCCATCGCCGGGGGCAACCAATTTGTCGCGGCGTATCCGACCAACGGCATCGATAACACCACCAAATCGATTTTCTATGTTCGGGAGGACAGCCCGATCAAATCAGTGAAAGATTTGGCAGGGAAAAGTATCGCTATCAATACCTTAGGTGCACATCTCGATTACACGGTTCGCGAAGCGCTGCATAAAGCCGGGCTGCCGGAAAAAGCCGCGCGCCTGGTGGCCGTACCGGGCCCGCAGCTTGAGCAAACCCTGCGCTCCGGCCAGGTGGATGTTGCCGCATTTGGCTACTGGCAAACCACCTTTGAAGGCGTGGCCCGTAGCCACGGCGGCCTGCGCCCGATCCTTAACGATACGGAAGTTCTTGGCCCTATCGCGGGCGGGTTTACCGTTCTGCGCGCGGATTTCGTAAAAGCGCACCCGCAGGCGGCGCGTGACTTTGTGCTGCAATCCCCGCGCGCGCTCGATTTCGCCCGTGAGAATCCGGAAAAAACGCGCGAAATTCTGGCACAGAAGCTGAAAGAGCGCGGCGAAAATCCGGAGCTGGCGAAATATTTCACCGGCTACGGCGTGCGTAAAGGTGGGCTGGCGGAAGATCACGACGTGCAGTTCTGGCTGGATGTTCTGCAACGCGGCGGCGTGCTGCAAAAAGATCAGCTGAAAACCAGCGATATTCTGTTAAAAGTCTGAGGAAACCGCCATGACGATGCCACATACTGATTTACCGCGCGGCGATATCGCCATTCGCCGCCTGCATAAAGCATTCTCTCTCGACGGCCAGCCGTTTGATGTATTTCGCGATTTGAATCTGCATATTGAAAGCGGGCAAAGCATTGCCATCGTCGGGCCCAGCGGCTGCGGTAAAACCACCCTGCTGCGTATTCTTGCCGGGCTCGAACAGCCCGACGCCGGAGAGGTGGCCATCGACGGGCGCGCAGTGCAGGGAATGAGCCGCGAGCGCGCGGTGATTTTCCAGGAACCGCGCCTGCTGCCCTGGCTGTCGGTGCTGGATAATGTCAGCTTCAGCCTGGACGTGCAGGGAAAATCAAAAGCGCAGTCGCGCCTTCGCGCGAAACAATCTATTGAGCTGGTCGGCTTGAGTCAGTATGAAAATGCCCTGCCCGGCCAGCTTTCCGGCGGCATGGCCCAGCGCGTCGGTATCGCCCGTGCGCTGGCGATCGACCCGGAAATTCTGCTGCTGGATGAACCGCTCGGCGCGCTGGACGCGATGACCAAAATCACCATGCAGGAAGAGCTGGAACGCATCCGCACCACGGAAAATATCACCATGGTACTGGTGACGCACGACCTGGAAGAGGCGATTTATCTGGCTGACCGGGTGTTAATTTTGCCGAAAGTGAAAGGCAACCCCATCAGAATTATCGATGTGAATCTCCCCCGCCCGCGCGAACGCAGCGACGGCGCATTTGTGGAACTGCGCCAACAGTTGATGGCGGAGTTTGGCCTGCACTGAAATAACGCCCGGCAAAAGGCCGGGCGAACCTCACAACACTTTACTCAGAAATGCTGCCGTGCGCGGGTTTTGCGGCGCGGTAAAGATCTGCTCCGGCGTTCCCTCTTCCTGAATAATGCCCTGATCGATAAACAGCACGCGGTCAGCCACTTCCCGCGCAAAGCCCATTTCATGGGTGACGATCACCATCGTCATCCCCTCCTGGGCGAGATTTTTCATCACTTCCAGCACTTCGCCCACCAGCTCAGGGTCCAGCGCGGAGGTCGGTTCATCGAACAGAATAATCGACGGTTCCATGGCCATAGAACGCGCAATGGCCACGCGCTGCTGCTGACCGCCGGAAAGGCTGGAGGGCCAGGCGTCGATTTTGTCGAGCAGCCCAACTTTCTGTAACAGCAATTCCGCACGGCTAATCGCCTCGGAACGCGACAGCCCTTTCACCGACATGGGCGCCATAATCAGGTTTTCCAGCACCGTCATGTGCGGGAAAAGATTAAAACGCTGAAACACCATGCCGACGCTTTCGCGCATCTTGTTGAGGTTGGTTTTGGGCTCATGAATATCAAAACCATTCACCGACACCTTGCCGTCATCGGGTGTTTCCAGCGCATTCAGACAGCGCAGGAACGTACTTTTCCCGGAGCCGGAGGGGCCGATAACGCACACCACTTCCTGAGGCTTAATCTCGCAGGAGATCCCGCGCAGCACGTGAGTCGCACCAAAACGTTTTTGCAGATTTTCAATGTGAATCACTTTTGCTCAACCTCTTTTCCATATGCTGGACCAGCAGCGACAAGATAAACGTCAGCACCCAGTAAATAATCGAGATCGCCAGATACGGTTCCCAATAGGTGGCATACGCACCAGAAACCGTCCGCGCGGCGTAGGCGAGATCGGCCAGGCCAATCGCCGAAGCCAGCGAAGAATCTTTCACAATGGCAATCGCGTTATTGCCAAGCGGCGGCAGAATACGTTTAAACGCCTGCGGCAGGATGACCTTGCGCATGGTTTTGCCCCACGTCATTCCCAGCGCGCGTGAGGCTTCCATCTGCCCACGGTCGATAGACTGAATGCCCGCGCGGAAGATCTCCGAGACATACGCCCCGGCATTGAGGGTAATCGCCACAATACAGGAGAGAAACGCGCCGTAGTCCGAGCGCAGCATACGGGCGAAATCGACCGACATGATGCCGCTCGTCACCAGCACGCCGTCGCGCGGGTTGATGAGCAGCGGCACCAGCGCGAAGTGCACGACCATAATCTGCACAAACAGCGGCGTACCGCGAAATGCGCTGACGTAAACGCGCACCGGCAACTGCACAAAGTAGCGCAGAATAAAACGCCATGGGCCATGTTCGGCTTTTGCCATCCGCCCGAGGCCCAGTAATAACCCCCACAAGGTGCCCAAAATCACGCAGATAATGGTGCACTTAATGGTCATCCACGCGCCTTCAACAAAGAGCGGCGCATACTCCTGGATGATTTCCCAACGAAATCCGGTCATGACACATCCTGTCCGTTTTTAAAATAAGTATCCGCGTTGTTATTGCGCAGGTAAGACAGGCACATCGGCATCAAACCACTGGGTGTAAATTTTGGCATAAGTGCCGTCGGCGACGATTTTCTTCAGGCCAGCGTTGATTTTGCCCAGCAGTTCATCGTTCCCTTTGGCGACTGCGATCCCGAAATATTGACGCTGGAACTTATCGTCCTGCACCAGTTTGAAAGCTTTTTCCGGGTGATTTTTGATGTAATACTTCACAACACCCACATCGCCTACCGCCGCGCCAAGGCCGTCTTCATACAGCTCCTGCAACATCAGCGGGGTATTATCAAAACGTTTGATATCGGTGCTGTTTTTACCCAATACATCCGAAACCACGATATCGCCGGTGCTGGAGTTCACCACGCCCACTTTCTGGCCTTTCAGCGCGGCGAGGGAATTCACCGCAGAATCTTTCGCCACCACAATGGACTGATCCGCCGGGAAATAAGGCGCAGAGAAATCGACCATTTGCTGACGTTTGTCGGTGATGGTAATGCCGGAAATAATGATGTCACGATCGCCGGAGTTCAGGGTGGCGAAAATCCCTTCCCACGGCGTATTCACCAGCTTAATGTCAAAACCTTCCGCTTTAGCGATCGCTTTGATGATGTCGATATCAAAGCCTTCCAGCTGTTTTTGGCTATTTTCAAACTCAAATGGGCGATAGGTTCCGCCAGAGCCCACGACATAGGTTTGTGCCGCCGCGACAGTTTGCGCTGCCAGCGCCGCCAGTAAACACCCCGCCAGTGCGATTTTCTTCAACATGATTCATCCCCTAAATAATCAATTTTGTTAATTATGCGATTTTAGTGAATAAAAATACACTAACAGTTTTATGAACTCAACCATGCGCGGGTTCGCAAAAAGACTTTTCGCATCGAAAAGTGTCAGTCTGCTTTCTTTTCGTCCATTCCCTTTTTCCCGTGCGCATCAAACAATTAACTGACTTCTGACACCTGCCTTCATCACATAACAAGGGAGTAACCCCATGCGCGAATCACATCAAACTCACGACTGGTTAGGCCTTGCCGGACATATATTTGCCGTTAGCGGCGCGGCAAGCGGAATTGGCGAAGCCATCGCCACGGCACTGGCGCAACAGGGAGCGGATGTCGCCCTGCTCGACCGTAACCCCGAAGGCTGCGAAGGGGTAAAACAACGACTGTCGGTATATCCGGGGCGGCGTTTAGTCGTGGCCTGCGATGTCAGCAGCGAAGCGCAAATCAAAGAGGCGGCGTTGAGCGTGCGAGAAAAACTGGGGCCGTGCCGCGGGCTGGTGAACGCCGCCGGGATATTGCGCCCGGCTGGGCTTGCGGACATTAGCGTTGAGCAATGGCAAGCTCAACTGGCGGTCAACCTGACCGGATATCTGCTGTGCGCGCGCGAGTTTGCCCATGACATGCGTCAGGCAGGTAGCGGCAGTATTGTGCATATTGGCTCCATCTCCGGGCGCATTCCGCAGCCGTGGAGCGGCGCATACAGCCCGGGCAAAGCGGCGGTAGGCCTGTTATCACAACAGATTGCCGTGGAATGGGGTACAGATGGCATACGCAGTAACGTGGTCGCGCCTGGGATGATCGAAACGGCATTGACCGCAGATTATTATGCGCAACCGGGCGTACGCGAGAGCCGCGAAGCCTTTACCGCCAGCCAGCGCATTGGCCAGCCGGAAGATATCGCGAATGCGGTATTGTTCCTGCTGAGCGACAAATCAGGGTATATCAACGGCGCGGAACTGGGCGTCGATGGCGGCCTGCCCACCATGCTGATGGGGAAACTGCCGCGACCAGGGTTTAGCGGAAAATAAAAACAAATGCCTGCTCGCGACTAGGCGTGGGCAGGTATCTCGCAGACTGCGGTCGGTTTGTCACGAAATCCTCGAGGGGAGGCGCCCGTTGCGCGACGGAAAAAGCGCGAAAAATAGGTCGCATCGCTGAAGCCAAGATAATCTGAAATCTGACTCACCGTCATGCTGGTGTACAGCAGGCTACGTTTGGCCTCCAGCAGCAGGCGCTGATGTACTACGCTCAGGGCGCTACAGCCGTGAAACTCCCGGCACAATGTGTTGAGATGAACGCCTGACATGCCAATTTCACTGGCGTAATGCGCCACCGGGAAGTGCTCCCGGTAATGATTCTCCACCAGTTGATTGAAACGACGAATTGCGGCGCGCTTGCGCTCTACTTTGTCGCTGGCGCTCGGCTGCGGTGCGGCCTGGCGGTTCAGCCATACCATCAGGGCGCTGAGCAGGGAGTGGATCATCATATCGCGCGCATCGTTATCAGACTGATATTCCTGCTGGAGCGTCTCGAAGAGTGACTGAATTTTTTCCCGCGAATTACCGACCGGGACGCAGGTGGCCTGATTTAACACCTGTAGCGGACGGCCAAACTGCTGCTCGAACTGCGCCACCAGCGGCGCGGCAAGCGAGAGAGAAAACCCTTCCGTTCCGGGTGAAAAACGAAAACCGTGCACGCAAAGCGCGGGAATTATCTGGATGCAGGCGTCTGCGAAAGTGTGCGTCACGCCTTCGATTTCAATTTCACCCTGCCCTTTGTGGACGTAGAGAAGCTGGATGAGATCCGTATGCTGATGCACGCGGATACACCAGTCATAGAGGCTGCTACGGCTGTGAATAGATTCACAATGCAGCAAATCCGGCGTCGGCCAGTGCAGGCTTTCACCGTAGAGCTTAAAGACCGGAATGCTGTTGCTCAGGTTCATGGTGCCTCCATTGGATGGAAATCATGGGGAACATTGGCGCGAGCATTTCCCCCTCACCCTAGCCCTCTCCCTCCAGGGAGAGGGGACCGATAGTGCTCAGTTGCCAAATCCTGCGCCGGTTTTCCCCCTCTCCCCGTGGGAGAGGGGACTGATTGTGCTCAGTTGCTAGTCCCTGCGCCGGTTTTCTCCCTCTCCCGGTGGGAGAGGGCCGGGGTGAGGGCATCAGCGCGCACATGCCATCGTCGCCCGAATCAGCCGCGTCTCCTGCGCCACAATAAACGGTTCCGACGCTTTTAAATAGGCGGCAAATCCTGGATGCGCGTCGCGCAGCCGGCTACGGCGTTCATACTCCGCCAGGCTTTCGTACCCCCACAGGTGAACAAACTGGTTCTGCGGGCCCACAAAGCTCGTGTAGAATCCCAGCGGGTGCCCCAGCGTTTCCAGCAATATCGGCATCGCCAGCGAATCAAAAACCTCGATGAACTCGTTCATCTTACGCAGGCGGATGGTGTAAATGCGGTGATCGACAATCGGCATTGTATTCATTTGGCCTCCTGGGTCTGGTGCGTCGGCCAGCCAAGCGGCCCGAAGCGGTCATACGGTTTCGGCCAGGGCGGCGTTTCGCCGAGGGCAATCGCGGCATGAATCGGCCAGTTCGGGTCGTCGAGCATCCCGCGTCCGATAGCGACCAGATCCGCCCTTCCCTCCTGCAGGATATCTTCCGCCTGCTGCGCTTCATAAATCAGGCCTACGGTGATCACCACCGCATCCGGCAATGCCTCTTTTACCGCCGCCGCAAACGGCACCATGTAACCGGGCTTATCCGCCGGCGGCGTTTGGTTGTAGATATTGTAGCCGCCAGAAACATGAAGATAATCATAGCCCAGCGCATGAAGTTCGCGAGCAAACTGCACCACCTCTACCAGGCCTAACCCCCCTTGCGCGAATTCGCCGCCGTTGAAACGCACACCCAACAGGTGCGTTTTCGGCCACGCATCACGCAGCGCTTTTGCCACCCGCAGCGGGAAACGCATCCGGTTTTCCGGACTGCCGCCGTACTCATCCTGGCGCTGGTTGCTAAGCGGCGACAGGAACTGATTCAGTAAATAACCGTTGGCGGCGTGCAGCTCAACGAAATCGACGCCCGCTTCCAGAGCACGAGACGCCGCAGCAACAAAACCGTCGATAATGCGCGTCATGCCCGCTTCGTCGAGTTCTTCCGGCACGCGCCAGCCGGGTTTGTAAGGAATGGCAGAGGGCGCGACCGTCGGCCAGCCGCCCTCTTCGTCAGACAGTGAGGCGCCCTGATTGCGCCACGGCGGATTGGTGCCCGCCTTGCGCCCCGCATGGTTAAGCTGCACGCCAATTGGCGTGGCGCTGTAGGTGCGAATATCCGCTAGCAGCTTTTTCAGTGCCTGCGCCTGTTCGTCGTTCCACAGGCCGAGGCAGTGCGGCGTAATACGTCCATCCGGCGTGACGCCGTTCGCTTCACAAATCACCAGCCCGGCGCCGGAAATCGCCAGGCCGCCAATATGCTGGGCGTGCCACGGCGTAGCGATGCCATCGCTGGCGGCGGAATATTGCGACATCGGCGGGACGACAATACGGTTGGTCAGCGTTAACGGCCCTACGGTAAGGGGCGTAAAGAGTGTAGACATAATTATCTCCGAATTCAGGATGCTTCACGCTGAGGCAGCGCTGTGGTTTCACCGCGTGCGGCAAGGGAGTTGGCGGCGATATACCCGAAGGTCGCGGCAGGGCCGAGGGTGATACCTGCGCCCGGATAACTACCGCCCATGATGCTTGCCATCTCATTTCCGGCGGCGTACAGGCCGGGAATGGGCAAGCCCTGTAAGTCGAGCACGCGCGCTTCACCATCGGTTTTCAGACCATGGAACGTGCCAAGGTCGCCCATAAACAGCTTCACGGCGTAAAACGGCCCTTGTTCAATGGGCGCAACGCAGGGATTAGGCTGATGATTGGCATCGCCGAGATAGCGGTTATACGCCGACTCGCCACGGCCAAATTGGGTATCTTTCCCGCGCCGTGCATCGGCATTAAAGGCGGTAACCGTATGATTTAACGCGGCAACGGGGACCCCCATCTTCTCCGCCAGTTCCGTCAGCGTTTTGCCCTTCAGCAGATAACCGTTGCGGGTATACAGCGAAACGGGCAATGGCGCAGGTTTGGCGAATCCCATGCCATATTTACGCAAGGCTTTGTGGTCGCAGATTTGCCACGCAAAGGTTTCATTATCGTCGCGGCAGGTTTCAATCATGGCGATGCCGACGTCATGATAGGAGTCCGCTTCATTGCAAAAACGCACACCGTGTCGATTGACCATGATAAAACCCGGCTTGTAGCGATCGACCAGATGCGGGAAGACAAATTGCTGGCGGCCAATCTGCACTTTCGATGCCGGGATCCATGCCGCACCGTTCGGATAACTGTTATCAAAACGCGCGCCAATGCGTTCGGCCATCGCAATGCCATCGCCGGTGTCCGCGCCCGGCGGCGTTGGCGACAGCTGAATGCCGCCGCGTTTAACGTGCGGATAAAGATTTTTCAGGCGTTCATCATCGCGGGCAAAACCGCCAGAAGCCAGCACCACGCCGCGCTTCGCATACAGAGACACCCGCTCGCCGTCGCGCTCAGCCACTACGCCGCGTACCACGCCATTTTCCACAATCAGCTCTTTGACGGCCATCCCGGTATGAATCGGCACGCCCAGATCACGCGCCGAGCACGCCAGCCGTGCGACCACCGCATTGCCGCCGTTCGCGGTAATTCCGCGACCATAGCGAGCAATTTCCAGCAGATGGCGACTCAGCCGTTTCACCACATAGACGAAAGATTTGAGCGAACGGGTGGCATTAAAGAAGTGTTTGAGATCGTTGTTTGATGAGCTGAACATCATTCCCATAAAGGTGATAGTGCGTAACGGTTTACGCAGACGTTTCATGTCATCGCCCAACTGGCGGATATCGAACGCTTCCGGCACCACCGAGCGCCCGCGCATCACGCCGCCCGGCGTATCCGGATGGTAATCGGGATATTGATAGAGGTTGCAGCAAAAACGGGTTTTCTCTTCAAAAACGCGCAGCATCTGCGGGGCCTGTTGCAGGAAAGCGTCCACCAGCTCCGGGCGATAGCTTTCGCCCGCTTCGCTACGCAAATAGGTACGCGCCGCATCGGTAGAGTCCTCAATGCCCTGTTGCTGCGCCAGATGATTGTTTGGTATCCACAGCACGCCGCCGGAAAACGCCGTCGTGCCGCCGAAAACAGAATCTTTTTCAATGACCTGTACATCCAGCCCATTCAGGCCCGCCGTCACCGCAGCCGAGAGACCGCCTACCCCGCTGCCAACCACCAGAACGTCACACTCGCGTGCCGGTTGCTTCATCGTCATAAGCCCCTCCCCTTATCCCTAAGAAGAAGACACTCGCCAGGATTGTTCATAGGGTACCTCGCAGATGAATGTTTTAATTTGTTTAATTTATGTTTTAATTTTGTTTCATCTGCATTTTTGACAGGCTGAAAGCGAAAAAGAAGGCCAGTTTGTAAGTAAAACTTGCACTTTTCGACAATGACGCAGAAGTGTGGAGTGAATCAAAGTTTTGACAGTGATGAGGAGAACGACCAGGTGAGAGTTCCGATCGGTGCGATCGGAACGAAAAAATAAACAGAGATTAGAAAATAAACACCAATATAAAAATGTTCATCAACGCGATAATCAATAAGAAGCCATATAACGCAAACCCGTCATGCATATGATAAATAATACTTTTTATAAAAAGTCCCAGACTTACAATGATAACGTTAAATGTTATAGAAACTATCGTTAAAAAATGTCAAAACAGAATAGAAAACATTTACACCGCATAGGAATAACGGAAAAGATCATTAATATCAGCGCCCATTTTTTTCTCCACCCGCTGCTTTGCCGCATAGACGCTACGTATCCCCAGATTAAATGCCTCAGCCACCACGACACAATCCTGGCCCGCGCTTAAATCATGCAGGATGTTAAATTCAAGTCTGGATAAAACTTCACCACGAACGGACATTGCATGATGCCCGAGAAACTTCCTTTTGATTTTTTCAGCGACAGCATCGATTTTGTCTCCAGGATACAAAATCAAAAAAATATTATCGTCGTTTTTAAACCAATAGTTAGCCAATGCCTGCAGATGCCTGTCACAAACAAGAATTATTTTAAGCTTGGTTTCTATCAACGTCTCCAGCCAGACTCTGTCTAAATAACTCCTGAAATAACTTATTGAAAAATCAACAAAAACACAACCAGAGTAGATCCAGGTGTGGCTTTTTTTCAACACCCCCTCTGCTATGCCCAGTGCAAAAAATCGACTGCCTTCTGGCCAGGTGCTAAAACAAAAGCTCTGGCAAAAAGAAATGCGTACAGATGTTGTAGGTTTTATCTCACAATTTAAAGGGCATGTAATACAGCTTAATTTGTTTAAATTAACTTCAGATAACATTTTGCCACCCTCCTCCCTTTTGTAAATATATAGTTCCATTGACATAAATCCTTGTCAACGGCTTCCCTGCCCGGCCAGAAGCATACCAATACAGCTAAAACCAACATATACGACAATATTCCTGGTTTAATAAATAAACGCAAAAAAACACGCTTTAAAAATCAACACTTAAATAATAAACATTCTTATAACACAGACATCATCCAGGACAATTGCGGCTATCACTAAGAATTTTACCACGAGAAAAAAGTATCAAATATGTGATACCACTTCTTATATCAGAGGTAATACCTAATGATAATTATTTTAATATAGAGGTTGTTTGTAAAAGACTGAAATGACCACAAAATAAAAATGAAATATTGTTTCCACATGTAAGTGGAAATTGATTATCATTTGTTATTATCACTATCGCGTGAGATTTTCATCTAACTAAAATCTCAAATTCAAAATAAATTTCTGCCTTTAAACCGCTTTGCGTTTTTTTTGCATTGTTGCGCAAAAAATTTTTACTGCCGCGCAAGCGCTTGAAAGCCAGCGCGCCCTGGTTCACACTACACGTAAGGTGATGGCGTTCCACCTTCCCCAACCGCCTCGTTCTGAGGCTAATGACGCCTGATATGACTCTCATTCACGATGGGGCGTGTCAGGCTGGTCTTTCTTCTCCAGCTCAACATGCTTCCCTGAAAAGGTTTAAGCAATGATAAATGTACTTGGCCACCTCCACCCGGATAGCGACGCCGTTTGCACCGCGTATATGGCAAGCCGCTGGCTTACGCTGCGCGGTCTTCAGGCACAGGCCTGGCGTTGTGGGGAAATTAACCGTGAAACCCGGTTTATATTTGAACAGGCAGCACTGCCGGTTCCCGCCTTACTCACCGACTCTCTCGCCGATCGCGATGTCTGGCTGGTCGATTTTACCGAGCCCACTCAGGGCCCTGCCTCTTTAGCTGAGAGTAACGTTGTCGGCATCATCGACCACCACCGTCTTGGCGGCCTGGTGACGCGCCTGCCGCCGGAAGTGTGGGTGAAGCCGGTGGGCAGCAGCAGTACGCTACTGTGGCAATTGATGACGCCAGAGATCCGCCGCATGATAACGCCCGCCGAAGCGCTATTAATGCTGGGAGCCGTGATCAGCGACACCGTCGCGCTTCGCTCCCCCACCACGACGCCTGATGACAAGCTTGCCGTTGAAGAACTGTCAACCCTCGCCGGTATCGAGAAAGATGCCTTTATCGCCGGGCTACTGACCGCGAAAACCAGCATTGAGGGGTTAAGCGGGAAAGCGCTGTTGAATAAAGATATTAAAACGTTCCAGATTCAGGGCGTGAAGGTTAACGCCGCACAGATTGAGCTGTTTTCATTAAATCAGGTGGATGCAGTACTGGATGAGTTGCAGGAAGAGATGGCGCTGAATATCCAGGAAACCGGCGCGCAACTGGTGGTGGTCATGCTGACGGATATCAATGCCGGGTATTCGACGCTCTACTTTGCCGTGCCGAAAGGCCAGCAAGCAGACGCACCCTGCTTAGTCGAAGGGATGCTGAGCCGTAAAAAACAGCTGTTACCGTGGCTTGAGAACTATCTTGCTAAGGGAAAATGACGGTTTGCAGTGAAATGGTACGCCCTACAGGATTCGAACCTGTGACCCACGACTTAGAAGGTCGTTGCTCTATCCAACTGAGCTAAGGGCGCACTGAAGAAGTTGTTACTTCATGGGGTGAAACGCGAGGAATTATACGGTCACCGGGCGGTGAGTCAATCCATTTCAATGTGAAATCAGGGTTGTTCGTTAGGATGAGCATAACGCGAACAGCCCTTGTCTTTTTTTTAACCACTCTTCTTACAGCAGCCCTGGTGCTGCGAAAACCCTTACCTAACTTTAAGTATTGCCTTAGAGAAGAACCTGCCTCTGGTGTCACAATGTCTGCAACTGGCTGTTTGACCGCATCGTTAGATAAGCTATAAGTGAAGACGCGCGTGACGGCGCCAGGAAGAGAAGCATGCGCATCGCAATTCGCAGAGAAAGGAGGCGTCGTTCAGGCACCGATCACCCCGGATTTAAGAATCCACACGCCTGGCCCCCGTTTTTTGATAGACTCGAACGCCTGACTCACTCACTTGCCCTCACGCACAAAACCGACTCCCCTCATTTTATTCTGGTCAGCAGCGATCAATTCTTGCGGCAAGGATTTCGTTTCGCCCCTTATCCGTTAAGCAACGGCTGGGTAACGTCAACGCTGGATAATGCGCTGGACCTGCTCCCCAAAGCACCGGGCGTGCAGTTGCTGGTCGATATTTACTACACCGATGCGCCAGCCATCGAAACGTTGGATCGCTTGCGCCGCATCAGTTTCGAGTATCCACAAAATTATATTCATCTGATTGCGCCGACACAGGATAAAAAAGCCCTGCGCTTTATGAAAGCAGTGACGGCACTTCGGATAATCAGTCGACATTCGCCGTTTCGTACCCTGCGCAAAAAACTGCTCATGCCTCAGCCGATACAGTTCAACCGGAAAAGCCATTTTTCGCGCGATGAGTGGCTCATTCTGATGGCGCTGACCCAGGGGCGTTCGTTGAAATCTATTGCCAGCGATCACGACAAAGATTACCACAGGATTATCTATCGTCTGGGGCGCATGGTGGAACGGCTCAAGCTTCAGCATCGCTCAGAACTTATTCACTTGCTGCAAAATCTTTCTGCTAGTTCAAACTGACAATTTCATTAACCTCTTAAATCTTAGATTGTTTTAAGAAATTACTTAATCAAAATGATCTTTTTTTGTTAAATTTAAACAATATTGCAAAGTTTATAACTATTCCTAAGACCCGGATTTGGATAGCAAAAATCACTATGGAAAAAGGTCTCTAAAGAGCATTACTCTGTCGCACATTCAGGCAGGAACCTCCTGATTAGCGCTATTTGTAGGCCTGTCAGTCGGTAACCACCAGATATAGTAGGGTTTTGCATTGTGCTGATAAAATATTTTCCTTAAGCCCTCCCCATAGCTTGAGTTGAGATCAAAAGGAATTTTTTGTGGAATAATCGTTGAATTGCGCCATTCCGGATATGTTTACCGATCGATTATTCCCCAATAATTGCGCCATATCAATTAACACGTTTTCAACATTTAGCATCTATTTATATTTATGCCAGAGAAAAAAGTTAACTCCTCTACAGGATTTTAAACACCTGGAGGTAAATACCAAAAATAATTTGAATAAACTTTCTGACTAGAACATCATATTAATTACTGATTGTTGCGACTTTAATAATGCTTTTCGGACAATTCATAGCAAGTATAATAGCCATGTACTTATCGTGTTATAAGAAAAGCCTTTTTCAAGGGTTGAGGCATTGTTTAAGTACCGGACAGAATTGTCACTTTATAATGGTACAAGTAGGGATAGATAACTCCTCTGGAAGTAAGCTAAAAATTAAAACTTTTTATTTATCCATTCGACTTGTAATAGTTTCCGTAAAGGAATCCCACGTAACTATTCCACCAGTCTGAGGCATATAAAGATGAAACCGGCATCCGTTATCATTATGGACGAACACCCTATAGTCAGAATGTCGATCGAGGTCCTGCTGCAAAAAAACCTACAGGTACAGGTTGTTCTTAAGTCAGACAACAGTCATGAAGTCATTGAATATATTAGAAATAATAATGTAGATATGGTGATACTCGATATCGAACTTTCCGGTTCAGACGGGTTTTCATTACTTAAGCGGATAAAGAACATCAGTGAAAGCACTAAGGTTCTTTTCTTGTCATCCAAATCTGAGTCGTTCTATGCGTGTCGGGCGATCAGGGCTGGCGCAAATGGTTTCGTCAGCAAACGGAAGGATCTGTGTGACATCTATAAAGCGGTGGAGATGCTTCTCGCCGGATATTCGTTCTTCCCGGCAGACTCTATGAATATCTTCGGTGGCGGGAACATGCGTAGTAATAAGTTTACCGACATGCCGTTATCTAACCGAGAAATTACCGTACTACGTTATCTTGCTAATGGTTTATCTAATAAAGAGATAGCAGCCCAACTATTGTTGAGCAATAAAACTATTAGCGCGCATAAATCAAATATTTTCACCAAGCTTGGCGTACATACTATCGTTGAATTGATTGATTATGCGAAAGCCCACGAATTACTTTAGCCTTTCATGAATCCCGGCCCCGAAACGGGCCCGGGAAGTCAGTTATAGTTAAGCGTAAAGGTCGCATCCGCATCGGCGCTGCCCGGCTGAGGGTTATCTGCCGTGGAGATGTAATTAGCGTAAAACGCCAGTGTGGCATCCCCTTGTGCGTCAATGGTCACCTCTTTACTCTCCTGTTGTAACGGTAAGCGAGTTTTGTCCTCATCGAGGATCTCCACCGCAACACGACTGGCCTGGCTTGCACCATTCAGCGCCAGCAAAGTGTTGTCCTGATCGTCGGGCGTTCCGGCAAAAGTTATCGATACGGCACCCGGCGGGCAGCCGGTTAAGCGAATCGAAAACGGCATCGCCTGGGTTTTGCTGCCCGCGGTTTGCAACTGTTTCGTTGGCCACGATCCCAACTGCACTTCTTTTGCGCTGTCGCTGGCGTTGACCACGCAGCTTAAGTCCACGATATTACCGCGCAGTTCTATGTTGATTTCGCCCAATGGCGTTGCCGCCTGCACAGTACTCATCATCGCCAGCAATGACAGGGCATAGGTGAAATGACGTGGCATCTTGCCTCTCTTAATCGTAATCAACACGCAGATAGCCTCGCGATGTAAATATCCCTTCTGCCGGTTTATTGCCGGTAATGCTGACCGGCCACGCACGAATACCCACCTGCGCCTGCGCAGCGTCATCCAGCCGGAACGGAATGGTGCTGCCCAGCGTATTCGGCGTTAGCGGAGTGCCGTTTGCATCGGCCACCACAAAGCCTAAATCGGGGTTGTCAGAAACCAGTGCATTACCCGAGACTTTCTCAGCCTCGATACGCATCGTCAGGTACGCATTGGCTTCCACGTTGGTGCATTTAATCCCAATAGTTTTGCTCTGCGCAGGTACGCTCGGCGGACGCTGCCCGGCACCCGCCTGCGAAAAGAGCGATGCGCCAATGTCGCCAAAATCAAATTCGACCACATTCCCGGCGTTAATTTCACAGCTTTGCGGCACTTCAATGGTGCCGCTATAGCTGATGGTGTAAACGACGGTGGTAAGCGGGTCCGATTTTGTGGTGGTGACGTATACCCGGAACATTGTCTGCTGCGGAATGACCACCATATTGATAAAGCGACGCGTCACTTTAAGGCGGAAAACCAACTTGGAGTCATTCACCGGGAAGGGCTGATTTTTGGAGACATTAGGGTGTGTCCCCATCTGGATGTAATCGGCTGGCGGATAAAAATCACCAGCGTAGTCATCGTTGATTTTCATCGCGCCGTCGAGATATTCATTCAGCTTTACATACTGAAAGCGGTCTTCAACGCTGGTGATAGGTAAATCCGTGCGATAGCTTCGCATCGTTGTATTACCGCTAGTGCCCTTTGGACAGGTGGCTTTCACTCCCACCAGCCCTGTTTTTTGCGATAGCGTCACCACTTGCCCCACCTGATTATTCGCACTCGTAAAAACATCGGTCAGATCATAGGCAATATCCTTTGAGATACCATCCGAGTTCGCGCACACCGTTGCCCAGGCAGGAAGCGCCGTCATTCCCAGACACGCCACCGCCAGTGCAAGGGTGCTTTTCATACTCTTATTCACGTTCACAGCGTGCTCCCATCATGGTAATCGCCTGATTTAAACTCTCCTGCGGGAGCGTATAGGTCGCCCGGCAGCGTTCCTGCGCACTGTCGCCCCATTGAATAAGCAACTCGCCGCTCAATGGCAGGCCGCTAAGGTAAATTTGCCCCTCTTCTCCCGCCATGCTGGTGACGCCGCTGTTGACTTCACGCACAATCGCGCCAAATGGCACCACGCGATCGCCTCGGCGTACGGTGATCAACGCACGCACGCCGATTCGCGTATCAAACGCTGCACGCACCAGCGCACCACGGGTTGGCACCACGCTGCTGACGTTGTTTTCCACGTCCGTATGGTCATTCATAGAGTTGGTATCGAGCGCCACGCGGTTATAGCGATACACCGTGGCGTAGGGCATGACGGCGTAACCGCGCCAGTCGGTTTTCACCCCGGTCTGGTTTTCGATTTTCACTCCGCTGGCGCCCGGCGCTTTGATAAGCACGTTGGTATCGCCCAGAGGCTGACTGAACGTCACGCCATCGGCATGACCGACCACGCCACCGGCCAGTTGCCAGTTGAAATCATGCTGGTCACGGGAGTAGTTGTAGCCTGCGCCAACCGTACCGTACGTCGCCTGCCAGTTAGCGGATGCACTGCCGCTGGAGCCGTTGTTGCTGGTATGGCCCTGCGTCACGCTGTAGTTCAGGTTGCGTCCTTCCAGGAGTGTGCCACTCACGCCGGTTTGCCAGCTGCTATCACCGTCTTTATTACGGCTGGCGGAAGCAGTGGCATAAGCGCGGTCCAGGACGCTATCGCGACGATAGCCGTTCGGCGTAAACAGGCTGAACGGAATAGAGACGTTCGCAGAAACAATACGATCGGTGCCGTCAATACCCACCGCGCGGTTCCAGGACCAGCTCAGCGAGTAGCTGATGCCTTTCCAGCCGCCGGCATAGCCAAGCTGATACCAGATATTGGAATCGCTGGTTCCCCAGTAGGTTTGCTCGCTACCGGAGAGATACACCGAACCGTAATCCCCCAGCGATTGCGAAATATTGACCTGGAAACGCCCTTTTTTACTCCAGGTGAGGTTGTGATAACTCACAACATCCGGCACGCCGTTTTTATCGTTTTCCGTTTCGGAATACTCATACCCGGACATCCGTTTCCACGCCACGTCATCAAGGGTATAAAAACCGCGCGTCGAGTAGCGATAGCCCAGAAGCTGGAAGTTAGTGCCGTAGCCGTTCAGGGATTTCGCGTACAGGAAACGCAGCGACTGCCCTTCATGCCAGCTGTCGTCTGCTAACTGGCTGCGTGCATGGGTCACATCGAGAGAAATCGCGCCCCAGTCGCCGAGATTTTTCCCCGCGCCAATGGCTGCTGCCGCGTAGCGCGATGCCATCTGCGTACCGCCGTAAACCGTATAACCGCCCGGCAGGCCGACAATCATCGTGCCCTGGCCAAAGAACGGCGTATCTTTCTGGCTATTACCGCTGCGATACTCCCCGGCGACCAGGTCATACTTCAGTCGTCCTTCACGTTGCAGCAACGGCACCGTGGAATAGGGTACGGTGTAGCGCTGCTGGCTACCGTCTTTCTCCTCCACGGTCACCTCCAGGTCACCGCTCGAAGAGGTTGGGTTCAGGTCGCTAATCGCAAAGGCGCCCGGCTGGACGTAGCTTTGATAAATCACATAGCCGTTCTGGCGAATCACCACCTTTGCTGGCGTACGCGCAATCCCGCGGACGGTCGGCGCATAGCCCTGCAAGCTGTCCGGATACATACTGTCTGAGGAGTAAAGCCGGCCACCGCGAAAGCCGATACTGTCGAACACATCGTTGCCGGTATTACTGTCGCCCAACACCATTTCGCTTTTCAGCGGGATAATCGAGCGCTGCAGCCAGGTACCGATATTCTCCCATTCGCTGTGGCGCTGCCCGTTATTGCGGGTATAGCGCCACGCGCCGTTATTACGCAGCCGCCACGGGCCGTAGTTCAGGCCGCTTTGCAAATTGAGATAGTGACTGTCGTCATCGCTGCCTTTGTTACCGGTCAGGCTATAGTTCAACAGCAGCGCTGGAATGCCTTCATCCCACTCGTCCGGTGGAATATAACCGCGCGCGCTGTTGCTCATCGCCGCCTGTGGCAGGCTCAGTCGCAGGCGTAGCGAGGCGAAATCAAAGGCCACGACGCTACCTGGCAGCAGGTTTTCCAGCGCCACGCAGCTTTCTTTCGGTTCACTCGCCAGCGCCGGGAAGGCCGTCATGTTGACGCCCAAACGCTGTAAGAAATCACGCTGAATACAGGGCGCGAGGCCCGCAGCGGGAGGGGCCGCCCCTTCGGCGGCGACAAAGGTAAGATCCTGGGTGCCGATAAATTCATCGTTACGCCAGATATCGACGCGATACACGCCCGGCGCTTGCTGATGCCCCTGCTCAAAACGCGAAAGATCGGCCACGGTGGCCGTATCTTCCGACAAAAATGCGGGGTTAAAGTAGCTCTCGCCGCGCCCGTTGGGTGACCAGAGCGCCGCCATCACAGCCAGCGTCAGCATACTGAGCGGGTGAAGGTTTTTCATGGTGTCGGCCTGCCCTGGCTTCATCAAAGGTTTACGCGGTGAACGGGCGTGATAGCCCCGTAATCATTCACGCTCTGCCACGAAAGCGTACCGCTCGCCGAGGCGGGAATCGCCTGCTGGGCGCTGTTTTTCGGCGCAATCATCAGGTTATTGATGCGCTGACCGCCAAGCTGCAAATTGACAAGCGTAACGTAATAAGGCGACGCATTGGTCACCTTCAGATGCGTGCCGCTGCGCTCAAAACGCAGGTGCGACAGGGCCTCTTCCGGCGGCATCGCCAGATTTTTTGGGCGAACGAAAAGTTTGATGCGCGACAAAATCGCCAGTTGCAGAACGTTCTTCCCTTCGATATTCGCTTTATTGACGGACGGAATCGCCTTCACGTTCATCCAGAACAGCGACTCGCGATCGGACGGCAAAGGCTGCCCGGCATAAATAATCCGCAGAGTGTTTTCACTTTTTGGCTCACTGACGAACAGTGGAGGCGTCACGACAAATGTGGATTCTTTTTTCCCAAGGTCGTTTTCAATCCATGCGTTAATTAAATAACGTTCTTTATCATTGCTGTTAGTGATGGCCAGCGACGTCTGTTTGGCGTCTGCCGGATAAATAACGCGCGTAGCGCCCAATGCCACTCCCCCGGATGCCTGCGCAGGCAGCGAGACACACAGCAGTAAAAATGACAGGGCCATGCTTGATTTAATAATTGCGTTAATCACAACAATACCTTTTCTCTTTTTGACGCTTCAGGGATAAAGCAACGTAAACCAGACATCAGACTGAATAGCGCCTGGCATAACCTGGCCGGAAATAGCCCGATAGCGCGCGCTGAAATGAAATATCAGCTCATCATCATTAATAGGAAAATAGGAAACCGGCTGGGCGTTCGGAATAATGTGCCGCTGGCTATTATCAAATAATGCCAGCCCTACCCCGCTGTTTGGTTGACGGCCATCGACGCGCGACGTGGTCATAAACACCAGCGGATCTTCCGTTGGCGTCAGCCCCTGGAAGGCAATCCCCACGGTCTGCGAGACATCTTTTCGGCAGTCGACCAGGCGTAGCGTAAACGGCACCTGGGTGGTGGCAAAGCTTCCCGGCCCGGTAAACGCGTTGGTCCGGTACTGCCCCATCTCGATGCGCATATTCTGGCTTTCAGTGGCGACAGCACAGGCGCTGTTAACCAACTCACCGCGCATTTGTACCTTTCCACCTTCGATGACGACTCTGTGCGCCAGCGCGGGCAGAGAAAGCATCAGCGTGGCCAGCAGGAACACAATCCCTCTCATTCGTGGCTCTCTTCAGGTGATTCGAGCCTCATCCCTGAGGCAAAGTCACTCCCTGTATTAGCGATTACTCGTACTTCATCACAAAGGTCGCGTCCGCATTCGCCTGACCCGGCTCAGCGGTATCCGCCGTTGCTTTGTAGCGCGCGGTGAAGTTCAGGGTGTTGGTGCCCTGCAGCAGAGTCTGCGCAGAAGAGAAGGTTGCGCCATCCGGGCTCAGGGTTTTCGATTTGCTGTCGAGGATCTCGATACCCACGCCTTTCGCCGCGGTATTGTTGTTGGAAGAGTTCACTGCCAGCAGGGTTGCGTCGGTGGCGTCAGCCTGGCCGCTAAATGCAACAGCAGCGGTAGCTGATACGCTTGGATCGCAATCGTTCAGAACGATGGTGAACGGCATATTGGTGGTGGTATCGCCGACTGCGGTAAATTTCGCCGTGCGATACTGGCCCAGTTCAACAATTTGATCTGAAGACTCAGTATTTACCGCACACGCTGCGTTGACTAATTCACCTTTAAAGTGAACGCTGCCGCCATTAACGGAAACCGGCGCAGCCTGTGCGGCACCCGCCATTAATACGAAAGACGCCATCACAGTAGAGGCAATAGTACTCAGTTTCATAGGTATTCCTTGATGAATTAAAACATTGTGACGAACCGAATATCCTGTACGACTCGCATGACATAGCACGGCAAATAATTGCCAGACCGCATAACCTCAGCGTCCCTGAGAGAGTTAAAAACACTGCCAAATAATGGACAGCGAGATATTCCGGCGAGAACACCGGAAGAACTTTATTTCGACGGTAAGGTACAGAAATTAAATAAGAGAAAATACGTATAAACACTGAGCCCAGGCTAAGCCGCGTCCTAATTTTCACCAGAATAAAACCCTGCAATCCGTAAGACTATCGTCAGCGGGAAGGGCTTTCGCGCGAAAACTCGTAAAGGATGACTGACAGAAAGCCCCGCATCTGACAAAATATAGCCATCCCCCTTTCGAAAGTGACAGATGGAATCTTCTCTCTGATGGCAGCTAAGATTATTGACGGTAAAACGATTGCGCAGCAGGTGCGCTCTGAGGTTGCGGAAAAAGTGCAGGCGCGCGTTGCAGCAGGAAAACGTGCACCCGGGCTTGCCGTTGTGCTGGTTGGCAGCAACCCGGCCTCACAAATTTATGTCGCAAGCAAACGCAAAGCCTGCGACGAAGTGGGGTTCGTCTCCCGCTCTTATGACCTGCCGGAAACCACCAGTGAAGCCGAGCTGCTGACGCTTATCGATACCCTGAATGCCGACAAAACCATTGATGGCATCTTAGTGCAGTTGCCGCTTCCGGCGGGCATCGATAACGTGAAAGTGCTGGAGCGCATTGCGCCCGATAAAGACGTTGACGGTTTTCATCCGTATAATGTGGGCCGCCTGTGCCAGCGCGCGCCGCGTCTGCGCCCGTGTACGCCGCGTGGTATCGTTACGCTGCTTGAGCGCTACAACATCGACACCTATGGGCTGAATGCCGTCGTTATCGGCGCATCTAACATCGTAGGTCGCCCGATGAGCATGGAGCTGCTGCTGGCCGGTTGTACCACCACTGTGACTCACCGTTTCACCAAAAACCTGCGTCACCATGTCGAAAATGCCGACCTGTTGATTGTCGCCGTCGGTAAACCCGGCTTTATTCCAGGCGACTGGATCAAAGAAGGCGCGATCGTCATGGATGTCGGCATTAACCGACTGGAAAATGGCAAAGTGGTGGGCGATGTGGTCTTTGAAGATGCGGCAAAACGCGCGTCTTACATTACGCCGGTTCCGGGCGGCGTCGGCCCGATGACCGTTGCAACACTTATTCAGAATACGCTTCAGGCCTGTGAAGAGTATCACGACGTCGAGGAAGCATAATGGCCACATTCTCTTTAGGAAAACACCCGCACGTTGAACTGTGCGATCTGCTGAAACTGGAAGGCTGGACCGAAAGCGGCGCGCAGGCGAAAATCGTCATCGCCGACGGCCAGGTGAAAGTTGACGGCGCGATTGAAACGCGCAAGCGCTGCAAAATCGTCGCCGGACAAACGGTGAGCTTTGCGGGGCAGAGCATTACCGTTACGGCGTAAGCCCTTTCATTCTCTGGCTTACTATGAAACGTAGGCCTGATAAGCGAAGCGCCATCAGGCAAAAATAAGAAGGGAGCCAGTCGGCTCCCTTCTGTACTTCCGGCCTTACCAGCCGTATTTCACGCCCAGCATCCCCTGGGTATCGCTGTAGCCCTTGTCGCCCAGCTGCACGCCCACGTTGCCCCACACGCTCAGGTTTTGACTCAGCTTGCCTTCCACACCCGTGCGCACTTCGCCCAGGTTGCGCGAGCCATCGCGGCTGACGCGTACCCCGTCCATCCGCACGCCGTAGGTTTCACTGTTGTAAATCCAGTTCGCTTCCACGTACGGCTGGAACTCGCGACCTTTCCCTTCATCCTGCTTGTGATGGCTGTTGAGGAAGGTCTTCACGCCCAGACGCGTCTGCACGTTGCCGTCGCCTTCGCTGCGGATGCGCGTGCCGTCATGACGGGTGTGCGCATCATCCTTCACGCCCATCCAGGTCACCTGCGCCTGCGGCTGTACGTACCAGCTGTTCAGCGTACCCGCGCTGCCGCTGAACTCGCCCGCCTTCAGCGTATAGCCCGCTTCCAGCGAGGCCGTCAGCCCCTTCGACCGGTAGTCGTCGC
>NZ_JBSPEI010000077.1:0-598 GCF_055796175.1 Pseudocitrobacter sp. 2023LY-00077 | reverse complement strand
CATCGACGTTTAGCAGCGCCTCATCAAACAACTCATCATTCGGCATCATAAGCAGACGCTTCATTGCCGGTAGCGCCTTTTCCGCCGCTTCACGTAATGCTCGTTTGTCGATGTTGCTCATTGGGCGCCCCTTGTTGCTTTCTTCTCGTCAACGCTCCAGGCTGTAGCCAGTGCTCCAGTCACCTGCATAAACGAGTGCTTTACTTTCACCGAGAAAGTTTCTCCTGTGGCCGATACCGTTTCGATGGTGGTCAGCTCGCCGCCGCTTTCGAAATCAGGGTAGAACTGCGTTACAAGGTTACTTTCGACAATCACCGATCCGTCCGGCGTGTGCATTTTCAGTTTCATACCCCTACCCTCCCCCAAACCATCAATACCCTTCTCATCGCCGGACTGTTGCGGCACTCCTGGCAAATAACATTCACTGACTGGCGCTTAACCGCAGCCTTACGCTTCAGGCCGGACAGGTGGTAAATCCGATGGCCGGTGCGCCCGGTGAATTTGATTTCGCCTGCCTTTGCCATTTCGCAGATTGCTGCTGACACCTGCTTCACCGTCAGGCTCAAAGCATCCGCTATCTGTGGTGATGACATGCGTC
>NZ_JBSPEI010000076.1:0-603 GCF_055796175.1 Pseudocitrobacter sp. 2023LY-00077 | reverse complement strand
CATAAAGCAGGGGGACGGGATTGCCAGATGCTGTTGTGTTAACGGGCCCACCAAACGCATAAGAGGGTTTGTTATCAGGATCCTGCCGCATTCGCAGACCTGATACCTGAGGGGAGAGCATTTGCACCACGCCACCAACTGCCATAGAACCAGCTGCAGCATATAGCGCCATTTGTGTACCTGCAGCCCATCCTATTGGGTTCCACCAGGTGAAAGCCACAATTGCGGCGGCTGTAATAATTTGAAAGAGTCCCGCCCTTTTACTACCGCGTATGACAGGGATAATGCGAAGTTCATCGCCAGGCCCAAGAAGCTCATACTCTTCCTTGCCTATGTTAATTTTGTTTCGGAAGATGACAAAATCCAGCCCTTTCGCTCTGGTCTCGCGCAGGTAAGCATCAAAGCCATCAATGGTGTTAGAAAGCGCTCTGAATACTTCGCTGGCGGACGTTAGTGATCGGCGATGTGTCCTGCCGAATCGCTGAGCCATTGAGCCGCTGAGTTTGATAACGGTTTTTCTTTCCATTACATCAAATCCTTATAACGCAGAATTTTGATGGTACGGTCACGGTAATAGCCACCGTAGGGAATACGCTGGCTTAG
>NZ_JBSPEI010000075.1:0-623 GCF_055796175.1 Pseudocitrobacter sp. 2023LY-00077 | reverse complement strand
ATCTGGTGTCATAGTCAGTGCTCCATGAACTGTCGGTTAATTCGGTTGAAGGTGAATGCCAGCAATAAAAAAGGCCGCTTTAGCGACCTGGTTATTAGTGCCTTCATGCTGCACCGCCTTCATTCTTCTCGGCTTCGACTGCCATCTGCTCAAGCCGTCGTGAAAGCTCGGCGGCCAGCGTCTGGAACTCTTCCTCTGTCGCCACCGGGATCGGCACGAAGCGAATCCCGATGTGCGCCAGGTGGTTGGCAATTTCGAGGCTTTTCCTCAAATCAACGGGTGCGGCTCGGTTCATGCGGCGCGTTCCTCTTCCTGGAAGATAATTTCCATTTCAAGCTTCTCGGCCAACGCATTCTCCGCTCGGGCACCAGCGGAGTGCTCCCAGCCTTCAAGCATGTAGATAGCATCAGCACAGCGAAGCATAGACAGGCAGATGTCCATGTACTCGGCCTGGGTTAATCCATCTGGTAGACGGGCGGGATTCAGAACAATATGACCTTTCGACCAGAGATGAAAATGCGCATGGTTAAAAGCGGCGCGGTTAAAATTAGGTAGGCCGATCATGGGCCCGGCGATGTAAATCTTCATGACTCCACTCCATACCGCCCATGCAGGCGACCAAT
>NZ_JBSPEI010000074.1:0-623 GCF_055796175.1 Pseudocitrobacter sp. 2023LY-00077 | reverse complement strand
ATCTGGTGTCATAGTCAGTGCTCCATGAACTGTCGGTTAATTCGGTTGAAGGTGAATGCCAGCAATAAAAAAGGCCGCTTTAGCGACCTGGTTATTAGTGCCTTCATGCTGCACCGCCTTCATTCTTTTCGGCTTCGACTGCCATCTGCTCAAGCCGTCGTGATAGCTCGGCGGCCAACGTCTGGAATTCTTCCTCGGTCGCCACCGGGATCGGCACAAAACGAATCCCGATGTGCGCAAGGTTATTGGCGATTTCCAGGCTTTTCCTCAAATCAACGGGTGCGGCTCTGTTCATGCGGCGCGATCCTCTTCCTGGGAGATAATTTCCATTTCAAGCTTCTCGGCCAACGCATTCTCCGCTCGGGCACCAGCGGAGTGCTCCCAGCCTTCAAGCATGTAGATAGCATCAGCACAGCGAAGCATCGCCAGGCAGATGTCCATGTACTCGCCCTGGGTTAATCCATCTGGTAGACGGGCGGGATTCAGAACAATATGGCCTTTCGACCAGAGATGAAAATGCGCATGGTTAAAAGCGGCGCGGTTAAAATTAGGTAGGCCGATCATGGGCCCGGCGATGTAAATCTTCATGACTCCACTCCATACCGCCCATGCAGGCGACCAAT
>NZ_JBSPEI010000073.1:0-623 GCF_055796175.1 Pseudocitrobacter sp. 2023LY-00077 | reverse complement strand
GTGATTGCGGGCGACGGCTGGATCAACGCTGAAGAAGCGAAGGCGGAGAACACCATCATCACCGGCACCGTGGGCGGCGATGCGAAAGCGGGCGACATGGTGGTGCTGGAAGTGAACGGCAACCGCTATGAGGCCATTGTTCAGGATGATCTGACCTGGAGCACGGAGGTGAAAACCGCCGATCTGCTGGCGGATCCGGAAGTGAACGGCACCATCACCATTCAGGATGAGGCCGGGAACGAAGCGACGGCCACCGCGATGGAGCCGGTGCAGGTGGATATCACGCTGCCGACGGTCACGCTGGATATTGACGTGATTGCGGGCGACGGCTGGATCAACGCTGAAGAAGCGAAGGCGGAGAACACCACCATCACCGGCACCGTGGGCGGCGATGCGAAAGCGGGCGACATGGTGGTGCTGGAAGTGAACGGCAACCGCTATGAGGCCATTGTTCAGGATGATCTGACCTGGAGCACGGAGGTGAAAACCGCCGATCTGCTGGCGGATCCGGAAGTGAACGGCACCATCACCATTCAGGATGAGGCCGGGAACGAAGCGACGGCCACCGCGATGGAGCCGGTGCAGGTGGATATCACGCTGCCGACGGTCACGCTGGATATTGA
>NZ_JBSPEI010000072.1:0-650 GCF_055796175.1 Pseudocitrobacter sp. 2023LY-00077 | reverse complement strand
GTCACCTGCGCCTGCGGCTGTACGTACCAGCTGTTCAGCGTACCCGCGCTGCCGCTGAACTCGCCCGCCTTCAGCGTATAGCCCGCTTCCAGCGAGGCCGTCAGCCCCTTCGACCGGTAGTCGTCGCGCTCGCGGTCATCCGCTTCCACGCTGTTGTCGAACCAGCTGTACAGCAGCCAGCTGTCCACGTACGCCCCGCTGCGGTCGGCTTCGTTCTGGTACCACGTGCCATACACCCCGGCGCTGTAGCCGCTGATGCGTCCGTCAGAGTCATAGCCCGCCCGGTCGCTGCGGGTGTTACTGTGCGCGTTGGCGTAGCCGCCCATCACGCCCAGGTGGAAACGGTCCTGCCCGCTGGTGCTCCACTGCGCCACTTCGCCGCCCACCTGTAACACGTAGCGGTTGCTCTGCGTTTTCAGCTGGCCATCGCCCGCCTGCGAACGCTCATGCCCGCCGACGTGACGCATCCACAGGCTGCCCGCGAAGCTGTCCTCGTCATGCAGCCCTTCCGTGTACTGCGGCTCGCCCAGACGGTCGTGCAGACGGTGCGTGAAGAAGCTGTTGGCCGTCGCCAGGTTGCTGATGTAGCTCCCCGCTTCCGGTCGCAGTACTGATGGCCCGGTCGGGTCCACAATCGGCGGCTGTGCCGG
>NZ_JBSPEI010000071.1:0-681 GCF_055796175.1 Pseudocitrobacter sp. 2023LY-00077 | reverse complement strand
TCATCGCCTTACCCTCTGTTTGTATCGTGAGCTAATAAAAAGGCCGCCATTAGGCAGCCTGTATGATTTCCAAATTTTGCAGGGATGCTCCAGCAACCCACGCCCAATACATCCAGTGGTCTCTGGCATCTCCTTCATCCTCAGCCTCAATGACACGGTCAAAGGATTCGTCATTCCACTTACCAGTGCAGCGAAACTTATTGCCTCCATCCATACCCTTACCTCTGTAGTTACCCGCGTAAAAAAGGCCGCCTAAGCGACCTCAATACCCTGAATATTCACGAAGAGCCTCGATAATCTCTTCGCAGTCGTTAAGAAGCTCGTTTTCTTCAGATTCATCTTCTCGCTCCTTAAGAGCTTCGATGTTTCCTGCTAACTGCCGAAGCATTGCTTGTTGCCATTCCGGATCGAAGCTGCTTGGTATTTCAATATCCATTGCCTCACCTCAATAAGTTGTTATTAACGCGCTGTGAAATGTTTTGGTGGTGAAGGCCGGACGTTACCCCGGCGATGTGTTCAAGGTCGGACGAAACCGAACTCTCTGGGCCACCTTCCTTCCCAGCCACGAATTGCTTGTGTTCGTGCGCCACGTTGCGTGTCTCCGTTTATCCACGCCGCTTCACCCCAAAACATTCCAGTTAGTGCCGGGATATTTATCCACGCCCGGCGCGTGGTTTCCTT
>NZ_JBSPEI010000070.1:0-724 GCF_055796175.1 Pseudocitrobacter sp. 2023LY-00077 | reverse complement strand
TTGTGTCACATCAGCAAATATCACAGCACAGCGAAGAATTGCGAACTGGAGAAGATTCGAGACGCCAGGCGCAGATATCACACACAACATTCAGGCCGATAGCTCTTTGCGAGGGGCTGACGGTAAATCTACTCCACTTATTTGAGGTGATGGTGATGGATATAAAAAACGATGAAGTAGCGATGTTTAAAAGCAACAATGGCGTAATTTTAGCAGCTGACGCAGCTTATGCTGCTGCTGAAGAAGCGGTTAAAGGGGCATCAGATAACCACTGGTATCGGCAGAATTTGATAAAGGCAGCACTGGAGACTGCCCTGGCATCAGTTATCGTTTTATAGCGATCCCAAAAGGCGTAGGTGCTTCTGCTTTGTACTTTTCCTTTGCTGCTTCACGACAGGCAGGAAGCAAATCAGCAATGCGCTCAATTAAAGCTTCTGGCGTGTTGGCGGATGGGTCTTTTACTGCAAGCGCCAGCGCTAAATCATATGCCACTGATTCCTCAGTTCTCTTTCCTGCAAATACATTCATGGACATAAAGAAATCCTTTTATTGACTGTGGAATTCCAGTCTACGGCATTCCTTTGACTGTGGAAAGTGAAGGAAACCACGCGCCGGGCGTGGATAAATATCCCGGCACTAACTGGAATGTTTTGGGGTGAAGCGGCGTGGATAAACGGAGACACGCAACGTGGCGCACGAACACAAGCAATTCGTGGCTGGGAAG
>NZ_JBSPEI010000006.1:0-262321 GCF_055796175.1 Pseudocitrobacter sp. 2023LY-00077 | reverse complement strand
CGCCCAGACGGTCGTGCAGACGGTGCGTGAAGAAGCTGTTGGCCGTCGCCAGGTTGCTGATGTAGCTCCCCGCTTCCGGTCGCAGTACTGATGGCCCGGTCGGGTCCACAATCGGCGGCTGTGCCGGGGCGACAGGATCTATCGGCTCCACAGGGTCCACAGGCTCTACCGGAGTCACAGGTTCCACCGGGTCAACCGGATCTACCGGCGTTACAGGATCCACTGGGTCAACCGGGTCGACTGGATCGACTGGGTCTACAGGATCAACAGGGTCGATGGGATCTACCGGGTCAACAGGCGGTGTGCCCGTCCACTTACTGGTCAGATACCAGTTGGCGGCATTCTCGCCCTGCCCTTTCGCCAGCGTGTACACCCACGCGCCCGCTTCCACCGTGCCGGTGGTCAGGGCGAAGTTACCCGCCGAGTTGCCTCCGACATTGACCAGTTCAATGCCATAATTGGATTCAGCCCCGGAACCGCCGACGTTGTTCACCTGCACGCGGGTATTCCCCGCCGTATCGCCCTTCACCGTCAGTTTATCGGTGGCCGACTGGTCATCGCCCAGCTCGGTATTGAAGGCCATCAGGCCGTTATTGCCCGTGTAGTTGCCGTTCACCACCAGCTGGTTGCCCGGCTGTGCGCCCGGCTGGTTCATCAGCACCGTGCCGCTGTTATGCAGATTGCCGCCCACCGTGGTATTCGCCACCGCCAGCGTACCGCCCTGACGGATATCCATATCCCCCGCCGTGCTGCCAAAGCCCGAGAGCATCGCCCCGTCGTGGATATTCACCTGCTGGCTCGCCATCGCCACTGCGCCATCTGCATCCGCGCCGAGCGCCAGCCCGCCGCCGGTGATGTCCGTGGTGCCGGTGTACCCCGCCGAATCCGCCGTTAACGTCAGCGTGCCGCTGCCCTGTTTGTTCAGGTTGCCGCTGCCGGAGACCGTATGGCTCAGCGTCCAGTCGCTGTCGGTAGCCACCGTCAGCAGGCCGTTGTCCGTCACGCTCGCCGTACCGAGGTTGGCCGCGTCCGTGACCGTCATGGCGCTGTCCCCATCAATACGGAACTGCCCGCTGAAACTCTGGTTTTCACCGGAAACCGCCACAGCCGAGGCCTGCGCCACGTCAACAATGCCCGCGCCGCTCAGGCTGTTGAGCAGTTCCCCGGTGACGCCGTTCAGCGTCAGGGTGCCGTCATCAGTCACGTTGCCGCTGCCCGCACCCTGCGCATCGTTCAGCACCACTTCCGCTGCGCTTTCGATAGTGGTGGTGGCACTCAGACCCGCGTTCGCCCCGTCAATGGTCAGCACGCCGCCCGCCACGCCGAGATGGCCCGCCCCGGTGAGGCTGCCCTGGCTGGTGCCGCCGTTTTGTAGCGTCAGGCTGCCGCCGTTGAGCGCCAGCGTGGAGCCTGCTTCTCCGGTGAGCAGGCCCGCCGTCTGCGTGGTGCCGTTCAGGTCGGCAAGAGCACCGTCACTGATAACCAGCGCCGAGGTGTTGCCCAGCGCGCCGTCCGCATCGGTGCGCAGCGTGCCCGCCTGCACCTGCGTTTCGCCGCTGTAGCGGTTACTCGCGTTCGACAGCGACACCAGCCCGGCGGTATTAATGCCAAGATTCCCCTCACCTGAGATAGCGGCCGACATATCTGCCGCCGCCCCCTGCGCCCCGGCGTGCTCTGCCAGCACCAGCGTCTGCCCGGCGTGGATATCCAGCGCCTTCAGGCCGTAGTTGACATACAGGCCATCGCCCGGCGCGGTAGTCAGGCGGAAACCGTAATCCCCGTCCGCCACTACCGTGCCATTCTGCGCAATGGCGACGCGTTCATTTTCTGCCACCGGATTACCGTTCTGGTCGGTCAGGGTCAGCGCGCCGCCCGAGCCGATCACGTCCTGCGCCTGCACCAGTTGCATACTCACGTCCGTGTCATCCTGCTCCAGCAAGTTCAGCGTGGTGTCCGGGTTCATCGCACCAGGATCGTTCCACGGACTGGCCACCGTGACCTGCACATTGCCGCTGTTGGCGACCAGCGTCGGCGTCTGAACCACGCCATCGGCCTGCGTATCGGCAGGCATCGAAACATCAAACGCCAGCGTACCGCCGTTTATATTCAAACTGCCAATCTGCTGCACGCCGTCGCCAACGGTGGTGGTGTTGCCTGCATCCAGCTTCAGCGTTGCCTGGGCCAGCGTCAGAGTATTGTCGCCGGAAAGATCGAAGATGCTGTTTTTGAGCTCCGCCGTACCGGTAAAGGCTGTTCCGGTAGCGTCGGTAAAGCTGAAGGCGTTATCCGCGCTGGCGAGATTAACCTGCAGCAGGCCGTTACCGGTCAGCACGTTGCTCAGGGCATAATTGCCAGAAGCCTCACTGGCTCCCGTCACCGAGAGCGTGCCCGCTTCGGCAATATTCACCGCGCTGCTGCCCAGTCCGGAGTTACCTGTACTGGAGAGCGATGCCACGGTAAGCGTGCCACCGTTCACTTCCGTGCGCCCGCCGTAGCTGTTTTCGGCGGTAAAGACAGTGTGACCCGCGTCCTGCATCACCGCGCCGTTTTCCCCTGAGATCAGCTGATTAAAGCCATAGCCCGTTGCAGAATCATCGGTATGATTGAAGACCAGCGAACCGTTGCCCGCACCGAACGTCACGCTGCCGGTGCCAGTGCCGGTGATTTTTCCGGCCACTGCGGCACTTGCACCGTGTGCTGCACCAATGTTGAGGGTGCCACTTCCCCCTTCACGGCCAGCAATCACCAGGCCAGCGGTATCCAACGCCAGCGTCCCCGCATTACTCAGCGTCACAGCACCGGATCCGAGATCGCCAATCACCATGTTATTGCCTTGAAGCAGAGAGCCCCCGCCATCCACCACAATCTGTCCATCTGCTGTCGCCCTGGAACCCAGAATGATAGCGCCTGCTGTCACTCTCCCAGCAGAATTAATAGTGAGCGTGCCATTTCCCTGATAGCCAACATTAAGCGCAGAGGTGCTGAGCGTTGAGCCACTGCCTGTTACATCGGTTTTTCCCACCGACGTGGTGGAGCTTCCAATATCTACATCACCGGCCTTCACCTTGCCGCCGCTGGCAATATTGAGCATTCCAGAGCCGGTCTGCCCAACCCGAAGCCATTGCCCGATATCCTCGCCGTTGACGATATTAAGCTGCCCGCCGCTGTTGACGTTAATCGTCCCCTCAGTCTCTTCCAGGCGCGCAACGGAAACTTGCCCGGTGCTGGAAACCACCGCCCCATTGGTAATATCAAGCGAACTGTTTCCGCCGTCGCCAACCATCAAACTGGTGGCGTCTAAGCGGGAGTTATTACCATCAACTTTCACCACCGCAGCCGAGCCTTCGTAATTTCCGAGCGTGGTCCTTCCCGCCGAAACCTGGCCACCTGATGAAATCATCAATGCGGCATTGCCCTGGCTGCCCACTGTTAACGAGCTTGAATTCAGGATATCCCAGCGCCCTCCCGACGAGACCTCAACCAGGCTATTCCCGCCGTTCAGGCTAGCGATTGTTGCACTTGCATTCGTAGTCACTTTACCGTAATCAGTCACCTTCATGGTGCCCTGCCCGGAATAGCCAACATTGAATATCTGGGTTGCAAGCGTAGAATTATTGCCACTTACCGTTATCGTTCCAGCCGTTCCGGTTGAAGAACCGACATATACGTCCTTCGCATTCACCGTCCCTCCATTAAGAACATTAAGACTCCCTTCGCTGCTGATCCCTATACGGAGTTTGGCATTCGTGAGAGTTAATACACCGGAACCACGCACATTCACCGCATCAGGCGCTCCCGTGTACACACCAATGCGAGAATCAGTGTCCCCTGTTAGGGTGAGGGTACCGCCAGGAAGAATATTGAGTATTGCACTGTTACCAGTACGATTGCTGCCACCGACTGTTAAATAAGTGTCTGTTTCCCTGTCGTTGATATTCACCGTTTGCCCATCCACAATATTCATTTGGGAAAAGGCAGACCCAGAAATAGCCATCATGACAAAAAAGGAAAGACACGCCTTCGGTGATAGCGTAAAACGCCCAACAGGATTGAGGTTACCAGAATATTTCGGTTGCTGACGTTGATCAACGGACGATGATTTACGTTTGCCACTTGCTAATTCAGAACAGACCTGAAATACGTTTAATGTACTATTCCATATTACGCGGTAAATCTTATTCATTGCAGTGTCTCCATGCTACTGCGCCACGACTCACTGCGGGGATGCGGTTCGTCAGGCTAAACACAGAGCCATGAGTAAATCCGCACCGCGCGGTATATTTTTATTTAATCCTTAATACTTTATTGCACGTACAGAACACCCATAGCATTTAATAAAAAACGCCAAAGAAATAAAATATATTTCAGGTAACAAATTTACTCCCGGTTACAATTCGAGTCTCACACCGCGAAATAAAACTGTCAATACGACGCCAGTTTCTGGATGACGAAATTAATTAATCACCGAAGTTATATATTATGAAAAATTCTTACAGACTCATCCTCAGCACGTCTGAAAAAATGTCTCATCCCTTTATTCCGGACAAATAGCGATTAGATTTTTACATCTTTGCATAAGACTTTTACTCATTTTCCTGCGGCACACATGAAGAGTGAAATAGCACGATTAGTCAAACCAACCACAGGCATTACCCCTGCCATCATAGCGGTTGATTATCGATCAACTTCAAAAAATCGCGATCTCCTCTGGCATACTCATGAAAATTTTGTTGCGGAAATTTTACGTTTCTCCGACCATAAGTAGAACGTTCTACTAGAACGTTCTACTTACAATAACAGCGCGATTTACGCGCAATTCATTATCTCCAGTCGGGGGAACGGGTATGGGTTTGCTGTCCGGTATTGTTAAATCATTGTCAAAACTATCGATGATTGGTCGCGCATTAATGCTGCCAATCTCACTCCTGCCTGCGGCGGGTTTGCTGCTGGCGTTCGGTGATAAATTCCATTTGCCGCTAATGATGAACGCAGGGGGGGTTATTTTCGATAACCTGCCGATGTTGTTCGCGATTGGTTCTGCGGTAGGGCTGGCATCGGAATCGGGTATCGCAGCACTCTCTGCCGCCGTTTCCGTGTTTGTCACCAATATCACTATCGGTACCGTGCTGGGGATTACGCCGGAAATGGCCTCTCAGGGCGGGAAATATGCGATGGTGGTCGGTATTCCGACGCTGCAAATGGGCGTCTTTGGCGGCCTGATTTGCGGCATTCTCGCGGCCTGGTGTTATAACCGCTTCCATGCCATGCAGCTGCCGGAATTTCTGGGGTTCTTCTCCGGCAAACGTTTTGTCGCGATTGCCACGGCAGTGCTGTCATTCCTGCTCGGCCTGCTGCTACCTTACGTCTGGCAGCATATCCAGGCGGGTATTGATGCGCTCTCCACGGTGGTGAACGGTGATAATCAGGCGGCATCGACGTTTATTTTTGGTCTGGTCGAACGCGCGTTAATTCCGCTCGGTCTGCATCACATCTGGTATCCGTCTTTCTGGTACTCCTTTGGCGACTACACCACGCAGGCAGGCCAGGTCATCCACGGCGACCAGACTATCTGGTTCAAAATGCTGGAAGAAGGGGTGAAATCCTTCAGCAGCGATACCTACCAGAATGCCGGTAAATTCATGCAGGGCGAATTCCCGCTGATGCTGTTTGCGCTGCCTGCCGCCTGTCTGGCGATGTATCACGAAGCGAACAGCAAAAACAAGAAAATCGCTTTCGGTATTCTGTTCTCCGCCGCCCTCACCTGCTTCCTGACCGGGATCACCGAGCCGGTCGAGTTCACCTTTATTTTCGTTGCTCCAATCCTTTACATCTTTAACGCCATCATGGCCGGGCTGGCGTATATGTGTATGTTCCTGTTGCATGCACACATCGCTAAATCCTTCTCTGCGGGGATGATTGACTATATTTCGTTCGGCATACTGCCGTCGTTTAACGGTTATCAGACCAACTTCCTCAGCGCGGCGATCGTCGGTATTCCGATGGCGATTATCTATTACTTCACCTTCCGTTTCGTGATCCGCCGCTTTGATATCAAAACGCCGGGCCGCGCAGACGTTGTCGCGGATGCGAAAGATAAAACCGATACCGAGCTGGCGACGGAAATTATTGCCTTGCTTGGCGGTGCGCAGAATATCGATTCGGTCGGTTCCTGTATCACCCGTTTACGTCTGGAAGTCACGCAGGGCGACAAGGTTGATAAGGATGGCCTGAACGGCGTCGGTGCACGCGGCGTGGTATTTGTCGGGGATAAAGGCATTCAGGTTATTTTCGGTGCCAGAGCACAATTTATCGCGCAAACCATGTCCACGATGATTGGCAAATAATACTATGCCGATCGACGACGCCTCCGTTACGCTTGAGGGGGCGTCGAGCATGAATCGATCATTTTCAGGGAGCGGAATTGAAGAAAGTCAGCATTATTGATGTCGCAAAGCAGGCGGGCGTATCGGTGTCGACCGTGTCGCTGGTGCTGCGTCAGAAAGGGAAAATTTCTGACGCGACGATCGGCAAAGTCCAGGCCGCCATTGATGCGCTCGGTTACGTTCACAACGTCGCTGCCGCCAACCTTCGCGCGAATACCTCCAATCTTATTGGCCTGATCCTGCCTGATTTTAGCGACAGTTTTTCCATTAAAGTGATGGCAAGTATCGTGCAGGAGCTGGAAAAACAGGGGTTTATGGTTTTTCTCGGCCAACCGCTCAACAGCCATGATCATTTAGAACGCAGCCTGCTGTCGTTTAAACAGCAGGGCGTAGCGGGCGTTATCTACCTCGCATCTGACGCCTTCAGCCCGCATATTCCGGATAAAATTCGCCACTGCCCGCTGCCCTTTGTGGTGGTTTCCCAGTCGCCGCTTGATGAGCAGTGCAACCTGGTGATGCGTGATAACCGTCAGGCCGCCGTTCTTGCCGCACGTTATCTGATTGAGCGCGGGCATCGCAGCATTGCCTACATTGGCGGGCGCGAAGACGATTTAATTCGCCAGCAACGGCTGGCAGGTTTTCGCAGTGTGTTAACGCAATATGGGCTGGTGAATCGCGAAGAGGCGACGCCATGCTGTAGCGAAGATACCCACGCAGCCAGCCTCGTCACACGTCAGTTGCTGGAGAAAAACAACACCATCACCGCCCTGCTGTGCCACTCGCCTGCGGCGATGATTGGCAGCATAAACGGCATTCACCAGATTGGGCGCACGGTTGGGAAAGATGTATTTTTGACTCAGCAGGTCGCGCTGATTGGCTTTGAAGATATGCTCAATGTGAATCTCACCTCCCCCTCTTTTACCTATGTCTCGTCGTCAAGCGAAGAGACCGGGCGGCAGGCAGCGGGCTTAATGCTGCGTAAGCTCAAAGAACCAGAACTGCAAACGCAGAAAATTACGCTTTCCGGTCAATTGATTACCCGCGAATCGGCGTAATTTCAGAATTGTGCGCGGGCCTTACTGCGCCCGTTTGCTGCTATATTCTCCTGATTTCTCCGGGAATGTTTCGCCATGCCAACCGTTATCACACACGCCGCCGTTCCGCTGTGCCTGGGCTTAGGCCTTGGCAGCAGAGTCATCCCGCCTCGATTACTGTTTACCGGCGTTGTGCTCGCCATGCTCCCCGACGCTGACGTGCTGGCATTTAAGTTTGGCGTGGCTTACGGCAATGCTTTTGGTCATCGCGGGTTTACCCATTCCCTGCTTTTCGCTTTTGTGGTTCCGCTACTTTGCGTACTGATTGGCCGACGGTGGTTCCGGGCCGGGTTGATTCGCTGCTGGCTCTTTCTGACCGTATCGCTGCTATCGCACAGTCTGCTGGATTCAGTGACAACGGGCGGTAAAGGTGTTGGCTGGCTGTGGCCGTGGTCGGACGAACGCTTCTTTGCGCCATGGCAGGTAATAAAAGTCGCGCCTTTTGCGCTGTCGAGTTACACCACGCCGTACGGGCATCAGGTGATTTTTTCGGAGTTGTTGTGGGTGTGGCTGCCGGGCGTGGTGTTGATGGGAATATTGTGGTGGCAAAGGCGTTGATGAATGCGCGCTGATGCCCTCACCCCGGCCCTCTCCCACAGGGAGAGGGATAAAACCGCACTCACTTAAACATTGACACAATCGGTCCCCTCTCCCGATGGGAGAGGGTTAGGGTGAGGGGTTACTTACGACGCCACGTCGTCCCCTGCGGGCCATCTTCCAGCACGATACCCATCTCATTCAGACGGTCACGCGCCGCATCCGCCGCAGCCCAGTCTTTCGCTTTACGCGCGTCGAGACGCTGCTGAATCAGGGCTTCGATTTCCGCGACTTCGCCGTCATCCGCCTGAGCACCACTTTGCAGGAACGCTTCGGGATCCTGCTCCAGCAGGCCCAGCACAGCGGCAAGTTTACGCAAACAGGTTGCCGCCGCATTCGCTTCTTCACTGTTGCCAGCCTGTTTGGCGTTGTTCACTTCTTTCGCCAAATCAAACAGCACAGCGTAAGCCACCGGGGTGTTGAAATCGTCGTCCATCGCCTCTTTAAAGCGATCGACATACTGCGCACTGCGAACGAATTCAACATCCGTGGCCGACGTGCCGCGCAGCGCCGTGTAGAGACGCTCCAGCGCGGAGCGCGCCTGCTTCAGGTTGTCTTCGCTGTAGTTCAGCTGGCTGCGATAGTGGCCGGACATCAGGAAGTAACGTACGGTTTCCGCGTCGTAATACTTCAGCACGTCACGCACGGTAAAGAAGTTGCCCAGCGATTTTGACATCTTCTCGCGGTCAACCATCACCATCCCGGAGTGCATCCAGTAGTTAACGTATTCGCCGTCGTGCGCACAGGTAGACTGCGCGATTTCGTTTTCGTGATGCGGGAACATCAGGTCAGAACCGCCGCCGTGGATATCAAAATGATGCCCCAGCTGTTTGCAGTTCATCGCGGAACATTCAATGTGCCAGCCCGGACGGCCTTCGCCCCACGGCGACGGCCAGCTCGGCTCGCCCGCTTTCGACATTTTCCACAGTACGAAGTCCATCGGGTTACGTTTCACTTCCGCGACTTCGACGCGCGCACCGGCCTGCAACTGCTCCAGATCCTGACGCGACAGTTTGCCGTAGTTCGGATCGGTCGGCACGGAGAACATCACGTCGCCGCTGTCGGCGACATACGCATGACCGCGTTCAATCAGACGTTCAGTAATCTCGATGATTTCATGAATATGGTGCGTCGCGCGCGGTTCGGCATCCGGGCGCAGAATGTTCAGCGCATCGAAATCTTTATGCATTTCGACAATCATGCGATCAACCAGTTGCACAAAGCTTTCGCCGTTTTCATTGGCGCGTTTGATGATTTTGTCGTCGATATCAGTGATATTGCGGACGTATTTCAGCTTGTAGCCAAGAAAACGCAGGTAACGGGCAACCACGTCAAAGGAAACAAAGGTGCGTCCATGACCGATATGACAGAGATCGTAAACGGTAATTCCACACACGTACATGCCGACTTCACCGGCGTGAATAGGCTTAAATTCCTCTTTTTGGCGGGTCATTGTATTGAAGATTTTTAGCATCGATAATTCCATGTTGACGTGTGTGATCTGGGCTTGCGCCTGAAACGGCGTATTCTACCTTTAATTCAACTCTGAAGCAGCACACATTGCAAGGTGATCGAACCTCGCGGTTATGCTATAACAGGCGCCTATATACGACTCGCACGCGAGTTAACGCACCACTATAACGGAACAGGATGCAGAAATGGTTACTTTCCACACTAATCACGGCGATATCGTAATCAAAACTTTTGATGACAAAGCGCCGGAAACAGTTAAAAACTTCCTGGACTACTGCCGCGAAGGTTTCTACAACAACACGATTTTCCACCGTGTAATCAACGGCTTTATGATTCAGGGCGGCGGCTTTGAGCCGGGCATGAATCAGAAAGCGACCAAAGAGGCTATCAAAAACGAAGCCAACAATGGTCTGAAAAACACCCGTGGCACGCTGGCAATGGCGCGTACTCAGGCTCCGCACTCCGCAACCGCGCAGTTCTTCATCAACGTGGCTGACAACGACTTCCTGAACTTCTCCGGCGAAAGCCTGCAGGGTTGGGGCTACTGCGTATTCGCAGAAGTCGTCGAAGGTATGGACGTGGTTGATAAAATCAAAGCTGTCGCCACGGGCCGCAGCGGCATGCACCAGGACGTTCCGAAAGAAGACGTTGTTATCGAAAGCGTGACCGTCAGCGAGTAATCGTGGCGACACTCTTTATTGCAGATTTGCACCTGCAAACAGAAGAACCGGCGATCACCGCCGGTTTTCTGCGTTTTTTAGCCGGTGAAGCGCGCCGCGCCGATGCGCTCTATATTCTCGGCGATCTCTTCGAAGCCTGGATTGGTGACGACGACCCGAATCCCCTGCACCAGCAAATTGCCCGCGCCATAAAAGCGCTGGTCGATTCCGGCGTTCCCTGTTATTTCATTCACGGTAATCGTGATTTCCTGCTCGGCAAACGCTTTGCCCGGGAAAGCGGCATGACGCTGCTGCCAGAAGAACAACGCCTTGAGCTGTACGGTCGCCCGCTGTTGATTCTGCATGGCGACACGCTTTGCATTGATGACGCAGGCTATCAGGCGTTTCGCGCCAAAGTGCATACGCCGTGGATCCAGAAAGTCTTTCTGGCACTGCCGCTGTTTATCCGCCAGAAAATTGCCGCCCGCATGCGCGCCGACAGCAAAGCCGCCAACCGCCATAAATCGATGGAAATTATGGATGTGAACCCGCAGGCCGTTGTGGATGTGATGGAAAAGCACCACGTGCAGTGGCTGATTCACGGGCACACGCATCGCCCGGATGTGCATACGTTGAGCGCTAACGGCGAACCTGCGTATCGCGTGGTACTGGGTGCGTGGCATACGGAAGGGTCGATGGTGAAAGTGACGGCTGAAGATGTTGAATTGCTGCGTTTTCCTTTTTGAACGGCGTAAAAGTATTCCGCTTGTTTATCTTGTGTTAGATCTCGCCAGATGCTGGCAATAATAAATCCCCATCAACATTTCATTCCCACATCATCATTATTCACCTCGTGCATTGATAATATCGCAAATATTAATTAAGAAAATACATCCTGAATAATATCGTGACCATTTGTGCTATTGAAAGAGCGATGCTGTAGATTTATCATTGGGTGGTGGTACCATTTAGCTTTTATATTTAACTCATAGAAAAAAACAATACCACAAGAGATCATCATGAATAAAAGATATCTTAGACAATCGATAATCATTATCGGCCTACTCTTCACGCTTACAGGATGCGAACCTTCAGAATCATCTGAAGAAAAAGCAGCAATAGCACAATTCCACACACAACTAGCTGCCGCCCAATATCATGATATATACGCTGACGCCTCTTCAGCCTTTAAAAATACAACATCAGAAAAAGATTTAACGACATTCCTGGAAAAGGCTAAATCCCACTTAGGCAGTTACAACAACGAAAGTGGGGAGTTTTATAAAAAAAGTACGACGGTGAATACAGATGGTTCATCGATTACTCGCCTGTATTACCATTCTTCATTCGGTAAATATACGTCAGTAGAGGAAGTATTCAGTTTTGAAGAAACAGATGACGTTATAAAATTAGCAGGATACCACTATGAAGCATCTCCTGAAAAACCATTGGAATTAGCAGAAGAAAAAGCTGTAATCGCACAGTTCAGAACACAGTTAGCTGCTTCGCAGTATCATGAAATATATACTGCCACTTCGTCTGCATTTAAAGATAAGATATCAGAAGAAGATTTAACGAAAGTGCTGGAAAAATCCAAATCTGACTTAGGCACTTACAATAGTGGAAGCGCAAAACTTTATAAAAGAAGTGTATTATTTTCTACTAAATCAGGTAAACCATCACTGGACTCACTAAAGTACCACTCTTCATTTAGTCAATATCCTGCAGTTGAAGAAGAGTTCAATTTTGAAGAAACTGAGAACGGTGTAAAACTCGCGGGCTATAGCTATACGGCCTCCCCCCAATGACAGGCTAAATCCTTTAACCAGCCGGGTATTGAGCTTATACCCGGCTTAAAGAGTGAGTGTTGAGCCACTCAACGCAATCGTTTTCCTCCCCTCTTTTCCATGCTATTCTCTGTGGCCTACAACGTCGTGTGCAGCACACCCACAGGAGTTTTAAGACGTATGTCTTCCCGCAATAATCCGGCACGTATCGCTATCGTGATGGGGTCCAAAAGCGACTGGGCTACCATGCAGTTTGCTACCGAAGTTCTTGATATCCTGAATGTTCCTCATCATGTCGAAGTGGTCTCCGCCCACCGCACGCCCGATAAACTGTTCAGCTTCGCCGAAAGCGCCGAAGAGAACGGTTATCAGGTGATCATTGCAGGCGCTGGCGGTGCGGCGCATCTGCCGGGCATGATTGCGGCTAAAACCTTAGTGCCGGTGCTGGGTGTGCCGGTACAAAGCGCTGCCCTGAGCGGCGTCGATAGTCTCTATTCCATCGTACAAATGCCGCGCGGTATACCGGTCGGAACGCTGGCGATTGGTAAAGCCGGTGCCGCTAACGCCGCCCTGCTGGCCGCGCAAATTCTTGCCCAGCACGATGCCGAACTGCATCAACGCCTGGCGGAATGGCGCCGCGCGCAAACCGATGAAGTGCTGGAAAACCCGGACCCGCGGGGTGACGCATGAAGCAGGTTTGCGTATTGGGTAACGGCCAGCTGGGGCGCATGCTGCGTCAGGCTGGCGAGCCGCTGGGTATCGCCGTGTGGCCCGTTGGGCTGGAAGCCTCACCGGAAGCCGTGCCGTTCCACCAGAGCGTGATCACCGCTGAAATCGAACGCTGGCCGGAAACCGCGTTAACCCGCGAGCTGGCGCTGCATCCGGCATTCGTTAACCGCGACGTATTCCCGATTATTGCCGATCGTCTGACGCAAAAGCAGCTGTTCGACAAACTCAACCTGCCAACCGCGCCGTGGCAACTGCTGGCAGAACCAAGCCAGTGGCCCGCCGTCTTTGACCGTCTGGGGGAGCTTGCGATCGTGAAGCGCCGCACCGGCGGTTACGATGGTCGCGGTCAGTGGCGTTTGCGCGCAGATGAAACCGCACAATTGCCGCAAGAGTGTTACGGCGAATGTATCGTTGAGCAGGGTATCAATTTCTCCGGTGAAGTCTCACTGGTTGGCGCGCGAGCCCACGATGGCAGCACCGTGTTCTATCCGCTGACCCACAACCTGCATCAGGATGGCATTCTGCGCATGAGCGTGGCTTTCCCTCAGGCGAACGCGCAGCAGCAGGATCAGGCCGAAAGCATGCTGTCAGCGATTATGCACGAGCTGAACTACGTGGGCGTGATGGCGATGGAGTGCTTCATTACGCCTGCCGGATTGCTGATTAACGAGCTGGCTCCGCGCGTACATAACAGCGGTCACTGGACGCAAAACGGGGCGTCTATCAGCCAGTTCGAATTGCATCTGCGCGCTATAACCGATTTGCCGCTGCCGCCGCCGGTGGTCAACAGCCCATCAGTGATGGTCAATCTGATTGGCAGCGATCTGAACTACGACTGGCTGAAGCTGCCGCTGGTGCATCTGCACTGGTACGATAAAGAGGTTCGCCCAGGCCGTAAAGTGGGTCATCTCAACCTGAACGACAGCGATACCGGGCGTTTAAGCGCAACGCTTGAAGCGCTTACCCCGCTGTTGCCGCCGGAGTACGCCAGCGGAATTAGCTGGGCGCAGTCAAAACTGGCTTAAGCCTAACGTGCCGGGGAACGATCCTCCCCTTCCCCGGCTCTCGTCACAAGCGTAGAATCCCGTCCGAGTTTCCCTCCCGATTTTTACAGAAGGATTTGCCCATGAATAATGGGACGGATTACCGGGCCATTTTGACAGCCGGTACCCCCATCATTGACGTTCGCGCTCCCGTCGAGTTTCAGCAAGGCTCTTTGCCTGCGGCAATCAACCTGCCGTTGATGAACGATGACGAGCGTGCTGCGGTCGGTACCTGTTACAAACGCCAGGGTGCTGACGCGGCTTTAGCGCTGGGCCATCAACTCGTATCCGGCGAGACGCGTCAACAGCGCATTGATGCGTGGCGGGCAGCCTGTGCCCGTTTTCCACGCGGCTATCTTTGCTGCGCCCGTGGCGGCCAGCGTTCGCACATCGTGCAGGCGTGGTTAAAAGAGAGCGGCGTCGATTATCCGTTGGTTGTCGGTGGCTACAAGATGCTGCGCCAGGCGGCGATTCAGGCAACCGAAGCGCTGGTTCAGCATCCCATTATTTTGATTGGCGGCTGTACCGGAAACGGTAAAACACCGCTGGTACGCCATCAACCTTTTGGTATCGACCTGGAAGGGCTTGCCCATCATCGCGGTTCATCCTTTGGCCGTACGCTGGATGCGCAATATCCGCAAGCAACGTTTGAAAACCATCTGGCCAGCGCGCTGCTTCAGCGCAGTCACGAGCAGGAAAACGTGCGCTGGGTGCTGGAAGATGAGGGGCATATGATTGGCGCAAATCATTTGCCGGAGTGCCTGCGCGAACGCATGGCGCAATCACCGATTGCGGTGGTGGACGATCCGTTTGAGCTGCGCCTTGAACGTCTGCGTGAAGAGTACTTTACGCATATGCATCAGGCATTTATTGACGCGTACGGCGAAGAGAAAGGCTGGGCGGAGTACAGCGAATATCTGCATCACGGCCTGTTCGCCATTCGTCGTCGCCTTGGTCTGCAACGCTTCGCCGAGCTGACGCAAAAGCTCGACCAGGCGCTTGTTGAGCAACAGCAGAGTGGTTCAACCGAACCGCACTTTGCCTGGCTGGTGCCGCTGCTTAATGAATACTACGACCCGATGTACCGCTATCAGCTGGAGAAAAAGGCCAGCAAGATAGTCTTTCGCGGCACATCGGAGGCGGTGGAGCATTGGTTGTTGGGGCATTAGTGGGTGTCGGGTGGCGCTGCGCTTACCCGACCTACGCATCGGCACGGAGCACGGGTGTCGGGTGGCGCTGCGCTTACCCGACCTACAAATCGACACGACCGGTGGCGATGCGAAATGTAGGCCGGATAAGCGCCAGCGCCATCCGGCAAAAAGGCACAAATCTTAACGCCGTTCACGCTTATCAGCCCGCTTCGCCAGCCAGTCGCCCAACATCTGCACCACCTGTACCAGCACAATCAGCGCGATAACGGTCACGACCATCACCTGGGTTTCGTAACGGTAATAACCGTAGCGAATCGCCAGGTCGCCCACCCCGCCGCCGCCGACAATCCCGGCCATCGCCGAGTAGCCGATTAAGCTCACCAGCGTAATGGTCAGGCCGCGCAGCAGCCCGGCGCTGGCTTCCGGCAGCAGCACGGTGCAGATAATCCGCATCGGGCTGGCGCCAAACGCTTCAGCAGCTTCGATAATGCCTTTATCCACTTCGCGCAACGCGCTATCGACCAGTCGCGCGTAGAACGCAATCGCCGCAACGGAGAGCGGTACCGACGCCGCAATCGGCCCGATGGTGTTGCCGAGCAGAAACTGTGTGAGCGGCAACAGCAGGACCAGCAGGATCACAAACGGTACCGAGCGAATAATGTTCACCAGCACCGACGACACCAAGTACACAAAGCGGTTTTGCCAGAACAGATGGCGGTCGGTGACAAAAATCAGAAAACCGAGCGGCAGGCCGCCGACAATCGCCAGCACCGTCGAAATGCTCAACATCTGGAAGGTTTCGTTAAAGGCCAGCGTTAAGTCCGGCAGTAAATCATCCACGGATCACCTCCACCTGTGCCGTATTTTCCCGAATGTAGGCCACCGCAGCGTCTACGGACGTTGGGTTATGCGGGGCGGTCAGTTGCACCACTAAAATCCCCAGCGCCCGCTCGGCGATATACTCGATTTTGCCGTGCAGAATATTCACCGCGACGCCAAATTTCACCGCCACTTCGGACAGCACCGGCTGCTCGGCGGAATCGCCAATGAACAGAATTTTCAGCAACTGGCCCGGCAGATGTTCGCGCAGGCGCTCGGGCAGCGTCAGGTTCAGAGTATGCGACACCAGTTGCTGGGTGAACGCATGCTGTGGATGGGCGAAGACATCAAACACCTCGCCGGATTCCACCACTTCGCCGCCGGACATCACCGCCACGCGATCGCAGATGTTTTTGATCACGTTCATTTCGTGGGTGATCAGCACGATCGTGATCCCAAGCTTCGCGTTGATCTCTTTCAGCAGCGCCAGTATGGTGGCCGATGTTTCCAGATCCAGCGCCGAAGTAGGTTCATCACACAACAATACGTCAGGATGATTCGCGATGGCGCGGGCAATCCCCACGCGCTGTTTCTGCCCGCCGCTGAGCTGCACCGGGTAGCGGTTTGCTTTATCGGCAAGCCCCACCAGCGCCAAAATCTCGGCTACACGCGGCGCAATTTTATCGCGATCCCAGCCAGCCGCTTTCAGGCTGAAGGCGACGTTCTGGGCAACGGTGCGGGTGTGCATCAGATTAAAATGCTGGAAGATCATACCGATACGCTGGCGTGCTTTGCGCAGATTTGCGCCTTCAAGCGCGGAGATCTCCACGCCGTTAACCTTAACGCGGCCTTCGCTCGGGCGCGTTAAGGCGTTGAGCGTGCGTAGCAGCGTACTTTTCCCCGCCCCGCTGGTACCAACAATACCGAAGATTTCGCCCGCACCGATATGCAGGCTGACGTTATTCACCGCCCGCGTGGACGGCCCGTGGCCGGTGGAGAAATCCACGCAGACCTTTTCTATCTCAATCATACTCACCTCAGAAATGCGAAAAGGGCAGACGGGTCTGCCCTGTCAGGTTGCGTCCTGCGATTACTTCGCGTCAGACATCCATTCTGGTTTCTGGAAGGCGCTGTATATATTTTTCGGATCATCTATTACTGCACGGTAGGCCGGGGATTTCACCGCCTCGACGATATCTTTGGCAAACGGTTTATCCGCATCTTCACTGCGCACCGCAATGATATTCTTCAGATTCTCGTCCAGATGCTCCTGCTTGAGCGCACTGGAGAGATCGAGCCCCGCCGCCACGGCAAAGTTACCGTTTACCAGCGCACCGGTGACGCCATCGAGCGTACGCGGCAATTGCGCGGCTTCCAGCGGTTTGAACACTAGCCCTTTCGGGTTGCTGGCGATATCGCGCTCAGACGCTTTGGTTGGGTCGATATTCGGTTTGATGGTGATGAGGTCGAGCGACTGCAGGAAACGCAGGCCGCGCGCAAGGTTGGTCGGGTCATTCGAGAGCGTGATGATATCGCCCTTCTTCAACTCATCAAGACTCTTCACCTGGCGGGAATAGAAGCCCATACCCGCCGTCGGCACCACAATCAGCTTCGTCAGCTTGAGACCTTTGTCAGCGGTGAATTTATCGAAATAGAGTGAATGCTGGAACAGGTTGGCGTCGATGCTGCCGTTAGATAACGCCATATTTGGCTGTACGTAGTCGCTAAATTCGCGGACCACGACTTTATACCCTTTCTCTTTCAGCGACGGCGCAATCGCCTGCTTCACCATGTCGCCATACGGCCCCGGCGCAACGCCGAAAACAATGGTGTGCGGGTCACTGTTGGCGTGGGCAAACTGTAATCCACAGGCCAGCAGCAAGGCTCCGGTCGCGACGCGTAAACTCTGACGCAATCCCATAACTTCTCCATTTTAAACGTTGTGATGTCGTGCATATCGCCGTGCGATGCGGCGCTGTTGTTATGTCCACAAAAGGGGCAATCCTTAACATGACACAGTTCACAACCTGCTGTCCTTGAAATTATTTCATGATATTTCGAAGTATGTCTTTGAAAGGCGTCGGGAGGGGATATGCGTTTAATAACAATGCTTAGTTGTAAATAGCAAAAAGCCGGGCAGTGCCCGGCTTCAGATGTTCGAAACGACTTAGAAGTCGTAACGCAGACGAACCAGGTTCATATCACCCAGGTTGTCGGTGCTGGAGGTAAACACGTGTTCGTAGTCAACACGGAAACCGTAATCCAGCTGGAAGCTGATACCTACACCGTTGTCGGTACGCAGGTAGTTACGACCATTCACGTATTCAATGCGGTCACCCATGAAGTACGGCTGGATGGATTTAACTGCGTATTGACCAATCGGGAAGGTGTAACCCGCGAAGTATTCCAGACCCCATGCGTCGCCCGCGAAGTAATCTTTCGCGTCGATTTTCTTGGTGGTCATGAAGTTCTGGTACCAGCCGCCGCCCAGAGCGAAGGTCCAGTTGTCTGGTTTCCAGCTAAACGCGGTACCCACGATGTTCTGATCGTAGGTTTTGCTGTTCTGATCCTGGTCGCGCATTTCCGCACGGGTGTAGTTCCAGGACGTACCCCAGGTCAGGTCTTTGGTGATGTGGTAATCCACACCCAGAGAACCGCCGCCACGACGTTTGTATTTCAGGCCGTTGTTAGGGTTAAGATCATCGCTGAACAGGTAAGAAGCGTAGAGGTCAACGTCACCCACGGTTTTCTTATATTTCAGAGATTTACGGGTACGATAAGAACCATCGTAGTCACCGTTGATACCGTTACCCGGAGCCTGACCAATCATGTCGTAGTCCCAGATATCGGTTTTCGCACCAACCACATCATAGTAGATGCTGTTCTGTTGGCCGAAGGTCAGCGTACCCCAGGTATCGCTTTTCAGACCGGTGTAGAGCATACGACGGGTGGTGTCGTTGCCGTTGTTTGCGTTGTCATCATAGTGATTATCCCAGTTGAAGACTGCCGGAATATTCACACCCAGTTCGTAGTAGCTGATCCAGCTAATGTCATCGAACAGGTAGTAATCAGCTGCGAAACGGAAACGGGTGCCGCCATCGAAGCCATTGCGTTTGTAGGAGCCTTTGTCGCCATCGCCCGTCATCATGTTGAACTGAGGACGGATACTCCCGCCAACGGTAAAGTTAAGACGGCTCAGCGGGTCGCCAGCCTGCGGGTCAGCTTTTAAAACGGTGATTTCCGCTTGAGAAGCGAAAGTCGTCAGTGCCACTGCTGCGCCGATCGATAATGCCAGCGCTTTTATTTTTATGGACATGGTTGTTCCTTGGATAGGTTAACTGCCATTTATTTAGCCACTGAATATTATCTTGTCTAAATGAACTTATCTTTACCGTTTTTTAATGATTTGTGCGGTTAAACTGACGCTTCTATACACTCTGTGCCTTTATTGAACAATTCCATGGAACTTTTGGGGGTAAGGGTGAAAAGTGGGATTCGGCGCGCGGATTTTTCCGCCGGGAGGCAGTTGCCCGGTGGCGCTAGCGCTCACCGGGCCCTCATGTAGGCCGGATAAGCGTCAGCGCATCCGGCAATCTCTTAGCTACTAAACTGGCGGAACAACGCTTTGCCTTTTAACAGGCGAATCCCCAGCCAGCCGCCACACAGTGAAAGCAGCACTGCGCCACAAAGCGGCAGCGCCAGCCACAAGCGCCAGTCGGGCTCCCAGGGGAAATCAAACACGCGCGTTTGCAACATCGCCAGCGCCGTTTCTGCGCCAATGGCCGCCACCAGCCCGGAGACCAGCCCCAGCAGGGCGAACTCCGCCCACAGCGTGGTGCGCAGCAGTGGCTTGCTGGCGCCCAGCGTGCGATAAACCACCAGTTCCTGATGCCGCTGACGCATGCCGACCTGCACCTGTGCCAGCAGCAGCAACACGCCGCAGGCGGTCACCAGCACCACCATCACTTCAAGCGCCCGGCTTACCTGCTCCAGCACCTGCCCCACCTGTTTCAGTATCGCGCCGATATCCAGCAGGCTGATGGTCGGGAATTCGCGGTTCAGCTGCGTTAACAGCGTAGTATCGCGATCCCAGCGGAAGCTGGTGAGCCAACTCTGTGGCTGCCCATCCAGCGCCCCACTCGGGAAAATAAAGAAGAAATTAGGCCGCAGGCTCTCCCAGTCAACCTTACGCAAACTGGTGACCGTGGCGCTGAAATCCTGGGTGTCGCCAGTGAACGTCACTTTATCGCCCAGTTTGATATTCAGACGCTTCGACAGCCCCTCTTCAATCGACACTTCCCCTGCTTTCGGCGGCCAGCTTCCGGCGACGATAGGATTATGGTCCGGTTGCGTCTCCTGCCAGGTGAGGTTCAGCTCACGGTTGAGCGATTCATCTTTATTCCCTTCCGTGGTCTGACCGTTTATCTGCGTCAAACGCGCGCGAACGATGGGATAAAATGCTTCAGGGATCACCTGATGTTCCGCAAGGAACGTTTTCACCGGCTGCACCTGTTCCGGCGCGATGTTAATCAGGAAGTAGTTAGGGCTTTCCGGCGGCAACTGCTGTTGCCAGCGGTCAAGCAGGTCGCCGCGAAGCACCAGTAAAAGCGCCAGTAACATAAAGGAGAGTGAAAATGCCGCCAGCTGACTCAGCGTCGACCACGGCTGGCGCAGCAGACGATTGACCGCCAGACGCAGCGGCAGTGCTTTCAGCGTTAAGCGCCTGAGCACGTTAAGCAGCATCCAGCCCAGCACGCCGCACAACAACGCCAGCACCACAGCGCCCGCCAACACTGACCACAGCAGTGGGCTACCGCCCATCAACCAGGCAAGCAGGCCGATAACCACCAGGCAAATCACCGGAATATAAAACTTCAGCGGCCAGACGCTGGCGACCACATCGCGCCGCAGCACGCGCAGCGGTTGCGTTGCCAACAGCAGGCGATACGGACGCAGCCCTACCAGCAGCGAAATCACTACCATCGTGCCGATTGCCCACAACCACGGCCAGGCGCTGGCGGAAGGCAGTGCTGCCGGTAAAACCGGTTTGAGCAGAATCAACAATATATGTTCGAACAGCAGCCCCATCGCGCCGCCGGTGATGACCGCCAGCGTGAGCAGCAACAGCCACTGACCGATAATCAGCTTGCGTAACTGCGCCCGCCCGGCGCCAAGGGTTTTGAGGATTGCCACCAGGTCATAACGGCTGCGGCAGTAGTGCCCCATAGCCACCGCGACTGCCGCCACCGCCAGTAGCAACGTTAACAGAGCAGAAAGCAACAGGAACTGCTGCGAGCGTTCGAGCGATTTCCCCAGCGCGCCTTCGTCCTGCTCCAGGCCATACCAACGATGCTCAGGCTTCAGTTGCGGTAGCAGCCATTTTTCATAGCTCGCCAGCTGTTCTGGCGTGCCGCCAAATTTGTAGCGCCAGCTCACGCGGCTGCCGGGCTGCACTGCCCCGGTTTTTTCGACGTCAGCCATGTTCATCATCAGGCGCGGCGCCATCTGGAAAGGGTTGAAGCCCGCATCCGGCTCCTGGACTATTTCCCCGGCGATGCGCAGCGTGGCATCCCCGACGTCAATTTCATCGCCGGTCTTCAGGTTTAACAACGCCAGCAAACGCGGCGCCAGCAGCACAGTGCCAGGCTGCGGCTTCACACCCTCCGGTCTGGTTTGCAGCGTGCCGTACATCGGATAAACACGGTCTACGGCTTTGACGTCAGCGAGCTGCGGAGTATTCCCCGCCCAGGTCATGGTTGAAAAACTGACCTGCTCGCCAACCTTCAGGCCCTCTTCCCGCGCTTTATCCAGCCAGGCGGCGGGCACTTCACACGAACTGCGCAGCGCGCGATCGCCCGCCATATATTCACGGCTTTGCTGACTTAAGCCCTTTTCCATGCGGTCGCTGATACTGCCGAGCGCCAGTACGCAGGCCACCGCCAGGCTTAACGCCAGCCAGACAATCAGCAGCGACGGCGAGCGCCACTCCCGCCAGAACCAGCGTGCAATCATGCTTCCTCCCGCAATTCACCGTCCACGAGGCGCAAACGTCGGTCGCAGCGCGCCGCCAGCTGTGGATCGTGGGTCACAAGAATGAGCGTCGTGCCATGTTCACGATTGAGAGAGAAAAGCAGATCGGCAATTTTATCGCCCGTCTGCCTGTCGAGGTTTCCGGTGGGTTCATCGGCGAAGAGGAGATCCGGGCGACCATTAAACGCGCGCGCCAGCGCCACGCGCTGCTGTTCACCGCCCGAAAGCTGTGCCGGAAGATGATGCAGACGCTTGCCAAGGCCAAGCTGTTCGAGCAACGCTTTCGCGCCGCCCCGGCTCTGACTGTCGCTTTCGCCACGCAGCAGCGCCGGAAGTTCAACGTTTTCCAAGGCGTTGAGTGTCGGGATCAACATAAAAGACTGAAAAACAAAACCCACATGCTGCGCGCGTAAACGTGCCCGCGCTTCTTCATCCAACGCCGTCAGCGATTGCCCAAGCAGTTTCACATCGCCACCGCTGCCGTCATCCAGCCCGGCCAGAATCGCCAGCAGCGTTGATTTCCCTGACCCCGACTCACCAATCAGGGCAATGGTCTGCGCCGGTTTGACAATCAGGTTAACTCCGGTAAGGATGGAAAGCTCATGCTCTCCCTGACCGACGGATTTCTTAAGATGATGAACTTCAAGCACGTTTTCCGCTGGCATTTGCCCGTCCTGTTTTTGATTCTGTTAAGCTTCCGCGCCGTCGCCGCAGACACGTTGTTGATTCTCGGCGATAGCCTGAGCGCGGGATATCGTATGGCCGCCAATACGGCCTGGCCTGCCCTGCTCAACAGCAAATGGCAGCCGAAAACAGAGGTGATTAACGCCAGCATCAGCGGCGACACCTCAGCACAGGGGCTGGCGCGCCTGCCTGCGTTGTTGAAACAGCATAAACCACGCTGGGTGCTGGTTGAGCTGGGCGGCAATGATGGCCTGCGCGGCTTCCAGCCTCAGCAAACCGAGCAAACGCTGCGCACCATTTTGCAGCAAATTAAAGCGGCCAACGCCGAGCCGTTGTTAATGCAAATTCGCCTGCCCGCAAACTACGGACGCCGTTATAATGAGGCCTTTAGCGCGATTTATCCGCAGCTTGCCCAGGAATTCACTATCCCACTGCTGCCCTTCTTTATGGAAGAGGTTTATCTCAAACCGCAGTGGATGCAGGATGATGGTATTCACCCCAATCGTGACGCCCAACCGTTTATCGCCGACTGGATGGCGACACGCCTGGCACCACTAGTTAATCACGACTCCTGAATATAAAGGGGCGTTCTCAGGTAAAGTTATGCAAAAAACGGTTTTAATTACAGGATGTTCAAGCGGTATTGGTCTGGAAAGCGCCCTTGAGCTGAAGCGCCAGGGATTTCGCGTGCTGGCGGCCTGCCGCAACCCTGCCGACGTCGCGCGGATGAACGGGATGGGGCTTATTGGTATTGAGCTGGACCTCGATGACCCTGCAAGCGTAGACCGTGCCGCCGATGAGGTTATCGCCCTGACCGGCAATCGCCTGTTTGGCCTGTTCAATAACGCCGGTTTTGGCGTCTACGGCCCGCTCAGCACCCTTACCCGGACACAGCTCGAACAGCAATTTTCCGCCAACTTTTTCGGCGCGCATCAGCTGACTCAGCGTCTTCTTCCGGCAATGATCCCGCATGGCGAAGGCCGCATCGTGATGACGTCGTCGGTAATGGGGCTTATTTCTACGCCCGGTCGCGGCGCCTATGCCGCCAGCAAATATGCGCTCGAAGCGTGGTCCGACGCGCTGCGCATGGAACTGCACACCACGGGCATAAAAGTGAGCCTGATTGAGCCTGGCCCGATTCGTACACGCTTCACCGACAACGTGAATCAAATCGAGCAGGATAAACCGGTTGAGAACCCCGGCATTGCCGCGCGGTTTACCCTGGGCCCGGATGCGGTCGTGGAAAAAGTGCGTCACGCCTTTATCAGCGACAAACCCAAACTGCGTTACCCGGTGACGCTGGTTACCCACGCCGTTGGCTGGTTGAAGCGCCTGCTCCCGGCCTGCGCGATGGACAAAATTTTACGCGGCTAAGTTGAAGCCGGGCGCCGTGCCCCCATGTAATAGTCAAATCGACAAAAGAGAGTGGCTCATGTCCGTACAGAATATCGTCAATATTACCGAAGCTAACCTGCACCAGACGCTGGAACAATCTGCCACCACGCCGGTGCTGTTCTATTTCTGGTCTGAACGCAGCCAACATTGTCTGGAGCTGACACCGGTTCTGGAAAACCTGGCCGCGCAGTACAACGGTCAGTTTATTCTGGCAAAAGTAGACTGCGACGCTGAGCAGATGGTGGCCTCGCAGTTCGGCCTGCGCGCTATCCCAACGGTTTACCTGTTCCAGAATGGTCAACCGGTGGACGGTTTCCAGGGCCCGCAGCCGGAAGAAGCCATTCGCGCCCTGCTCGATAAAGTTCTGCCGCGTGAAGAAGAGCTGAAAGCCCAGCAGGCAATGGAACTGATTCAGGAAGGCAACTATGCTGACGCGCTGCCGCTGCTGAAAGATGCGTGGTCCATGTCGAATCAGGATAGCCAGATTGGCCTGCTGCTGGCAGAAACGCAGATCGCGCTGAACCGTTCTGAAGACGCGGAAGCCGTACTGAAAACCGTGCCATTACAGGATCAGGACACCCGCTATCAGGGTCTGCTGGCGAAAATTGAACTGCTGAAACAGGCCGCTGATACGCCGGAAATTCAGCAGTTACAACAGCAAGTTGCGCAGAACCCGGACGATGCCGCGCTGGCCTCGCAGCTGGCGCTACAACTGCATCAGGTAGGTCGTAACGAAGAAGCGCTGGAGCTGTTGTTCAGCCATCTGCAAAAAGACCTCGGTGCGGCTGACGGACAAGCGCGTAAAATGCTGCAGGAGATCCTGGCGGCGTTAGGTACCGGTGATGCGCTGGCGTCGAAGTATCGTCGTAAGTTGTATTCGCTGCTGTACTGATTGATTGCCGGATGGCGGCTGCGCCTTATTTGGCCTACAGACATGTGAACGTGTAGGCCGGATAAGCGTCAGCGCCATCCGGCTTTTTCTCACATCTTCTTCAACTGCGACACCACCAGTTGATGGCGTGAATTGTAGAATTTCCGGTACGTGAGATAGCAGGCAATAATCGTCGACAGGCTGGCAGTAGACAGCAGCATAAACGTCACCATTATTTGGTATTTAATCGCTTTTACCGGGTCAATCCCCGCAAAAATCAGCCCTGACATCATCCCCGGTAAACTCACCAGTCCGACGGTTTTCGCCGAATCCACCGTGGGGATCAGCGACGCGCGAATGCTTTCGCGAATTAATCGCGCTGAGGCCATTTTAGGCGTCGCGCCCAGGCTGAGTTTCTCCTGAATCTGCTGCTGTTCCGCGCTAAAACGCTGCCCAAGATTGTTGTAACACAACCCCACCGCCACCATCGCATTGCCGGCAATCATCCCGGAAATAGGGATCACCTGCATCGGCGTAAATTCAATCGAGCCTGAAAAAACCAGTACGACCAGCGTTAACCCGGCTCCGGTGGTGATGGCGATAAACGACGAAACAAACGCTTTGCTGATGTATTTACTGCGTTTTTGCGCGTTGTAAGCAGCGTTAAAGCAGATGAACAGCACCATCAGCAGCGTCAGAATCGCGTGGTTAACATTGAATATATATTTCAGCACATAGCCGACAATAATAAGCTGTACAACCGCCCGGCAAATACTCCAGATAATATCTTTTTCCAGCGCCAGTTTTTCCCGGTAGCTCACCACAATGGCCACCAGCACTAATACCATTGAGAGTACCAGTGACTCATTGGTTATGGCGTGTTCATTCATTGGGGGCCTCCTGCATATCCTTTCCCGAGAGCGGTAATGTAATGACATCATCCGCATGTTCTATTTCATCTTTATCGTGGGTGACCCACAGCACGGCGATATTTTTCTCCCGAACATAGCGATGAATAATATCGTTCACGTTATGCTTATTTTCTTCATCAAGCGCGCTGGTAATTTCATCCAGTAATAAAACGTCCGGCAAAAACTGTAGGTTGCGGATCAGGGAAATACGCTGCTTTTCGCCACCAGAAAGATCGTTGATTGATTTCGACAATGTTTCTTCCGGTAAGCCAAACCGCGTCAGGAAACCCAGAAAAGTGTCCGGCTCTGTACGTTTATCACGAATCTGCCAGGGGAAAATCAGGTTGTCATAGACCGTTTCGCCAAACAAGGCAGGCGTTTGCGCGCAGTAGGAAACCTGCTGACGATACTGCTCAGGCGACAGGCTGGTGTAATCCTGGCCTTTAAACTGAATCGTCCCTTCACTCGGGCTTAATAGTGAGGCGATGATTTTTAATAATGTACTTTTACCACAGCCCGAGGGGCCGGTTATCAGCTTAAACTCACCCGGCGCAATACTGAAATTGATATCGTTTAGCACCTGCCGCTCACCAATGCGATAACCCACACCTGTTAATTGCAGAATCGCGTTGCTTTCCATCATGATTATTTGAAGCTCCTGTTCCGGACTAATGGACACAGTGTAACGATATTTTTGCCGGTGGAGTTAATCGAAAATAATTTATTTTTCACAGCACAATAAAAAAGGCGCTCACCGGCAAAATCGGTAAACGCCCTTTCTAGTACCCTGTGTAACGCTTATTCACTACCGTCAGGAAAGTTCTCTTTTAAGTATTCCAGAACGTTTTTATTGACCTTGTGTTCTGTGAATTTATAGCCTTTCCAGTACTCCGGCTGCTCGAGGTAGACTTCGGGCGGAATGGTGAAGTCACTTAACACCATCCACTCAGCAAACAGCTCTGGGTTTCGTTTCTGTACCAGTTGTAGCAACATTATCAATGACATAGCAGAGGCAGGAACATTAACCGAACCATCTAAATATTTATGTATGGTTGAACGGTTGGCCCTGAACAGTATCGGCAAGATAGCTTTATCTAGCCCCATCTCTTCAAATATCTTAGCAAAATCATTCATTTACATGAATCCCTACCGGTTTCAAGACACCTCAAAATTGAGATTAATCAAAGAAACGTATTTTACCACATTTTGGCATCACAAACATTAGGCGTTCAGAAACACAGATTCATTTGTGTGATTAATCAAAAGCTTACTTTTCTTTACAAAACAACTATCACATAACAAGAACCAAATATGTTTCCAATGAAAACCAAAATCACACCTAACAGAAACCTTTAGAGGATCACCCCCATTTTATCGTGCTTTACTTAACATTTAATGCGGCGTAGATTCCAAAACACCGAAACAATTTTTGATTCTGATAGAAATTCACATCATTTCTTTTAGAAACCTTTTCACTATTTAATTTTAAAGAGAAATTAACATGTCATTGGTAAAATTTCGCTCTGCTTTAGCTGTTATCATCGGGACACTTTACGTCACCTCTGCGTATGCCGCAGATACTGAACTGAACAATGTACAACATGGTTTAACGATCCTGGATGGATCGGTTTATCAGCAACACCAGGCACTGGTTCTCGTTAGCAATGATCTTGCTGAAATCAACAAAACTGATGAGAAACAGGCCAGTGAGATACAGATGCAGCAGCACTTCATCGCACGTAATGCTATAAACATTGCTGGCAACAAGACTGACATCGCTAAAAACAGCGCCGCTATTGATAAACAAACCACTGAAACTAAAATGCAGCAGCACTTCATCGCACGCAATGCAGTAAACATTGCCGACAACAAAGCTGGCATCGACAGAAACACTTCGGATATCGCAGAACAAGTACACACGAACGAAACGCAGCAACACGCTATCACTAAGAACAGCGAAGAAATCATTGCGACCCAAAAGACGCTGTCTTCTGTGGGTGATACACAAAACGCTGCACGCTATCAGGGAATGATCAATGCGAAACATGAAGCTGAACAATTAGCAACGCAGCAAGAAATAAATACCCTTGCGAAATCTGTTCCTGTTGCAATGGTCAGCAACAACAGTGAGGTTAAAGCAAACAGCGATGCCATCAAGTTGAATCATGATGCAGTGAAGCATGTTGCAGATGCGCAAACGGAGGAGCGTATTCGTTATGAGACACAGATTCACACTTTAGCTGATGATGCAGCAACAGCGATCAACAGCGATCGCCAGCAGATCATCAGCACACAGCAACGCGTGGACTCCAATGCCGCACAGCTGAGCAAACTGAACAGTAATTTCAGCAGCCTGAAGCATACCGTTGACGAAAATAAACATGAAGCTGCGGCCGGCTCCTCCTCCGCAATGGCGCAGGCGAACATTCCTCAAGTACTGAATGGTCAGACAGTTGCCGTCGGTGCTGGTGTTGGTGGCTATGATGGCGAATCCGCTATCGCCGTTGGGGTGTCCTTCCGTGCCGCAGACAGCGTCACCGTCAAAGCAACCGTCAGCGATGATTCTCAGCAGAACGTCGGGTATGGCGCGGGCGTCTCTGTAGGCTGGTAATGCTTCACACCATTGGGCGCTCTGCTGAGCGCTCTTTTTTTGCCTCAAACATATTGGTCAACAGATTTTTATGATGAACATAATGAAAGAAATGAAGAAATTAACACTGCTGGCCTTCGTGCTGCTTGCCGGTTGCTCATCATCTGCTTCCCGAATGGCGGAATGTCAGGCACAGGGAATTTCCCGCAATACCTGTTATCTTGCCGAGCAAAACAGACAAGCGGCTATCCTGGGTGCCTCGCAAGCACAAGCTTATAAAAACGCCAGCGAGGCTAATGACGATTCAGGGAATAAACATCATCATCACGCCAGACAATATGGCCAGGCTGCGCATAAAAACCACATTTATAAGGGATATGGCGTGGCGTTCCGAATGAGCAGCAAAAATTTTGCTTACCTGAATGATTCGTTGTGCGCTATTGATGAAGACAATACCGACGCCACAACCTATCAGAGCGGCCTTTATAATGTCATTGTCTATCACCGCACCGGTAAAGTGGCGTTGATGAAACAGGGGCAATTCCAGGGATATTTAAAATGATGTCTCGCCAGGAGGGGGTCATACATGCCGTTGTTATCGCTGCGTTTATATTCGCCCTCCTGCAACTGGTACTGTTAACACTGCTCATCCATGCGATTAATGTTAACAATGAAGTCCAATCAGCTGTTTATCAGTCGAATAAACAGCTGATTGGAGAAGTACAACAGCTGCTCGCACTTCCCGAAATGTTAAAAAAATAATAATACTGTCTGCATAATGTTCCCCTCTTTTTACTACCGGTTTTAAGAGGGGCTTTTTAATCAGGCTTAGCTGTTCTTTTAAAACGTCCTGTTCCGGACTTAAGGTATAAAGTGACGTAATATCGAAATCTGGCAGGCGAATTTCGTCGCAGTAGCCGATATACTTAACGTCAGCAGCGGCATCATACCGCTGAGATAAACGGACGGTATAACAGGAGGTTTCATGCTGATATTTATCCCTATCATGATTTTTGTCGTACTGGTGGTCGTTGCCGCTGGCGTCAAAATCGTTCCTCAGGGCTATCAATGGACGGTCGAACGTTTTGGTCGCTATACCAATACGCTTCAGCCTGGGCTTAGCCTTGTCGTGCCCTTCATGGACAGGATTGGCCGTAAGATCAACATGATGGAGCAGGTTTTAGATATTCCGTCTCAGGAAGTTATCTCCAAAGATAACGCCAACGTCACCATCGATGCAGTCTGTTTTATTCAGGTCATTGATGCGCCAAAGGCTGCCTATGAGGTGAGTAACCTTGAACTGGCGATCATTAACCTGACGATGACCAATATTCGTACCGTGCTGGGTTCTATGGAGCTTGATGAAATGCTCTCCCAGCGCGACAGCATCAACACGCGTCTGCTGCATATCGTTGATGAGGCCACCAATCCATGGGGCATTAAAGTCACCCGTATCGAAATCCGCGATGTTCGCCCACCCGCAGAACTGATTGCGTCGATGAACGCCCAGATGAAAGCTGAACGTACAAAACGCGCCTATATTCTGGAAGCTGAAGGTATTCGTCAGGCGGAAATCGTTAAAGCCGAAGGGGAAAAACAGTCGAAGATCCTCAAAGCGGAAGGTGAACGTCAGTCGGCCTTCCTCGAAGCGGAAGCCCGCGAACGTTCCGCAGAGGCAGAAGCGCGTGCAACCAAAATGGTGTCAGAAGCCATTGCCGCCGGGGATATTCAGGCGGTGAACTACTTCGTCGCACAGAAATATACCGAAGCGCTGCAACAGATCGGGACATCCAGTAACAGCAAAGTGGTCATGATGCCTCTGGAAGCCAGCAGCCTGATGGGCTCTATTGCAGGCGTGGCCGAACTGATCAAAGACAGCGCCAACGAACGGAAAAGATAATGGTCGAGATGATTCTGGCTCATCCGCATATTTTCTGGTTAAGCCTGGGCGGCCTGTTGCTGGCCGCCGAGATGCTGGGCGGCAACGGTTATCTGCTGTGGAGCGGCGTTGCCGGGGTGATCACCGGCCTGCTGACCTGGGTTCTGCCCGTCAGTTGGGAGTGGCAGGCGGTAATATTCTGTATCCTGACACTGCTGGCGGCGTGGCTGTGGTCAAAATGGCTGGCGCGCCAGGTCAAGGAGCAGAAACCCGCAGACAGTCAGCTTAATCAACGCGGGCAACAGCTTGTGGGGCAGCGTTTTACCCTCGATAACGCTTTGGTTAACGGGCGTGGGCAGGTTCGGGTTGGCGATAGCGCCTGGCCCGTTATTGCTGATGACGATTTTCCTGCGGGGTCAAAAGTTGAAGTCATTGCGGTAGAGGGCATTACGCTGCGCGTTCGTCTCTCTGATCAGGCAAAACGTTAAGCCTGCTTTTTATGCTGGCAGCAGCCCGAAAGATGGTCGATTATCGGGCAATCCACGCCGTCATCACCGGGGCAGGACGCCGCCAGCGCCAGAAGCTGATCGCGCATCGCTTGCAAGTCGCTGATATGTTTTTCAATTTCAGCGACTTTTTGCAGGGTATGCGCCTTCACATCCGCGCTGTGCCGTTTCGGATCATTGAAAAGCGTCACCAATTCGCCACACTCTTCCAGATTAAATCCTACCTGCCGTGCCTGACGTAACAGCGTAAATTCATCAATATGTTTTTGCGTGTAGCTACGGTAACCGTTCTCGCTGCGCAGCGGCGGCGTCACCAGCCCCTTCTCTTCATAAAAGCGAATGGCTTTACTGGTTAAGCCGGTTTTTTTGGCAACATCGCTGATGTTCATCCTCGTCTCCGAATGCAGTGATACCGATCGGCCTAGTATAACCCACTCCACTCATCATGCCGCAATGGCGGTAACAGTTGATACAAATCAAAAGAGCCCACCGTTTTACACTTTCATCGTAGACGACATCCGGGGTAATAAAATATAAATGCAAATGATTTTAATTATCATTCAATAATCGGATGTTGAATATCAATGACATTGAATACCGTCGGTGAGCTGGATCTCACCCCCCACTTCGCGCTGGAGGGCAATCAGCCCTTTAAAGATCGACGGGCAACGATGCCCTGGCGCGGCGCGGTCCCCATCGCGAAAGAACAGATGGCACAAACCTGGCAACAGATCATCAGCGAGGTGGTGCCGCCACGCAAGCGCCTGCTGTATCTCCATATTCCCTTTTGCGCCACCCATTGCACCTTCTGCGGTTTTTATCAGAATCGCTATCAGGAGGAGAGCTGCGCCCGTTACACGGATGCGCTGCTGCGCGAAATTGAGCAAGAGGCTGACAGCGTACTGCATCAATCCGCACCAATTCATGCGGTCTATTTCGGCGGCGGTACGCCATCGGCACTCTCGGCGCCCGATCTGGCCCGCATTATCACCACGCTGCGTAAGCGCCTGCCGCTGGCGCCAGATTGTGAAATCACCATCGAAGGGCGGGTCCTGAATTTTGATGATGACCGCATAGATGCCTGTCTGGATGCAGGAGCAAACAGATTTTCTATTGGCATTCAGTCATTTAATAGCAAAATTCGCAAGAAAATGGCGCGTACTTCTGACGGCCCTACCGCGATCGCGTTTATGGAAAAGCTGGTGCGGCGCGATCGTGCAGCAGTCGTATGCGACCTGCTGTTTGGTCTTCCGGATCAGGACGCCGCGCTGTGGGGCCAGGATCTCGCTATCGCGCGTGATATCGGTCTTGATGGCGTTGACCTTTATGCGCTTAATCTGCTGCCGAATACCACACTCGGTAAAGCAGTGGAAAACGGACGAACCACGCTTCCATCACCGGGTGAGCGTCGCGATCTCTATCTGCAGGGGCATGATTTTATGGCGAGTGCGGGCTGGCGCTGTATCAGCAACAGCCACTGGGCACGGACGACCCGCGAACGCAATCTTTACAACCTGTTAATTAAACAAGGGGCCGATTGCCTTGCTCTCGGTTCTGGTGCCGGCGGTTCCATAAACGGTTATTCCTGGATGATCGAACGCAATCTCGACGCCTGGCACGCTGCCATCAAGGCCGGGCAAAAACCGCTAATGATGATGATGCGCACCGCCGAGCGTGCCTTCCAGTGGCGACATACATTACAGGCTGGCGTAGAAACCGCCAGGGTACCACTCGATGAACTGACCCCTCATGCCGAAAAACTGGCACCGCTGCTGGCACAGTGGCACAACGCCGGGCTGACGCTCGACGCTTCCACCTGCCTGCGCCTGACCCATGAGGGTCGATTCTGGGCCAGCAATATTTTGCAGTCTCTTGATGAGTTAATTCAGCAACTTAATTCGCCGCGCATTGTGGTTGAAAACCAATCAGGGAGTAACCTATGAGCCATGTTTCTTTACAGGATCTTTTGAAAACGGAACCAGACGGCACGCTGGAGGCCATTGCGACACAATATAAAACCACGCTGCTGGATGTCGTCCAGAATCTGCCGAACGCAACGCTGGTCTCCGGCGATAAGTTTGACACCGTTTGGCAGAGCGTTGTTGATTGGGGCAAAGTCACGACGCTGGTCCATACTTCAGACGTGATCCTCGAATTTAGCGGCGACCTGCCTTCCGGCTTCCATCGCCACGGCTACTTTAACCTGCGCGGGAAACACGGCATGAGCGGCCATATTAAAGCGGAAAACTGTACGCATATCGCGCTCATTGAGCGCAAGTTCATGGGCATGGATACGGCATCAATTTTGTTCTTCAACGCGGCGGAAAGCGCGATGCTCAAGATATTCCTGGGCCGTGACGATCATCGTCAACTGTTGGCCGATCAGGTTACGGCATTCCGTATGCTTGCTGCCACGTTGAAAGGAGATGCCGGATGAGACCGTGGTTAATCTTCGGCGCGGGCGGTAGCGGCGTTGGCGCACTAATGCTGACTCACGCGCTGGCTGAAGGGCGCCCGGTATATGCCGTGGTACGCAAGCCGGATGTCGCCGAGCGCCTTACACAACAGGGAGTCACCGTGTTCACCGGCGATGCCTGTAACACCGAGCTGGTTACCCTCGCCTGTGAGGCGGCGGGGGCAAACGCCACTATTTTGTCATCCATGGGCGGCGCACAGGAGTATCTCGCGCACCGCACAGTGATTGATGCCGCAGAAAAGCGGGACTCTCGCGCATGATCCTGGTGACGTCGTTGGGCTGCGGCGAAAGCTGGCACTGGCTCTCTCCCCGCGCACGCGCGGCATTTGGTCAGTCGGTCCGCGAAAAGTCCCTGGCCGAAAGCTGGCTGCAAACCAGCACGCTCGATTACGCCATCCTTCGCCCCGGCAGCCTGTTGACGGGCGACGCGACAGGTAACGCACAGCTTTTCCAGAACAGAGAGGTGCACGGTTTCGTGATGCGCGCAGATGTCGCCGCGCACGCGGCAGAACTGGCAGGCGCGCCTCAACTCCACCAGCAGATTTACAGTCTGGTTGACCCCGAACTGAAACCCGCCCGCGCCTGATTGCCGCCCCAACCGAGCGCTCTTTTACGTCTCTTCATCATCATTGTAAAAACCGCCTTGACCTTCCCCTTGCGGGAAGGTTTAAGCTTATTCACACTCAGAAGATAAGGAGTTTGTTATGTCCAATACTATCGACCTGACGCTTGATGGCCTCTCCTGCGGCCACTGCGTTAAACGTGTTAAAGAGAGCCTGGAAAAACGTCCTGACGTGGAGCAGGCTGATGTCACCATTACCGAAGCCCACGTTACCGGTAGCGCCAGCGCGGAAGCGCTGATCGAAACCATTATTGAAGCGGGTTACGGCGCAGAGTTAAGCCACCCAAAGGCTAAACCGCTGGCGGAAGCAGTAACCCCGTCGGAAGCACTGACAGCGGTCACCCCTGAGCTTCCGGCAGCCCAGGATCTGGATGACAGCCAGCAGTTGCTGATCAACGGAATGAGCTGCGCCAGCTGCGTCTCTCGCGTGCAAAAAGCCCTTCAGGCGGTACCGGGCGTCGCACAGGCACGGGTAAACCTTGCGGAGCGCACTGCGCTGGTGATGGGCAGCGCCTCCGCCGCTGATCTAGTCCACGCCGTAGAGAAAGCAGGCTACGGCGCGGAAGCGATTGAAGATGACCTGAAACGTCGTGAGCGCCAGCAGGAAACCGCGCTCGCCACCATGAAGCGCTTCCGCTGGCAGGCGATTGTCGCGCTACTGGTCGGTATCCCGGTTATGGTCTGGGGAATGATCGGCGACAACATGATGGTGACCGACGCCAACCGCTCGCTGTGGCTTGTCATCGGGTTGGTGACGCTGGCCGTAATGGTCTTCGCCGGCGGCCACTTCTACAGCAGCGCATGGAAAAGCCTGAAAAACGGCACCGCGACGATGGATACGCTGGTGGCGCTGGGTACTGGCGTTGCGTGGCTCTACTCGATGAGCGTCAACCTGTGGCCGCAGTGGTTCCCGATGGAAGCACGTCATCTCTATTATGAAGCCAGCGCGATGATCATCGGTCTGATTAACCTCGGCCATATGCTGGAAGCGCGCGCCCGTCAGCGTTCATCAAAAGCGCTGGAGAAACTGCTCGATCTGACGCCGCCGTCTGCCCGCGTGGTGACGGAAAACGGCGAAAAAACCGTGCCGCTGGCCGAGGTTCTGCCGGGTATGACGCTGCGTCTGACTACCGGCGACCGCGTGCCGGTCGATGGCGAAATCACCCAGGGCGAAGCCTGGTTTGACGAAGCGATGCTCACCGGTGAACCTGTGCCGCAGGAAAAAAGCAATGGCGATGCTATTCACGCCGGGACGGTGGTACAGGACGGTTCCGTTCTGTTCCGCGCCAGCGCGGTGGGCAGCCATACCACGCTGTCGCGCATTATTAAAATGGTGCGCCAGGCGCAAAGCAGTAAACCCGAAATCGGCCAACTGGCGGATAAAATCTCGGCGGTGTTCGTGCCTGCCGTGGTCGCCATCGCGCTGTTCAGCGCCGCCATCTGGTACTTCTTTGGCCCGGCGCCACAGATTGTCTACACTCTGGTGATCGCCACCACCGTACTGATTATCGCCTGCCCGTGTGCCCTCGGCCTTGCAACGCCAATGTCGATTATTTCTGGCGTGGGTCGTGCGGCTGAGTACGGCGTGCTGGTTCGTGATGCCGACGCGCTACAACGGGCAAGCGAACTGACCACGCTGGTGTTTGATAAAACCGGCACGCTGACGGAAGGCAAGCCGCAGGTTGTGGCAGTGAAAACCTTCTCAGGTGTAGAAGAAGCGCAGGCGCTGCGTCTTGCCGCCGCGCTGGAGCAAGGTTCAAGCCACCCGTTAGCGCGAGCAATTCTGGAAAAAGCGGGGGATACAACGTTGCCGCAGGTTAACGCCTTCCGCACCCTGCGCGGGCTGGGCGTCAGCGGCGAAGCGGAGGGGCAAACGCTGCTGCTGGGTAACCAGGCGCTGCTCAACGAACAGAAGATCTCAACCACCGAGCTGGAAAGTGACATCAACGCGCAGGCTTCACGGGGCGCCACCCCGGTGCTGCTGGCAGTTGACGGCAAAGCCGCTGCGCTGTTCGCCATCCGCGACCCGCTGCGTGCCGATAGCGTTGCGGCGCTTGAGCGTCTGCACCGCGAAGGTTATCGTCTGGTGATGCTGACCGGCGACAACCCAACCACCGCCAATGCCATCGCCAGGGAAGCGGGTATTGATGAGGTGATTGCTGGCGTGCTGCCGGACGGCAAAGCCGAAGCCATTAAAGCGCTGCAAAACCAGGGGCAGAAAGTGGCGATGGTCGGCGACGGCATCAACGACGCCCCGGCGCTGGCACAGGCGGAAGTCGGTATTGCGATGGGCGGCGGCAGCGATGTGGCGATTGAAACCGCCGCCATCACACTGATGCGTCACAGCCTGATGGGCGTCGCGGATGCGCTGGCGATTTCCCGCGCGGCGCTTCGCAACATGAAGCAGAACCTGCTGGGCGCGTTTATTTACAACTCGCTGGGTATCCCCATCGCCGCCGGTATTCTCTGGCCGATTACGGGGACGCTGCTCAACCCGGTGGTCGCCGGGGCGGCAATGGCGCTCTCTTCCATTACGGTTGTGAGCAACGCGAATCGGTTGTTGCGGTTTAAACCGAAGGCATGATCCCTACTCCCTCCTGATTCAGTTTCAGGAGGGAGATTTGCACCTTTACGATGGTCGCGCTAGCATGAACCTTTCTCAAAGGGAGCGCGTATGGGTCTGTTAAATCAACTAAAACGCTTGTGGCATGCGCTGCGAGGCGCCCCCTATAGCTGGCCCGCCGTTGATATCTCCCTGCCCGGCGGTCGTGAGCTCCATCTGGTCGGCAGCATTCATATGGGCACGCGCGATATGTCGCCACTGCCGCCGAAGCTGGTCAAAAAGCTCCAGCAGGCCGATGCGCTGATCGTTGAGGCGGATATTTCCGGCAATGAAGCGCCTTTTGACAACCTTCCTCTTTGCGCCCCTCTTGCCGAACGCCTGACGGCAACACAGCTTGCCGAGCTGGAAAGACTGGCCGATGAGCAAGGCATACCTCTTGCGCGTTTCGATACCCAGCCACTGTGGCAAATCGCGATGGTGATGCAGACAACGCAGGCGCAAAAGCTGGGCCTGCGTCCGGATTACGGGATTGATTATCAACTCTTGCAGGCGGCACGGCAGGCTTCCCTTCCCATTCAGGAGCTGGAGGGCGCATCGAGTCAGATTGCGCTGTTACTCCAGTTGCCTGATAACGGGCTGGCGCTGCTGGAGGACACCCTCACCCACTGGCACACCAACGCACGGTTGTTGCAGGTGATGATTGGCTGGTGGCTGGAACAGCCGCCGACCGACAGAAACTCACCGCTGCCGAATACCTTTAGCCAGTCGCTGTATGATGTGTTGATGGTGCAGCGTAATCAGGCGTGGCGCGATACGCTGCTGGCGCTGCCGCCGGGGCGCTATGTGGTGGCAGTTGGCGCGCTGCATCTGTATGGCGAAGGCAACCTGCCGCAGATGCTGAAATAAAAAAATGGCCAATATCTCTATTGGCCCGTCAAAGAGGAATTTCATCATTATTATTATCCCGAAGTTCGCACTCCGGATCCTTTGATTGTCGCTCAAAGTCATCATCACTTCCATTACTATTGCGCAAGATAATACTATTTTTTAGCCAGCCCAGAGGCGTATGCTTAGGGCATGTCTGTTCAGTAGTAAGAAAGGATGATTATGACTCCCGCCGTTAAGTTACTCGAAAAAAACAAAATTTCTTTCCAGACTCACGCCTACGATCACGATCCGAGCGAAACCAACTTTGGTGACGAAGTGGTGCGTAAACTGGGTCTGAATGCGGACCAGGTCTACAAAACGTTACTGGTCGCCATCAATGGCGATATGAAACATCTGGCCGTGGCGGTCACGCCGGTGGCCGGGCAGCTTGATTTGAAAAAAGTGGCGAAGGCGCTGGGCGCGAAGAAAGTCGATATGGCAGACCCGATGGTGGCGCAGCGTACGACCGGGTATCTGGTCGGCGGTATCAGCCCGCTGGGGCAGAAAAAACGCCTGCCGACGGTGATTGATGCGCCCGCGCAGGATTTTGCCACCATCTATGTTTCTGGCGGCAAGCGCGGGCTGGATATTGAACTCGCGGCGAGCGATCTGGCGAAGATCCTTGATGCAAAATTCGCGGATATTGCGCGCAGGGATTGAGTGCCAGGCCCCCTCACCCCGGCCCTCTCCCGCAGCGAGAGGGAGAAAACCGAGTTCGTATTTGCATTGAGCACAATCCGTCCCCTCTCCCTGCGGGAGAGGGTTAGGGTGAGGGCCCCTATTCCCAGCTCACTTCCCCTTTCGGTTCGTAAGCATTCACATCTATTGGTGAGTTCTGTTCGATAAACTGCTTCAGCACTTCCGCATCGATAAACCCGGTGTTCACATAGCCCGGTAATTTATCAATTTGCGGATAACCATCGCCGCCGCTGGCGTTAAAGCTAAGGGTCGCCAGGCGATAGTTTTTCGCCGGATCAATCGGTTCGCCTTTTATTTTAAGGTCCGTCAGCTTGCCGTCTTTCGCCACAAAACTGACGTTGGCAAACTGCGGGTAGGCACCGGAGTCCGGTTTTTTCTGCGCCACAGCGGTGAGGTAATCCGTCACCTCTTTGCCGGTCATATCGGCATAGACCACCACGTTGCCAAACGGTTGAACTTTCAGCACGCTTTTATAGGTGATATCCCCTGCTTCGATAGAATCACGAATGCCGCCACCGCTCATTACCGCGAAATCAGCGCCGGTACGCGCCATTTGTGCCGCAAGGAGCACGCGTGCCAGGTTGGTCTGTACAAAACGGACCTTGCTACGGTCGCCTTCCAGATGACCATTCACCGTACCAATTTTGACACCGAGCTGCGCTTTGCCTTTATTCTGGAACGAGCTCAGCAGCGAGAGCATTTGCGCGCTTTCCGGGATTTGCGGCGTGTAAAGTACGCGCTCACTTTGCCCGTTATCGTAAGTCACTTTCTTCTTCAGGTTCACCGGGATCAGCTGATAATGCACCAGCTTGAGTTCACCGTTGCGGAACTCAAAATCGGCGCGCCCAACGTATTTCCCCCACTCATGGGCCTGAACAATCCAGATGCCGTTCTGTTTATCCGGCGCACACGGCGTGCCTGGCACATAATCGACCTGCTTTTTATTCTCCGACGCCATGCAAACCGGATCCTGTGAGTGACCACCCACAATCATCGCCAGCGCCCCGGCAGGCAGGCTGCGCGCCATCTCGACATCGCCCGGCGCGTTAGAGCCGTGGTTACCGTTGTCATAGTGGCCCATGTGCGTAGCGGCGATGATAAAATCAGGTTTTTCATTCATCTGAAGTTCCTGAATGACCAGCTTCGCTTCTTCGGCAGGCTTACGAAACTCAATATCCGTAAAGTTTTCCGGGTTACCTATACGGGCGGTATCGTCGGTCGTCAGGCCAAGCACGGCAATTTTGAGATCCTGGCGCTTAAAGATCGCCCACGGTTTAAACAGGCGCTCGCCAGTGCTTTTCTGATAAATGTTGGCCGACAGGAACGGGAACTTCGCCCACTTTTCCTGCTGGCGCAGCACGCTCATCGGGTTATCAAATTCATGGTTACCGACCGCCATCGCGTCATAACCCACCAGATTCATGCCACGAAAATCGGGCTCTGCATCCTGTAAATCCGACTCCGGCACGCCGGTATTAATATCGCCGCCAGAGAGCAGCAGCACGCTCCCGCCTTCCGCTGCCACCTCTTTGCGAATGCCATCCACCAGCGTTTTTTGCGCCGCTAAACCGTACTCGCCATATTCGCTGCGCCAGAAGTGACCGTGATGATCGTTAGTATGTAATATTGTGATTTTATAGGTTTTATCTTTTTCCCAGGCCTGAACGCCTGTGCTTGCCAAAGACAGCGCGGCCAGCATCGCCAGCGCTATGCCCCGTCGAACAAATTTCATGATCCACTCCCTGATTGAATGACAAGTGCCGAAATTACAACGCTCTGAAAGAATAGTCGAATTTCATTTTAGAAATGAGACTTCCTTCATACGCCGCAGACAGGTATCTTAGGCTGATAACTATTACAACATCGATTATCTCCAACATCGCACCATCAAATATAAGTGGAATCTATGGCAATCAGTGAAACCAGCCCTGGGCTGTCCGGCTCCTCTGCGCCCCAGCAACAGGCACGCACGTCGTTTAAAATTCTCGGGGCCATCAGCCTCTCTCACCTGCTTAACGACATGATTCAGTCGTTAATTCTGGCTATCTACCCGCTGCTACAGGCTGAATTCTCGCTCAGTTTCGTGCAGATCGGGATGATTACCCTCACCTTCCAGCTCGCCTCCTCGCTGCTTCAGCCGGTGGTCGGCTACGTGACCGATAAGCGCCCGATGCCGTGGTCGCTGCCTATCGGCATGTGCTTTACCCTAAGCGGCCTGATTCTGCTGGCGCTGGCGGGCAGTTTCTATACCGTTCTGCTGGCCGCTGCGCTGGTCGGTACCGGGTCGTCAGTTTTCCACCCGGAATCCTCGCGCGTGGCGCGTATGGCGTCCGGTGGACGTCATGGCCTGGCGCAGTCAATCTTCCAGGTTGGCGGTAACTTTGGCAGTTCGTTAGGGCCGCTGCTGGCGGCGGTTATTATTGCCCCGTACGGTAAAGGCAACGTCGCCTGGTTCGTGCTGGCAGCGCTGCTGGCGATTGTTGTACTGGCTCAAATCAGCCGCTGGTATGCCGCACAGCACCGCATTAATAAAGGTAAACCTAAAGCCGCGATTATTAATCCACTGCCGCGCAATAAGGTGATTCTGGCCGTTTGCGTACTTCTGATGCTTATTTTTTCAAAATACTTCTATATGGCGAGCATCAGCAGCTATTACACCTTTTATTTGATGCATAAGTTTGGCTTATCCATCCAAAATGCGCAGATACACCTCTTTGCCTTCCTGTTTGCGGTCGCGGCGGGAACCGTGATTGGCGGGCCTGTTGGCGATAAAATTGGGCGTAAATATGTTATTTGGGGCTCTATCCTTGGCGTTGCACCGTTTACGCTTGTTTTACCCTACGCATCGCTGGAATGGACCGGTATTTTAACGGTGATCATTGGATTTATCCTCGCCTCCGCATTTTCGGCGATTCTGGTATACGCTCAGGAGCTCTTACCTGGCCGAATTGGCATGGTTTCCGGTTTATTCTTCGGTTTCGCCTTCGGCATGGGCGGCTTAGGTGCTGCGGTACTGGGGCTGGTTGCTGACCATACCAGCATCGAACTGGTCTATAAAATCTGTGCTTTCCTGCCACTTCTGGGGATGTTGACCATATTCCTGCCTGATAACCGACAAAAACAGTAATTTTCACGCAGCCAAAGTCAAACTTTGGCTGCGTAGTTCCCCAGCCACTGCGGCATTTCCTCTGCTATTCCTCAGCCAATCCCACTTTTGGGGTTATTCCGATCATTAATTCCTTTTTTTATTAAAATTCAACATTTATTCATAAACATGATGACCCATTTTGTCATAAACTATTACAAGGTTTTTTGGTTTTCCGGATGATGTCACGCATCTGAGCCAAAAATGGAACAACGCACCACCACGAAAGGAGACGGAATGCATCACGCCACACCGCTTATCACCACCATTGTTGGTGGTCTTGTTCTCGCATTTTTCCTTGGCATGATTGCCAACAGATTACGCATATCTCCTTTAGTCGGTTATTTATTAGCAGGCGTTCTGGCCGGGCCATTCACGCCGGGTTTTGTCGCCGATACGCAACTGGCACCTGAACTGGCGGAACTGGGCGTGATTCTGCTGATGTTTGGCGTCGGGCTGCACTTTTCACTGAAAGATTTGATGGCGGTAAAGGCCATCGCCATTCCCGGTGCAATTTTACAGATAGCGGTGGCAACGCTGCTGGGTATGGCGCTTTCGTCGTTGCTCGGCTGGTCGTTGATGACCGGTATCGTGTTCGGCCTGTGTCTTTCCACCGCCAGTACCGTGGTGCTGCTGCGCGCGCTGGAAGAACGGCAACTCATTGATAGCCAGCGTGGGCAAATCGCCATCGGCTGGTTGATTGTTGAAGACCTGGTGATGGTGTTAACGCTGGTTCTGCTGCCTGCCGTCGCAGGTATGATGGAAAAAGGCGACGTTGGGCTGGCTTCGCTGGCGCTGGACATGTCGATTACCATCGGCAAAGTCGTCGCCTTTATCGCCATTATGATGCTGGTAGGCCGTCGTCTGGTGCCGTGGATACTCTCTCGTAGCGCCGCCACCGGCTCACGTGAGCTGTTTACCCTCTCGGTGCTGGCATTAGCGCTCGGCATCGCCTTCGGTGCGGTTGAGCTGTTTGATGTCTCCTTTGCATTGGGCGCGTTCTTCGCCGGGATGGTGCTGAATGAGTCTGAACTGAGCCACCGCGCGGCCCACGATACACTGCCTCTGCGCGACGCGTTCGCCGTGCTGTTCTTCGTTTCCGTCGGCATGCTGTTTGACCCAATGATTCTGATCGAGCAGCCGCTGGCGGTGCTCGGCACGCTGGCAATCATCGTCTTCGGTAAGTCATTAGCGGCGTTCTTCCTCGTACGCCTGTTCGGTCACTCGCAGCGTACCGCGCTGACTATCGCCACCAGCCTGGCGCAGATTGGTGAATTCGCCTTTATTCTGGCAGGGCTCGGCATGGCGCTGGATCTGCTGCCGCAGGCCGGGCAGAACCTGGTGCTGGCAGGGGCGATCCTGTCGATTATGCTCAACCCGATTCTGTTTACCCTGCTGGAGAAATATCTCGAGAAAACCGAGACGCTGGAAGAGCAAACGCTTGAAGAAGCGATTGAGGACGAGAAGCAGATCCCGGTGGACATCTGTAATCATGCGCTGCTGGTTGGCTACGGTCGCGTCGGCAGCCTGCTCGGCGAGAAGCTGATGGCGCAGGGTATTCCGCTGGTGGTGATTGAAACCTCCCGCACGCGCGTCGATGAACTGCGCGAGCGCGGTATTCGCGCGGTATTGGGCAATGCGGCTAATGAAGAGATCCTCAATCTGGCGCATCTGGATTGCGCTCGCTGGCTGCTGCTGACCATTCCGAACGGCTACGAAGCCGGTGAGATTGTCGCCACCGCGCGCGAAAAATGCCCGGGCATTGAGATTATCGCCCGCGCGCATTATGACGATGAGGTGGAGTATATCAGTGAACGCGGCGCCAATCAGGTGGTGATGGGCGAACGTGAGATTGCGAAAACCATGCTGGGGTTGTTAGAAAAACCGCCGCTTGAAGAGGCGGTGACAGGCTAAAACCGAAGTGCCGGATGGCGGCTGCGCCCATCCGGCCCAGGCCCGGTAAGCGAAGCGCCACCGGGCAACACACTACGTTACCGCTCCCAGTACGCCTCTTCGAGGCTATCTTCCCTTTCCGGCAGGCCGCGTGTCAGGCGCGGTGAATGCTGGTTCAGCACCTGATAACTCACCCGGTTGGCATATTTACACACCTGTGCCAGCGACGAATAGGTCAGCCAGTGATGCTGGTGCTTACTGGAATTCGGCACGTTATTGCGATGGTAGTTATTAGCGGTGATATCGTGCAGCAGCGCCGCCAGCGCGCCATCTCCCGCACCGTTGGTATTCATGATTTTTTCCGGGCCGCCCATATATGGCGCAATGTGCGAATACACTCGCAGCGGGTCCTGGCAATCTTTAAAACGCACCGCACGGCTGAATTCATACTGGTTGAATTCGGCAATAGCCCCCGGCAATAGCGGATGCTGGGTTTTACGTTTTGCCTCGTTTTCGGTAAAGCCTGCCATGTAAAGCCCTACCGGCCCGGCGGTGCACAACACCAGATCCACCCAGTCCAGCGCTTTATCGGAGGCCAACAGCGGGTCATCCAGCCCGGTTAGCGCCAGCCCCTCTTCTTCATTCATTGCCAGAATCGAGACATGCTCTTTGAGAAATGCCTGCCACCACTGCGGGTTATCGGCAATCACATACTTGGTGCCAAGCGTCAGGACGACCGGAACGTTATATTTCTTCGCGTAGGCAATCGCCTGCATGGTGGCGTCTTTCATCGGCTCACCGGGCTTGCAGCGCACCAGGTAAGAGGTCAGCACCAGCGCAGAGGCGCCCGCGATCACGGCTTCCGGAATGCTTTCCGGGCGCAGCTGGTTCATATGGCCAGGGCTAATCGCGAAGGTACGCTCGCCGGATTCGCTAATCAGCGTAAAGCAGCGGCCAATCGGGCCATCAACACCCTGCAAATAGTTGAGGTCGGTACGGCTGGAGGTATTGCACAAATAACGGTACGCGTAGCCGCCAATTTCTACGTTGCGGCACATCACGCCGAGCAGTACCGAGCGGTCGTCCGCCAGCACCGAATAGTTGTGCATGGTGTTGCCGATGGTTCCCCCGGCAAACTGATGGGTGATGAGGTTATTCTGCACCAGCTCCTGATACAGCGCTTCCGCCACATCATCTTCAATCACCAGCGAATGCCCGGCGCTCAGGCCGTAGCGCTGGATAAACGCGTCATCGACTTTGGCTTCGATATCCACCAGGGTTTGGTCAATGCCAACCACCCAGGAGACGCCATTTTCGCTTTCAGGCTGAATTTGTTTTAACAGCGGATCGCGGGCGTTAACGGGAAAATAGTGTTTTGATTTACGTTTACCGGGAAATTTCATGATTCTGTTTACTGGTGGATAGCCGAGCGGGAAATGGTAGCACATTCCACCAGCCGCATGCGACGAACGTCGTGCAGGTCAGCGTTCAATATCGGTCAGCGAGATCGCAGTTTCCCGCGCTGGGAACTCTACAATATCGCGAGGATACTAAGGAGCGCGTGATGAAAGCGGAAAATAAGATCCCCGTACTGGAGAAAATCTCGGCAGAAATGCAGCAGGTCATGCAATTTGAGCGGCCCGACTTGCCGCCCTGGCCCGCCGATGCAATGCTTGAAATTCAGCGCGATTACTACACGCGCGAAAGACAATTCTGGAACGAGGGCGCACCCGAGATGGCCACCGTCGAGTGTGTGGTTCCCACGCCGTTCGGCACCGTGGCAACGCGTATTTACTCACCGCAGCCAGAAAGCCTGGCGACGCTGTTTTATCTGCACGGCGGCGGCTTTATTCTCGGCAATCTGAACACGCACGACCGTATTATGCGGCTGTTGGCAAAATACAGCGGCTGCACGGTGATTGGCATTGATTACACCCTCTCGCCGGAGGCCCGCTATCCGCAGGCGATTGAAGAAATCGTCGCCGTTTGTCAGTTCTTTCAGCGTCGCGATACCGCCCACCACATCAATATGACGCAAATTGGCTTTGCGGGGGATTCTGCGGGCGCGATGCTGGCGCTGGCCAGCGCGCTGTGGCTGCGCGATCGTCAGATAAACTGCGGGCACGTTGCGGGGACGCTGCTGTGGTATGGGCTATATGGTTTGCAGGATTCCGTCAGCCGTCGGTTGATGGGCGGAAGCTGGGACGGGTTAACGCGTGAGGATCTGGAAAGCTACGAACGCGCCTATTTACAGGATGCGCAGGACAAAGAATCGCCGTGGTACTGCTTGTTCAATAACGATCTCACCCGTGACGTGCCGCCCTGCTTTATCGCCGGCGCGGAATACGATCCGCTGATTGACGACAGCCGCCTGCTGCATCAAACGCTACAGGCGCATCAGCAAACCAGCCGTTATGTGATGTATCCCGGCGTGCTGCACGCGTTCTTACACTATTCACGGATGATGAAAACCGCCGACCAGGCGCTGCGGGACGGCGCGGCTTTCTTTGTCGAGCAACTGCATACTCGCTAGCAATGCGGCGTCACCAGCGCCTGCATCATATCGATATGTTCCGGTGTGTCATTTAGCGCCGGAATATATTCATATTTCACCCCACCAGCTTCGAGGAACACTTCCCGGTTTTGTACCGCAATTTCTTCCAGCGTCTCCAGGCAATCAGCAGAGAAGCCCGGGCACATCACCTGAATGTGTTTCACGCCCTTCTCACCCAGCATTTTCAGTGTTTCATCCGTATACGGCGTCAGCCACGGTTCGCGGCCAAAGCGCGACTGGAAGGTCATCATTACTTTATCCGGGTCGATTTCCAGCGCGGAAACCAGCGCGCGCGTGGTATCGCGGCAGCGCTGCGGATAATCATCGCCTTCATTGGCATAGCGCTGCGGAATGCCGTGATAAGACAGCATCAGCAAATCCGGTTCGCCGTGGCGCGCAAAAGAGGCCTTCACCGTCCCCGCCAGCGCGTTGATATAGTCATGATCGGTCGCGTAATCGCGAATGAACGTGATGCCCGGAATGGCGCGGGTTTTACCCAGGATGCGCGCCAGTTCATCCCACACGGCGGCAACCGTCGAGCAGGAGTATTGCGGATACAGCGGCAGTACCACGATATGGTCAACATCCTGCGCCAGCAAATCATTAACGGCGCTTTCCAGCGACGGCGTGCCATAGCTCATCCCCAGCGCAACGGGCATGTCTGGCAGACGTTCCGCCAGCGCTTTTTGCTGTCTGCGGCTGTATACCATCAGCGGCGAGCCCTCTTCCATCCACACGGATTGATAGAGTTTTGCCACGCGCGGCGAGCGAATAGGCAGGATCACACCGCGTAACAGCGGCCACCATAACAGGCGGGAAGTGTCGACAACGCGTCGGTCGCTGAGGAATTGCCGAAGATAGCGTTTAACCGCATCGGCGGTTGGCGCATCGGGTGTACCGAGGTTTACCAGCAGAATTCCTGTCTTTTTATAACGCATTACCGCCTCTCATTGATTCAAATCGTTGATAATTGTAGCGGAAAAGCGGGGAAGAAAAACTAATTGCTGTAAGAGGTGGTGCGGATAGTTGCCTGATGGCGCTGCGCTTATCAGGCCTACAAAAAAATGCAGGCCGGATAAGGTGCGTGCACCGCCATCCGGCAAAACGGCCTTAGCCGAGGATTTTTTCCAGTTCTGCGCGAACGGCAGCAACGGCCTGGGTACCGTCAACTTTCGCGTATTTGGTGTTACCCGCCTGCGCTTCTTTAGAGTAGTAGCCGATCAGCGGCGCAGTCATCTGATGATATTCCACCAGACGTTTACGCACGGTTTCTTCCTGATCGTCTTTACGAGTGGTCAGCTCTTCGCCGGTCACATCATCTTTACCTTCCACTTTCGGCGGATTGAATTTGATGTGATAAACACGGCCAGATGCCGCGTGAACGCGACGGCCAACGATACGGTCAACGATCAGCTCGTCCGGAACATCGAATTCCAGAACGTAATCAACGTTGATGCCCGCTTCTTTCATGGCGTCTGCCTGCGGAATAGTACGCGGGAAGCCGTCCAGCAGGAAACCGTTACGGCAATCTTCCTGGGAGATGCGTTCTTTAACCAGCGCGATAACCAGTTCGTCGGTAACCAGCTTGCCTGCATCCATGATGTCTTTGGCTTGTTTACCCAGTTCAGAACCGGATTTCACAGCTGCACGCAGCATATCGCCGGTGGAGATTTGCGGAATACCGTACTTCTCCATGATGAACTGAGCCTGAGTTCCTTTACCCGCGCCCGGAGCGCCAAGCAGAATGATACGCATTGCGAAAATCCCCTCAAAGGTTGTCTAAATTTTTCAAAAGCGCTAAACGATACCACCAACGCGCCATTGGCTCAAGGAAGCGGGGCGGCGCTGAAACGGTTAATGGGGGAAAAGTGCGGTTTGATGCCCTCACCACGGCCCTCTCCCACAGGGAGAGGGAGAAGACCGGCACCAAATGAACCATGGGCACAATCGGTCCCCTCTCCCTGCGGGAGAGGGTTAGGGTGAGGGGTTAAAGGTTTACGACACCAGCAACTGGTTCATACGGCGGATAAACTGGTTCGGATCTTCCAGCGTACCGCGCTCAGCGAACAACGCCTGATCGAGCAGGAGCTCAACCCACTCTTTAAACTGGGCTTCATCCTGGGTGTCCGCCGTGCGTTTCACCAGCACGTGGTCCGGGTTCAGTTCAAAGATGTACTTCACATCCGGCACGGCCTGGCCCGCAGCGGCAAACAGTTTTGCCATCTGGGTGCTCATTTCGTCCGCGTCGGTGGTGACGATTGCCGGGGTATCGGTCAGACGGTGCGTCAGACGCACCTCTTTCACGCGATCGCCCAGCAGGGTTTTCACGCGTTCAACGAACGGCGTCAGCGCTTTTTCCGCTTCTTTGGCGCTTTCGTCCACTTCGTCCGCCAGCTTGTCGATGGATTCATCGGCTTTGGCCACGGACTGGAACGGTTTACCGTCGAACTCGGTCAGGTAGTTCATCATCCACTCGTCGATGCGGTCAGAAAGCAGCAGAACTTCGATGCCTTTCTTACGCAGCAGTTCCAGGTGCGGGCTGCTTTTCGCCGCCGCATAGCTGTCTGCGGTGATGTAGTAAATTTTTTCCTGGCCTTCTTTCATGCGGGAAACGTAGTCTGCCAGCGAAACGGTCTGCTCGGAAGAGTCCGTGTGCGTAGACGCGAAGCGCAGCAGCTTAGCGATCGCATCCTGATGCGGGCTGTCTTCCGCCGGGCCCTCTTTCAGCACCAGACCAAACTGTTTCCAGAAGGTCTGGTATTTTTCCGCGTCGTCTTTTGCCAGTTTCTCCAGCATTTGCAGGACGCGTTTAGTCAGCGCGCCGCGCAGGCTGCGAGTGACCGCGCTGTCCTGAAGGATTTCACGGGACACGTTCAGCGGCAGATCGTTGGAATCTATCAGGCCACGAACAAAGCGCAGGTAGTTCGGCATGAACTGCTCGGCATCGTCCATGATAAACACGCGCTGCACGTACAGTTTCAGGCCATGTTTATGGTCGCGGTTCCACATATCCCACGGCGCCTGCGACGGGATGTACAGCAGGCTGGTGTACTCCTGCTTCCCTTCGACACGGTTGTGGCTCCAGGTCAGCGGGTCAGTAAAGTCATGGGCGATGTGTTTGTAGAACTCGGTATATTCTTCGTCTTTAATTTCAGACTTGTTACGCGTCCACAGCGCCTGTGCTTTGTTGATTTTCTCCCAGGAAATAACGGTTTCACCGTCTTTTTCTTCCCGTTTTTCAATCTCAACCGGCAGCGCGATATGGTCGGAGTATTTGCTGATAACGGAGCGCACGCGCCAGTCATCAAGGAATTCATCTTCGCCTTCGCGCAGATGCAGGGTAATTTCGGTGCCGCGATCGGCTTTGGTGATATCAGCAACGGTGTAATCGCCTTCACCTTCTGATTCCCAGAAGACGCCGTTTTCTACCGCGTCGCCCGCCGCGCGGGTGCGTACAGTCACTTTATCGGCCACGATAAACGCCGAGTAGAAGCCGACACCAAACTGACCAATCAGCTGGCTGTCTTTCGCCTGGTCAGAGCCCATCGATTCGAGGAACGCTTTGGTACCGGATTTAGCGATAGTCCCCAGATGGTCAATAACGTCATCACGGTTCATACCAATGCCGTTATCGGCAATGGTCAACGTACGCTTATCTTTATCGAAGGAAACACGCACGCGCAGCTCGCCGTCACCTTCGTAAAGGTCCGGGTTGGAGAGCGCACGGAAACGCAGCTTGTCTGCCGCATCCGAGGCGTTAGAGATAAGCTCACGCAGGAAAATTTCTTTATTGGAATACAGGGAATGGATCATCAGATGCAGAAGTTGTTTCACTTCAGACTGAAAACCACGAGTTTCTTGTCCTTTCATGTCGAAAATACCTCAATGCCAATTACAAGGTAAAAAATGCGTTGAAAGGGAAATGGGGATAGTGGGGGAAAATTTCAAGCGAGAGCAGAAAATCCTGCTCTCGTTTGATTAAAAACGAATCTTATGGCGACCGGCGAGCGAGTGCGACAGCGTGGTGCCATCGACCATCTCCAGCTCACCACCCACAGGCACGCCGTGAGCGATGCGGCTGGCTTCCACACCGTGCTGAGCACAAATCTCAGCGATGTAGTTGGCGGTCGCCTCCCCTTCCACCGTCGGGTTGGTGGCGAGGATAACTTCAGTGAGCGATTCCGTTTCCAGACGCTGCTCCAGGCGGTCGAGACCGATGTCATCGGGCCCGATGCCGTCGAGCGGCGACAGGTGGCCCATCAGCACGAAGTAGCGGCCAGAAAACTGCCCGGTCTGCTCAATGGCGTAGATGTCCGCAGGACTCTCCACCACGCAGATTTGGCCGTTTTCCTGGCGACGCGGGTTCGAACAGATGTTACAGACTTCCTGCTCGGTGAAGGTGCGGCAATCGGCACAGTGGCCGATTTCCGACATGGCGCGGGTCAGCGACTGCGCCAGACGCATTCCGCCGCTGCGATCGCGCTGCAGCAGCGTAAACGCCATACGCTGCGCGGACTTCGGGCCAACGCCCGGCAGGCAGCGCAGTGCTTCCATAAGCTGAGTTAACAGCGGGCTGGTTTGCATCAGAACGGCAGCTTCATACCCGGCGGCAGTTGCATACCGGAGGACACGGAGGCCATTTTCTCTTTCTGGGTTTCATCAATGCGACGCGCCGCATCGTTGAATGCCGCAGCAACCAGATCTTCCAGCATGTCTTTGTCATCTTCCAGCAGGCTTGGGTCGATTTCCACGCGACGGCAGTTGTGCGCACCGTTGATGGTCACTTTTACCAGACCTGCGCCGGATTCACCGGTCACTTCCAGTTTCGCGATTTCTTCCTGCATCTGCTGCATTTTTTCTTGCATCTGCTGGGCCTGTTTCATCAGGTTACCCAGACCGCCTTTACCAAACATAGGCTTCTCTCTTTCATTCAAGGGTGACGACCATAAGCCAGGCTCACGATCAAATGGGGCGGATACTCTCTTCGTCCAGGTCCGCATCGAAGAATCGACGCAGAGTCTGAATGTTGTTATCCGCGATTATCGCCTCACGCGCTTGCGCGAGTTTCTCTTCATAAATGGCCTGACGCCACTCAAGCGGCGTTCGCTGGGTTGAATTATCATCTTCAATGATAGTCAATTCAACGGGTGCGCCGTTTAAAGTACTCAGCGCCTCGGCCAGCTTCTGCTGCGCGCCCGGCGAGTTCAGATGTCGCTGGGTGGGACGCAGATGCAGGCAAATCGTATTGCCGCTTTGCTCTTTCCACGCATTCAGCGCCACCTGCTCAACCAGCTTCGGCAGCGCCAGCTGGCTCACCTGCGCGGCCCATTCGTCGCGCTCGATGGCCTCAGCGGCCAGTTTCGCGGCCAGTTCCGGCGTTTTTTCATGCTCCAGCGCTTTCTTCAACGCTTTTGGCGTTGCCACCTCTACTTTGACCTCCTGGGTCGGCAGGGTGGATTTCCAGCGATAGGCTTCTTTCTTCGCCGGAGCTTTCTCGAGTGCCGACGGCGCAGGACGCGAAGAAACGCGTTCCGTTACCGAAGCCAGTCTTTCCAGCGCAGCGTTATTCACCGGCCGCGCGCGGGAAGCGGCTGCCGGTTCACTCTTTTTTGTTTTGGGCGCTCCTGCGTTGCCCTGCTGAAGCTGGCGACGGGCGGCCAGCACCTGATTCGTCGATTCAGGTAGTGGCACATCCGGCCCGCGTGGCGCAGGCGCAGCCTGTTGCTGTACAGGTGGCGGCGTCATCATTGCCGTTGCAGCCTGAGGCGCGAAGTTGTGCTGGGGCACTTCCGGCTCCGGCAGCGGCATTCGCGGGTGGAACGCCAGCGCGCGCAGCAGCGTCATCTCAATACCCATCCGGCGGTCTGGCGCGTAAGGCAGTTCCTTGCGGCCAATCAGCAGGGTTTGGTAGTAGAGCTGAACGTCGGTCGGCGGTACGGTTCGCGCTAAATCACGCATCCGCTGCTCGACCGGGGCCATATCGCTGCCCAGCGCGGACGGCGACAGCTGCACCATCGCAATGCGATGCAGCAGACTTTGCATTTCAACCAGCAGCGCTTCCCACTCGATACCACGTTGTGCGGCCTCGTTGACCAGCGCCATGACGCGTTCACCATCGGCGGCGACCAGCGCTTCAATCAGTGAAAGCGCCTGGTCATCATCGAGCGTACCCAGCATGGTGCTGACCGACGCGGTGGTCAGTTGCCCTTCCCCGCTGGCAATGGCCTGGTCGGTAAGGCTTAACGCATCACGCAGGCTGCCGTCTGCTGAACGGGCGAGCAGTTGTAGCGCGCGCGGCTCAAAGGCAATTTTCTCTTCGCCGAGAATGTGCTCAAGCTGATGACGAATTTGTTCGACATCCAGCGCTTTAAGATGGAATTGCAGGCAACGGGAAAGAATGGTGACCGGCAGCTTTTGCGGGTCGGTGGTTGCCAGCAGGAATTTGACGTGCGCAGGCGGCTCTTCCAGCGTTTTTAACAGCGCGTTAAAGCTGTGGCGGGAGAGCATGTGCACTTCATCGATCAGATAGACTTTGAAACGCCCACGCGCCGGGGCGTACTGGACGTTGTCGAGCAGGTCGCGCGTGTCTTCAACTTTGGTACGCGACGCGGCATCGATTTCGATTAAATCGACAAAACGTCCCTCTTCGATTTCACGGCAGTTATCGCATACGCCGCAGGGCGTGGCGGTAACACCGGTTTCGCAGTTCAGCCCCTTCGCCAGCAAACGGGCGATAGAGGTTTTACCGACGCCACGGGTGCCGGAAAAGAGATAGGCGTGATGAATGCGCCCTAACGACAAGCCGTTCGCCAGTGCAGTCAGCACATGTTCCTGGCCGACGACGTCAGCGAAGGTTTGTGGTCGCCATTTTCGGGCTAAGACCTGATAACTCATTGGCTGGCTCTGAGACGTTGGAAGGTGGATTCACGAGGGGGGTAATGCTATCACAGCCCCGCCAATACGGCGAGGCTCAGTATCGGGATTTGCTTAGTGACCCGGGAAGGAAACCAGGCTGTAGCTGGTGATACCTTGTTTTTCCAGGCGCTGCTCACCACCGAGGTCGAACAGGTTGATGATGAATGCCGCATCGGTCACTTCACCACCCAGACGACGGATCAGTTTAACGGTCGCTTCGATAGTGCCACCAGTCGCCAGCAGATCGTCCACAACCAGCACTTTATCGCCTGGTTTTATCGCATCAACATGGATTTCCAGTTGATCGGTGCCATATTCCAGTTCATAGCTTTCCGCGATAGTTTCGCGCGGCAGTTTACCCGGCTTACGTACCGGCACAAAACCTACGCCCATCGCCAGGGCTACCGGTGCACCAAACAGGAAACCACGCGCTTCGGTACCAACGACTTTAGTGATACCCGCATCTTTATAGCGATTCACCAGCAGTTCAATGCTGAGGGCGTAGGCTTTCGGATCTTCCAGTAAACTGGTGACATCACGGAAAAGAATGCCCGGCTTCGGATAGTCGTGAATGCTTTTAATGCTGTTCTTCAGAAATTCAAGCTGCTGTGCAGTAGCGGTCATAGGTTTGTGCCTGCTTAAAACGATGTTACTCGAGGCGTGCAAAATGGGTCAAAGTTACATTTGATTAACTTTTGACCGGCGCGCCTGTGCTCGAAAACGGTCGAATTTACTGACTGCTGATAAGAATTGCAACACCATTGATGCGCTTTACGGCTTTTGTTGTTCCGCATCAATCACCGGGATCCGCCACATGAAAATCAGCAGACAGGCCAGAATCACCAGCAACAGTATGCGTACCCACATCATCTTCACCAGCCACAGGGAGATAGCAAAAGTCAGCAGAATTAAGATAATAGCCCGAGGCTTTGCCCCGCGCGGCATGGCACGATACTTCTGCCAGTGGCGCAAATAGCCACCAAACCAGGAGCGATAAAGCAGCCAGTGGTGAAAACGCGGCGACGAGCGCGCGAAGCACCAGGCGGCGAGCAGGATAAACGGCGTGGTAGGCAGCAACGGCAAAACCACGCCTAATGTGCCCAGGGCTACCGCCAGCCAGCCAATAATGATTAAAATAGTGCGTTGCATAGCGAGAATCGTTATCAATACCAGCTGCTAATGTAGCATAGCCGATAAAAAATACGACGGAGATTGGCGTGAAAATAGCGCAGCTTTTACAAACGCTGGAAGCCCAGCTTGCCCGGCTGCAAGTGCGCATCGCGCCGCTGGCGCAGCACGCCACCCTGACGCCCCGCTTTGACCGGCAACTGTTTCACACCCGCAGCACCACGCTACAGGCGTGCCTGAATGAAGCGCAGAAGAATTTCAGCGAGTTACAGCGCGCCGTTGAGCAACAGCAGCTTCCGCAGGTGGCCTGGCTTGCCGAACAACTGGCTGCACAAATTGAGGCCATCAGCCGGGAAAGTGAGGCCTGGACACTCCGTGCCTGGGATAGCGCCTCACCCGCACAAACGCGCTGGCAGCGCAAACGCCTGCAAACCCAGGAGTTTGAACGCCGATTGCTGGAGATGAAACAGACGCGTGAGCAACAGCTTCAGCAGGCGACTACCTTTGATGAGCAGCAGCGGCTTGGCCGCGAAATTACCGCCTTTGATGCCCGTCTGGCGCGTTGCCGACAGGCTTTGCAGGACATTGAAAACGTACTGGCGCGCCTGACGCGCTAAAGAGGAAAGTATGTCGCTGGAAAATGCGCCGGATGACGTTAAGCTGGCGGTGGATTTAATTATGCTGCTGGAGAGTCACGATATCGCGCCGGATGTGGTGTTAAGCGCGCTGGAGATAGTGAAGCGAGATTTCGCGAAGAAGCTGACAACGACCCCGGACAATCGCGCCGAATAAATGCCCGGTGGCGCTTGCGCTTACCGGGCCTACAAAATCACACAATCCGTAGGCCGGATAAGGCACAGCCGCCATCCGGCAAAATCGCCACACAACCGCCCGGTGCCGCTTGCGCTTACCGGGCCTACAACAGAGGTATTAATCCGCTATCGCGAGGTTGTTACCGCCGTTGTTATCACGCTTCACTTCCGTCACTTCATCGCCCTTCTCATTGTGCAGATGAACTTCCAGCTGGTTAAACGCAATGTTGATGTTATTTTCACGGCACAGACGATCGATGGTGCGGTTCAGCTCATCGACGGTGTAGCTGCGATCGCGCAGTTCACGCACATACAGACGCAGCTCGTGATCCAGCGTGCTGGCTCCAAAGGTGGTGAATAGTACAATCGGCTCCGGATCGTGCATCACTTTCGGATGCTCCATCGCCGCTTTCAGCAGGATCTCTTTCACCTTATCGAGATCGGAACCATACGCCACGCCCAGGCTTATCACCACACGTGTAATCGTATCGCTGAGCGACCAGTTGATCAGGCGCTCGGTCACAAACGCTTTGTTTGGGATGATCACCTCTTTACGGTCAAAGTCGGTGATGGTCGTCGCACGAATACGGATCTTACTGACCGTTCCCGAGAAGGTGCCGATCGTCACGGTATCGCCAATACGTACCGGGCGTTCAAACAGGATAATGATACCGGAGACAAAGTTACCGAAAATCTCCTGTAAACCAAAACCGAGACCGACCGATAACGCTGCCGCCAGCCATTGCAGTTTATCCCACGAGACGCCCAGCGAGCCAAACACCGTCATTGCGCCGACGGCGATGATCACGTAGTTGAGGATCGTGGTAATGGCGTAGGATGCACCCTGGCGCATGTTCAGGCGTGAGAGCACCAGCACTTCCAGCAGGCCCGGTAAGTTGCGAATGAGCGCCCAGGCAATGGTGGCCGCTATCACCGCAAACAGCAGGCTGCCCATGGTGACGTTTTTCACCACGCTGGCGCCCGCTTCCGTGCCGCTGTAATGCCACAGGGTAATGCTGTCCAGATAGGTAAAGACGGAGATTAAGTCTGACCAAATGCCCCAGAACGCCGCCGCGAACAGACACACCATCAGCAGCATGGTGATACGCAGCGTTTGCTGGTTGACCTGCTCCAGAGCGATGGTCGGCTCTTCCTGCGGCTCCGCACCTTCCGCGCCTTCTTTCACGATATTCTGACGACGCGCGACTGCACGGCGATAAGCGATACGCCGCGCCGCGACGCTCAGCCCACGCAGAACGGTTTGATAAAGCAGGTTCCAGACAATCACCAGGTAGACGGTTTCAATCCAGCGACCGGAGAGACGCAGCGTGGTATAGAAGTAGCCCGTCGCCGTCAGCACCATCAATCCAATCGGTACCAGCGACAATACGGTAATCGTAACCAGACGCAGCCCGTGCGACTCTTTATCACGCCAGCTATCGCGGCACATCGGCCACACCAGAATGGCGATCACCAGCAGGTTCAGCAGAATAACAAACTGGCCCAGCACATCGTCCATCAGGTGCAGTGGCGAAAGCTCCGCCACAACGGACCAGAAGTGCAGCGGCAGCAACGCAAGGCTGATGCGCACAATCTGACGACGCCAGTGGCTGGTGAGCTGTTCTGGCATATTGAAGTGGCGTACGGCAACGCCGTCTTTTTCCAATACTTTCCAGCACACGCCGAAGACCAGCCAGAAGGTTGCCAGTTTTTTACAGAACGCCCACAGCAGGTCGCTGATGTTGAGCTGCATGGTCAGCAGAATCAGGCCAACGGCCAGAATCACTAATACCACTGGCAAGGCTCTTATCAGATCGATGAGAATCGCTTTGGGCGTATGCAACTGGCTGTCGTTGCGTAATTGCCCTACCTGCTCCGCTAAACGCGCCTGATATGCGCGCAGCCAGCTCAGTTTCCAGCGAATCAGTCCGGCAATCAGCAGCAGCGGCAGGCCCGCCAGGAAGGCGATGAACACCGCTGGCCACGCTTTTTCCCAGTTTACGGTGATTTTCATCGCCTTAAACTGGTCTTTCAGCGCGCCGGGGAAGGATTTAATCCAGTCCCAGCCCATCGGTTTGTTGCTGTTTACCCAGAAGATTTGCTGAGTAAGGATCTCTTTAAGGTTTTTCGATACGCTCATCAACTGCTGCTGATTGATTTGCAGGTTGATAGCCATCATCAGCTGGTTACCCAGCTGTTTATTAATTAAGTCCAGCGCTTCGCGCCGCGCGTCAACCAGCTGTAGCAGGGCGTCATGCACTTCAGGGTTGACGTCGCTGGCGTGCCCCTCTTCCAGTTTGGCGACAAAATCTTCGCTCTGGAACATGGCATCACGCTGCTGGTTAATTTCGAACTGCTCCAGACGCAGGTCCGCAATGCGGTTGGTCATGTCTTCCAGCTCATCTGCGGAAGGCAGAGTCTGCTGCTGTTGATAAAGAATACGCGAAAGCAGCAGGCTACCTTTCAGCACCGCAATCTGCTCTTTCACGTTACGCTCGGATTGCAGCGCACGGTCGAGCCAGTTCTTCACTTTAATATTTTGCTGAACCAGCTGGTTACCGCTTTCGGTGACGTTAATCAGGCGCTGGCTTAACTGGTGGTTGATTTCCAGTTCCTGTTTGACCAGCGGGTTTGCCTGAATTCGCGCCGTGTCTTCCGGCGAGGCGGTTTCCTGCGCCGTTTTTTCCGTCAGCGTTAAGCGTTTATTGTTAACCGCTTCCTGTAAAAGCTGAAGCTGGTGCTCAAGGCGGGTGCTGTACGCGGTAATGTAATCACGCTGTTTTTGCAGGGTATCCTGCAAAGTGGTATTGCCCTGCAGGCTTTTACGTTGCTGATCGAGTTCCGCGTTGAGCAACGCCTGCTGCACCTGCAACATGGTTTGCTGAGAAGGACGCAGCGCGCCTTCCCCTACCGTGGTGCCGTTCAGGCTATTACGAATTTGTTGAAGCTGCTGTGACGCCGCATTCATGGCGTTCTGCACGCGCTCAGGCTGTGTTTGTAGCGAAACCAGCTGGGTATTGTAGGTCGCCAGATCGTTCTGGGCATTTTGCAGGTCATCGACCATCTGCGTTAAGCGCGCTTCCAGCTGGCGTAACGACAGCGTCGAGAGCGTTTTACGCGTTTCATCGTCATTATCGACGTCGCTCAGCGCATTCAGTTTCTCAGTGGCTTCGCGCAGCTGCGCCGGGGCCTGATCGACTTTCTTCTGCAACTGGACGGTTTCGTCTTTGACGCGATCGATTTTATCCAGGAACTGGACGGTCTCGGTCAGATCCTGTAGCTCCAGCTTGTCCGCTGGGGTGGGATCTTTCTTCTTATTGATAGCATCGATTTGCGCCTGAATTTCGGCACGATCGGGAAGGTCATTGCCGCTTGTGGCACGCGCCTGCGCGGCGGTGACAGCACAGAAAAGACATGCAATAACGACTATAAAAGCGAAAAATGTGTTCCGCGAGCGAATGTTATGCAGCATAGTTTTAACATGAGTGATTGCAAAAGCCGGAGAAAACCGGGGGATAAACGCGTGCGAAGAATAGCACTTCTGCAATCGGCGGAATAGCGCCACTTTCCAGGATTATTCCTGGTAATACCGGATTTTCTGATTAACCTGATTTCTCATGCAGCGTTGGGCAAAACTGAAACATCTCCAGCAGAATGGCCACGTAATCACGCGCCTCTTTTTTCAAATCAAATGAGCCAGGCGCAAAGAGCCAGTTTTCCATGATTCCAGAGACATAACTGCGCATCAGAATGGCGGCGCGACGGGTTAACAATTTGGCGGGCAGCATTTGTGCAGATATACAATCTTTTAACACTTGCTCTATGCGGTCATAACTTTCCATGCAAAGATTTCGCTGAGCCTGCTGTAAAACAGCCATTTCACCGACAAATTCGCACTTATGGAATATAATCTCCATCATCAAGCGTCTACGCTCTTCTACAACCGTTGCTTCAAGGATATATACTAATATTTCCCTTAAAACTGAGAGTGGATCGTCGGGGAATTTTGCCCGATACTCAATCTCAAGATCGCCGATACTGGATTCTGATAACTCCCAGATTTCACCAAATAAATCCGACTTGTCCTTGAAATGCCAGTAGATAGCACCGCGCGTTACGCCTGCCGCCCTGGCAATATCGACCAGCGAGGTTGACGATACGCCTTGCTGAGAAAATAGACGTAAGGCGACATCCAGGATGTGTTGACGTGTCGCGAGGGCTTCTTGTTTGGTTTTTCGTGCCATAGGTTGGTGAATTTACAGAGGTTAGATTTACATACATTTGTGAATGTATGTACCATAGCACGACGATAATATAAACGCAGCAATGGGTTTGTGGACGCTGAACCATTGATCAATTTGAAATCGGACACTCGAGGTTTACATATGAACAAAAACAGAGGGTTAACGCCTCTGGCGGTCGTTCTGATGCTCTCAGGCAGCTTAGCGCTTACAGGATGTGACGACAAAGGGGCTCAACAAGGAGCACAGCAGATGCCAGAAGTTGGCGTCGTGACGCTCAAATCTGAACCTCTTCAAATCACGACTGAACTCCCTGGACGCACCAACGCGTATCGTATTGCAGAAGTTCGTCCGCAGGTCAGCGGTATCATTCTGAAGCGAAACTTTACTGAAGGCGGCGATATCGAGGCTGGCGTGTCTCTGTATCAGATCGATCCTGCCACTTATCAGGCCGCTTACGAAAGCGCAAAAGGTGACCTGGCGAAGGCACAGGCTGCTGCCAACATTGCTCAACTGACCGTGAAGCGTTACCAGAAACTGCTGGGTACGCAGTACATCAGTCAACAGGACTACGACACCGCGCAGGCGGATGCACAGCAGGCTAATGCAGCCGTTGTTGCAGCCAAAGCGGCTGTTGAAACCGCGCGTATCAACCTGGCCTATACCAAAGTCACCTCCCCTATCAGCGGCCGTATCGGTAAATCCGCGGTAACGGAAGGCGCACTGGTGCAGAACGGGCAGTCTACTGCGCTGGCAACCGTGCAACAGCTCGACCCAATCTACGTCGATGTGACGCAATCCAGTAACGACTTCCTGCGTCTGAAACAGGAACTGGCAAACGGCACGCTGAAGCAGGAAAACGGCAAAGCGAAAGTCGACCTGGTGACGAATGACGGTACTAAATATCCGCAGAGCGGCACATTAGAGTTCTCTGATGTGACGGTTGATCAGACCACCGGGTCTATCACCCTGCGCGCTATTTTCCCGAACCCGGACCATACTCTGCTGCCTGGCATGTTCGTTCGTGCGCGCCTGCAGGAAGGTGTGAATCCGAATGCGCTGCTGGTTCCTCAGCAAGGCGTGACCCGTACGCCGCGTGGCGATGCTACCGCGCTGGTTGTGGGTGAAGGCGATAAAGTTGAAACGCGTGATATTAAAGCAACCCAGGCGATTGGCGATAAATGGCTGGTCACTGAAGGGCTGAAAGACGGCGACCGTGTGATTATCACCGGCCTGCAAAAAGTCCGTCCCGGCGCGCAGGTGAAAGCGCAGGAAGTGACTTCTGACAATAAAGAACAAGCCGCAGCCGGCGCAGCGTCAGAAAAAACTCAGTCTTAACTTAAACAGGAGCCGTTAAGACATGGCTAATTTCTTTATCGATCGCCCGATATTTGCATGGGTGATCGCAATCATCATCATGCTTGCCGGGGGACTCGCGATCATGAAACTGCCGGTAGCGCAATATCCAACGATTGCGCCGCCAGCCGTGACGATCTCCGCGACCTATCCGGGTGCTGATGCCCAGACGGTGCAGGACACCGTGACACAGGTTATCGAACAGAATATGAACGGTATCGATAACCTGATGTACATGTCCTCCAACAGTGACTCTACCGGTACGGTACAGATCACCCTGACCTTTGAATCCGGTACCGACGCGGACATCGCGCAGGTACAGGTGCAGAACAAACTGTCGCTGGCAACACCGTTGCTGCCGCAGGAAGTTCAGCAACAAGGGATCAGCGTTGAGAAGTCCTCCAGTAGCTTCCTGATGGTTGTTGGTGTCATCAACACCAACGGCACCATGACCCAGGAAGATATTTCCGACTACGTTGCGGCGAACATGAAAGACCCAATCAGCCGTACGTCTGGCGTCGGTGACGTTCAGCTGTTTGGTTCTCAGTACGCGATGCGTATCTGGATGGACCCGACCAAACTGAACAACTTCCAGCTGACTCCGGTTGATGTTATCGCGGCGATCAAAGCACAGAACGCCCAGGTTGCAGCCGGTCAGTTAGGCGGTACGCCGCCGGTGAAGGGGCAGCAGCTTAACGCCTCTATCATCGCGCAAACGCGTCTGACCAGCACCGATGAGTTCGGCAAAATTCTGCTGAAAGTGAATCAGGATGGTTCGCAGGTTCGTCTGCGCGACGTGGCGAAGATTGAGCTGGGCGGTGAGAACTACGACATCATCGCGAAGTTCAACGGTAAACCGGCTTCCGGTCTGGGTATCAAGCTGGCAACCGGTGCGAACGCGCTGGACACCGCGAAAGCTATCCGTGCCGAACTGAAGAAGATGGAACCGTTCTTCCCGTCAGGCTTGCAGATTGTTTACCCGTATGACACCACACCGTTCGTTCAGATCTCCATTAACGAAGTGGTAAAAACACTGGTCGAAGCCATTCTTCTGGTGTTCATCGTAATGTACATGTTCCTGCAGAACTTCCGCGCGACGTTGATTCCGACGATCGCGGTGCCGGTGGTATTGCTGGGTACCTTCGCTATCCTTGCCGCCTTTGGCTTCTCCATCAACACCCTGACGATGTTCGGGATGGTGCTGGCGATAGGGCTATTGGTGGATGACGCCATCGTGGTGGTAGAAAACGTCGAACGTGTTATGTCCGACGAAGGGCTACCACCGAAAGAGGCGACGCGTAAATCGATGGGCCAGATTCAGGGCGCACTGGTGGGTATCGCGATGGTGCTGTCGGCGGTATTTATCCCGATGGCCTTCTTCGGCGGTTCTACCGGGGCAATCTATCGTCAGTTCTCCATCACTATCGTTTCGGCGATGGCGCTGTCCGTACTGGTAGCGTTGATTCTGACACCTGCGCTGTGTGCCACGATGCTGAAACCGGTCGCCAAAGGCGATCACGGCGAAGGCAAAAAAGGCTTCTTCGGCTGGTTCAACCGCATGTTTGATAAGAGCACGCACCACTACACCGACAGCGTAGGCAACATCCTGCGCAGCACCGGTCGTTATCTGCTGCTGTATATCATCATCGTGGTCGGCATGGCCTTCCTGTTTGTTCGTCTGCCAAGCTCGTTCCTGCCAGATGAAGACCAGGGCGTGTTCCTGAGTATGGCCCAGCTTCCGGCGGGTGCGACACAGGAACGTACGCAGAAAGTGCTGGATGAGATGACCGATTACTATCTCACCAAAGAGAAAGACAACGTTGCGTCCGTGTTTGCGGTTAACGGCTTTGGTTTTGCGGGTCGTGGTCAGAACACCGGTATTGCCTTCGTTTCTCTTAAAGACTGGGCGGATCGTCCGGGTGAAGAGAATAAAGTTGAAGCCATTACCCAGCGTGCGATGGGCGAGTTCTCGAAGATTAAAGATGCGATGGTGTTCGCCTTTAACCTGCCAGCCATTGTTGAACTGGGTACGGCGACCGGTTTCGACTTCCAGCTGATTGACCAGGGCGGCCTCGGCCACGAGAAACTGACTCAGGCGCGTAACCAGCTGTTTGGCGAAGTGGCGAAACATCCGGATCTGTTAGTCGGCGTGCGTCCTAACGGCCTGGAAGATACCCCGCAGTTCAAGATCGATATCGATCAGGAAAAAGCGCAGGCACTGGGTGTGTCTATCAGCGACATCAATACCACGCTGGGCGCAGCCTGGGGTAGTAGCTACGTCAACGACTTCATCGACCGTGGTCGCGTGAAGAAAGTGTACGTGATGTCCGAAGCGCAGTACCGCATGTTGCCGGAAGATATCAGCAACTGGTACGTGCGTGGTTCTGATGGCCAGATGGTACCGTTCTCCGCATTCTCGACATCTCGCTGGGAATACGGTTCACCGCGTCTGGAACGCTATAACGGTCTGCCGTCGATGGAAATCCTCGGTCAGGCAGCGCCGGGAAGAAGTACCGGTGAAGCGATGACGCTGATGGAAGAGCTGGCGGGTAAACTGCCGTCGGGTATCGGTTACGACTGGACCGGGATGTCTTACCAGGAACGTCTCTCTGGTAACCAGGCCCCTGCCCTGTATGCGATCTCGCTGATTGTGGTCTTCCTCTGTCTGGCGGCGTTGTATGAGAGCTGGTCGATTCCGTTCTCCGTTATGCTGGTGGTTCCGCTGGGGGTTATCGGTGCACTGCTGGCCGCCACCTTCCGTGGCCTGACTAATGACGTTTACTTCCAGGTAGGCCTGCTGACAACCATTGGCTTGTCGGCGAAGAACGCGATACTTATCGTGGAATTCGCCAAAGATCTGATGGAGAAAGAAGGCAAAGGCCTGATTGAAGCAACGCTTGAAGCGGTACGTATGCGTCTGCGTCCAATCCTGATGACGTCTCTGGCGTTCATCCTCGGGGTTATGCCGCTGGTTATCAGTACCGGCGCAGGCTCCGGCGCACAGAACGCAGTAGGTACCGGCGTAATGGGCGGGATGGTCACCGCAACGGTTCTGGCTATCTTCTTCGTACCGGTGTTCTTCGTGGTGGTTCGCCGCCGCTTTGGCCGCAAAGTTGAAGAGACTGAGCACAGCCAACCGGCAGAACGTCACTAAGTCTGACCGATGCTGAAAAGGGCCGCTGACGCGGCCCTTTTTTTATGCCTTTTTATAATTGCACTTATTGTTATAAACGTTTTTAAAATGCAGTAATAAATTTTTATAATTAAAAAAACAGCGGTTATCTTTAATAGTGATGATTCATCACCGGGAGGGTTTCCACGCTTAAATGTTTAGGAAAACTCCGAAGTGTAAGGTGTTTTCTCTGATACTCTGCGGCGAATCGCCTTAGACCTGCTGAAAATCCAGGCATCTGCCTGCCGCAATATTCGTGTGGATAATGGGTAAGTGAATGAATTCTAATGATTCAAATAATGTTTCTCTGGCGATACATTGAAAAATCTTAATCTGAGCCACATTTCATTATCGGGGAATTAAGGAAAACAGACTTAATTGTAATTTTTCGTAATAGCTCGGTGAAATCTCTTTCAGAGTAGATTATAGTTAGTGCATAAGGACTGTGCGTCTGCGCCAGGTAAGCCGGTAGTTACCCCATCCCACACACTGTTTGTTCTCGTCGTTTACTCACGAATAAGGGGATGTGTTATGGACGAATACTCGCCAAAAAGGCATGATATCGCGCAACTCAGATTCCTCTGCGAAACGCTCTATCATGACTGCCTCGCCAATCTTGAAGAGAGTAACCATGGTTGGGTTAATGACCCCACCTCGGCTATCAATCTTCAACTTAATGAGTTGATCGAGCATATCGCAACTTTTGCGCTTAATTATAAAATTAAGTACAACGAAGATAATAAATTGATTGCACAAATTGACGAATATCTGGATGATACTTTCATGTTGTTCAGTAACTACGGCATAAATAGTGAAGACTTGCAAAAATGGCGCAAGTCCGGGAACAAACTCTTCCGCTGTTTCGTCAACGCCAGCCGGGCTAACCCCGTTAGTCTCTCTTGTTAAGATAATTACAATCACATGGGTGAATTATGTCTGAGAAACCATTAACTAAAACGGATTATTTGATGCGACTGCGCCGTTGCCAGTCAATTGATACGCTGGAACGCGTCATTGAAAAAAATAAATATGAACTTTCTGACAATGAACTGGCGGTATTTTACTCAGCTGCCGATCATCGTCTGGCTGAATTGACGATGAATAAGCTGTACGACAAGATCCCATCCACCGTCTGGAAATTTATTCGTTAATCGCTATTTTCTGCAATTGCTACAGGCGTCAGTCAAGTCAACTAACGATCGTAACGTTCCACTTCCCCAGGTAAGTTTGTGATTAACTTCACATTGATTAACAGGGAACGTTCCCAATTGCTCCTGTGCCTCTTATGGTGAACACTCTCGACTGACGAGGAGTGTCACAATGAGTGAAGAGAAACGTAAAATGATCGCCGGCGAACTCTATCGCCCGGCTGATGCAACGCTCAGAGCCGATAGCCTGCGCGCCAAACAGTTGTTGCACCGCTACAACCATTCGTCGCCCGACGAAAAAGCATTACGCCATCAGTTGCTGGCTGAACTCTTCGATAAAAGCCACGATGCTTATATTGAGCCCAATTTCCGCTGCGACTACGGCTATAACATTACTCTCGGCACCAATTTCTACGCCAATTTTGATTGCGTAATGCTGGACGTGTGCCCCATTACCATCGGCGATAATTGCATGCTCGCGCCGGGCGTACATATTTATACGGCGACCCATCCTCTGGATGCCACCGAACGCAACAGCGGTTATGAATATGGCAAACCGGTGGTTATCGGTAATAACGTCTGGATTGGCGGACGTGCGGTAATAAACCCTGGCGTCACCCTTGGGGATAACGTAGTGGTGGCTTCGGGCGCGGTGGTGGTGAAAGATGTACCTGATAACGCGGTCGTTGGGGGCAATCCGGCCCGCATTCTTAAAATGCTGAGCTGATACGACTGTTATGCTTTTTTGAAACTAATCTGTTACTTTTTGTATTGGTTAATGCAACATAGAATAGGTGAATCCGCCCTGAGTTGCAGAGCCCAATGATGACAGAAATCCAGCGATTACTTACGCAAACTATCAATGAACTGAATATCCGTGAAAAGCGCGACAACAGGCCGCGCTTTAGCATCAGTTTTATCCGCAATCACCCCGGCCTTTTCCTGGCGATGTACGCGGCGTTTTTCGCCACGCTGATTGTCATGATGCGCTCTGAAACGCTCGAAGGTTCCGTCTGGCTGCTGTGGGTACTGTTTGCCCTGCTGAATGCGTTTTTCTTCTTCGACGTTTACCCGCGTTATCACTACGAAGATATTGACGTGCTGGATTTCCGCGTCTGCTATAACGGCGAGTGGTACAACACGCGCTTCGTGCCGGAAGAGTTGATTCAATCCATCAAGAACTCACCCCGCGTCAGCGCGCAGGCCCGGGCGCAGCTTGAAAAAATGGTCGCCAGAAAAGGCGAACTCTCGTTCTACGATGTCTTCACCCTGACCCGCGCGGAAGCGACGCAATAATCCGCTGAAGCGTCCGTATCGCTGGAATAAAGCGCGATGCGGACGTATTGCCATAACCCAGCACCAGGCCAGAACGCTGATGCTGCGCATTCAGATAAAACTGGCTGAGCGCCGCCGGCGACATCTGCTGCTGGCGGGCAAGTTTTACCACCGCCACATCATCAATCCCGTCGATAAGAACCGTCAGGTGCAGCCCACCCTCACCGGCCAGTACCTGATGCGGAATCAACAGCTCCTGCGCCAGCGCTTCGCGTAACTGTGTTTGCCGTTTACGATAAAGCCGTCGCATCGCCGCCAGATGCCGCGCGTAATGGCCCTCCTCAATAAACGTCGCCAGCGTGCGTTGCTCGGCGCGATGCCCACCGCGCAGCAGGGCGCGAATCGCCGGTTGCGCGGCAGCGACCAGCGCAGGCGGCAACACCATAAAACCCAACCGCAGCGACGGAAACAACGTTTTGCTGAAGGTCCCCAAATAGACTACCGGCGCGTCTCTCACCATTCCGCGCATCGCCGGGATCGGCTCACCGCTGTAGCGAAACTCACTGTCATAATCGTCTTCAATGATCCACGCACCCGCGCGATGCGCAAACTCCAGCAGCGCCAGACGCCGCGCCGCACTCAGCACGCTGCCCGTGGGATACTGATGCGACGGTGAGGTAAAAATGAGACGCGGCGTCGAAGCGACCTGCGCAAACTGCATACCTTCATCATCAACAGGAATCCCCTCAAGCGATAACCCCGCCGCCAGAAAGGCGCTTTTTGCGCCAAAGTAACCCGGCTCTTCCACCCAGGCCAGTTGCCCCGGCTCACTCAACAGTTGGGTACAGAGATTTACCCCTTTCAGCGCGCCTTCGGTGATAACGACCTGGCTGGCATCGCAGTCGATTCCCCGTGAAAGCGCGAGGTGACGGGCAATCGCCTCGCGAAGCGACGGTTCTCCGGCGGAATCACCGTAGCCCAGCAGCAAGCTCCCCTCCTCCCGCAAGGTACGATCGAGCAACCGCCGCCACAACGGTAAGGGAAAATAGTTAATCGCGGGCGTTCCCGGCGTAAAGAGCATCGGCGGCGATTCACGGGGCGTCGCGGGCGGGAGCTGGCGAAACCGCGCGGCCACGGCGGCGGGTAACGTCGGCGGTGAAGCTGTCGCCTGCGATTTGGGGAGTGACGCCACGCGCGTTCCCTGCCTGTCGCGCAGTAAATAGCCTTCCAGCGCCAGCTGCTCCAGCGCACTATTGACCGTATTACGGGAAATCACCAGCCGCTGCGACATAATGCGCGAACCAGGAAGGCGGCTGTTTGCCTGCAGTTGCCCCTGCAAAATGGCGTCTCTCAGCGCGTTGTAAAGGGCGCGCTGTAGCGTCTGCGGGCCGCGCATTGCCAGCGCGCGTTGCAGGAAAGTAAAAAAGGGATCGTCAGGGATATTCATCAGGGCTCCTCGTGGCACCATAAAAAGATACATCCATGGCACTTTTTATGGAACCAGTAAGTCTCTACTCTCATCTCGTCCACTTACAGCAAGGAGAGGTTATGAGTCAGCTTAATCAGTTTAATCAACCCGTTGGTGATGCATTACCCGACTGGCAACCGCGTTCTCATCCGGCACGTGTGGTGCTTGACGGCGCCTGGTGTCGCCTGGAGCCCCTGGCCGTTCATCATGCTGATGCGCTGTTTGCCGCCCACCAGCTTGCCGCCGATACGCGCAGCTGGACATGGCTGCTGCGCGAACCCGACAGCTGTGTGGACGATTTTCGCCAGTGGGTCGCCAGCGTGGAAAATCTCAGCGATCCTATCCATTTTGCGGTGATTGATAAAAGTACCGATAAGCCGGTAGGCTCACTGTCGCTAATGCGCATTGATGCCAATAATGGCGTGGTGGAGGTTGGGCACGTGCACTTTTCGCCGCTGCTTAGCCGCACACCGATGTCAACGGAAGCCCAGTGGCTACTGATGTGCTACGCCTTTGATACGCTCGGGTACCGTCGCTACGAATGGAAATGTAATAGTCTGAATGAACCGTCGCGCAATGCTGCATTGCGTTTAGGCTTCCAGTTTGAAGGGCGCTTTCGTCAGGCGCTGGTGATTAAGGGGCATAACCGCGATACGGACTGGTTTTCGATTCTGGATAGCGAATGGCCCGCGCTTGATACGGCGTTTCGTCACTGGCTTGCCGCCGACAACTTCGATGCCGACGGCAAGCAGCGAAAAACCCTGGAACAGTGGCGCAATAATGGAAAAAATTAACGTCTTTTTTTACGACCCTGCACCGCTTTAAAACGCGGATTGGTTTTGCAAATGACATACAGCCGCCCTTTGCGCTTCACAATCTGGCAGTCCGGGTGGCGTTGTTTTGCACTGCGTAATGAATTCAGTACCTGCATTACTGGCCTCTCACATCAAGAAAACGGCCAAAGCGCTGACGGAATTTCGCGGCGCTACCTTCGCTGGAAAACGACTTCTGTTTCCCGGTATAAAACGGATGCGACTTCGCGGAAACCTCAAGAGTGACATAGGGATATGTCTCTCCTTCAAGCTCAATTTCGCGATCGGTCTTGATGGTCGACCCGACTTTAAAATACTCATTGGCGCTGGTGTCGTGGAAGACCACGGTTCGATAATGCGGATGGATATTTGTTTTCATAACGCCCTCAACTCGTATGTTATAACATAACAATATGCTAAGGCATTATTCGGTGACGATCAACCCTTCACTTATTACGGTTTTTGGCCTTATCTCTTTTTCGCAAAAGCTCAGCACCCACCCACGGCATAAAATAGAAAATATCGTTATTGGTGACGCGTCATCGGATCAGGCACGCTGGCGCTATCTCATCTCATCTCATCTCATCTCATCTCATCAGGAGCGATCATCATGCGTTGTTGTTGTTATCCCTTCACTCATAAAAATGCCCTTTTCCCCCAGCACTCTGGAGATAACAATGAGCCTGACGACACTGCCCGTTCTCAATCTGGCGCACTATCACTCTGCCGCTGAACGCGATGTTTTTCTTGAACAATTGCGTCATGCCGCACGCGACGTAGGGTTCTTTTACCTGACGCATCACGGCATCGATGACACCCTTTCGCAGCAACTCCAGCATCAGGCCCGACGGTTCTTTGCCCTGCCAGACGCACAAAAACAGCAGGTGGCGATGGTCCACTCCCCGCATTTTCGCGGTTACAACCGCAGCGCTGCGGAACTGACACGCGGCCAGCCCGACTGGCGCGAGCAGTTTGATATTGGCGCGGAGCGTCAGGCGTTGCATCTGAATGCGGACGATCCGCGCTGGCTGCGCTTACAGGGGCCCAATCTGTGGCCGCAGGCGCTGCCCACGCTGAAACCGGTACTTCTGGCGTGGCAACGTGCGATGACGGAGATGGCAATGACGCTGCTGCGCGCATTCGCGCAAGCGCTGCAACTGCCTGCGCATGCCTTTGATACGTTGTATGGCGACAAGCCTAACGAACATATCAAGCTGATTCGCTATCCGGGCCAGCAGGAGACGCAAAGCAGCACCCAGGGCGTAGGCGCGCACAAAGATTCCGGTTTCCTCAGTTTCCTGTTGCAGGATCAACAAAAAGGGTTGCAGGTCGAAGTGCGTGAAGGTGAGTGGATCGACGCCGCCCCGCTACCGGGTAGTTTTGTCGTCAACATTGGCGAATTACTCGAGCTGGCGACCAATGGGTATCTGCGCGCAACCGTGCATCGCGTAGTTTCACCTCCCGCCCATCAGGACCGCCTGTCGATCGCCTTCTTTCTCGGTGCCCAACTGGATGCGGTCGTCCCCGTCTACGATTTGCCGGAAGCACTGGCGCGAGAAGCGCATGGGCCGCAAAGCGACCCGCACAATCCGCTTCTGCGCGATGTGGGCTGGAACTACTTAAAAGGCCGCCTGCGTTCGCATCCGGACGTCGCGGAACGTCATTATTCCGATGTGCTTCGCGCTCGCAGCGAACAACTTATCGCCTGAAAACAATAATAAAGGAATCACACCATGAAAAATGCTGCATTCAAACTGGCAGGTATCGCGCTCTCTCTTTCTCTGGCCTGGAGCGCAGGTGCCGCACCGCTGCGCATCGCGGCGGACCCGGTTCCGCACGCGGAAATCCTCAACTTTATTAAAAAACAGGACCCGTCACTCGACCTGCAGGTGGTGGAACTCACCAGCGGGGTCAACGCCAACGAGCTGCTGGCAAACGGCGATGTGGATGCGAACTACTTCCAGCACGTGCCTTATCTTAAAGACCAGGAAAAAGCATTAGGAAAAACCTTCGCCGTGGCGGCAACGGTGCATATAGAACCGCTGGGCATTTATTCTCACAAGCATAAGGATCTGAAATCGCTGCCGGAAGGCGCGACCATCGCCGTACCCAATAACACCACCAACTTAAGCCGCGCGCTGTTCCTGCTGCAAAGTAAAGGGCTGATTAAACTCGATAGCAAATTCAGCGATCCGGCGAGTACGCTCGCGACGCCGAAAGACATTGTCGAAAATCCCCATAACGTGAAGATCCTGGAGATCGAATCGCCGCAGATCCCGCGGTCGCTGGACGACGTGGATCTCGCCGTGATTAACGGCAACTACGCGCTGGAGGCCGGTTTAACGCCAGCGAAAGATGCGCTGGGGCTGGAAAGCGCGACCCATAATCCGTATGCCAATATTCTGGTGACTAACCCGCAGCTCGCCAACGATCCGCGCATCAAAGAACTGGCGAAAGATCTGACCTCACCGCAGGTTGCGGAATTTATCCGCCAGCACTACAACGGTTCGGTGATCCCGGTCAGTGCGCCTCAGTCATGATTACGCTCGACGGGCTGAGTAAACAGTACGCCGGAACAGGCCGACCGGCGCTTAACAACGTCTCGCTTCACGTCCCGAAGGGGGCCATTTACGGTATCCTCGGGCGGAGTGGCGCGGGGAAAAGCACGCTGATTCGTTGCCTGAATTTACTGGAGCGGCCCACGGCGGGCCGCATTCTGTTCAACGGCGAAGATATCTTGCGGTTCAATAAACCCCAACTTCGGGCGCACCGCCTGCGCACGGGCATGATTTTTCAACACTTTAATCTGCTTCATGCGCGAACGGTGGCGGACAACATCGCCGTTCCGCTGGAAATCGCGGGCGTGGCGAAAGCAGAACGTCAGCAGCGTATTGAAGAACTGCTGTTTTTAGTCGGGCTGGCGGATAAAGCGCAGGCATTTCCCTCACAGCTTTCGGGCGGCCAGAAGCAGCGCGTCGGCATTGCCCGCGCGCTGGCGGCGAAACCGGATGTGCTGCTTTGCGATGAAGCCACCAGCGCGCTGGACGCCGAAACCACCGCCTCGGTGTTAACGCTGCTCGACACCATCAATCGTCAGCTTGGGCTGACGATTGTCCTCATCACCCATCAACTGGAAGTGGTGAAAAACCTCTGCGACCACGCAGCATTGCTGGAAAACGGTGAATTGCAGGAGAGCGGAAAAATTGCCGACTTGCTGGTATCACCCTGGTCGCGCTTGCGTGAAATGCTGCTAGGCGATGCCGATGAAGAGCGTCGCTTTCTGGCTCGTCACGGTATCAACGGGAGGCCTTTATGCGTGGTCGCATGAGCTGGAACGATCTTTGGCCCATTCTCCTCAACGGCACGCTGGAGACGCTGTATATGGTGGGTCTGGCGGCGCTGTTTACGGTACTGATCGGCCTGCCATTAGGCGTGCTGCTGTTTATTTCCCGCCGCCACGGGCTGGTACCGATGCCGCGTTTAAATGCGCTGCTTGGCGCATTGGTCAATACCGGACGCTCACTGCCGTTCATTGTGCTACTGATTGCGCTGATCCCGTTCACCCGATTACTAATTGGCACAACGCTCGGCAGTACGGCGGCGATTGTCCCCATTACCCTTGGTGCCTTTCCTTTCTTCGCGCGGCTCACTGAAAATGCGCTGGATGAAGTCGATTCCGGGCGAATTGAGGCGGTGCTCTCAATGGGCGGCAACACCTGGCACGTGATCAGCAAAGCGCTGCTACCGGAAGCGCTGCCGGCCCTGCTGGCGGGGATCACCTTAACGGTTGTGATGCTGATTGGTTTTTCATCGATGGCGGGCGTGATTGGCGGCGGTGGTCTGGGCGATTTAGCCATTCGTTACGGCTATCAGCGTTTTAACGATCAAATCATGGTCGCGACGGTCGTGACGCTGGTCATTATGGTGCAGGGCGTGCAGATGATCGGCGATCGTCTGGTGCGCGCGCTGGCACATCGACGATAATTTGCGCAATCAATCTCAGAATAACCCTATTGTTTAATAAGCTTATTATTTTGATGGGATATACTTGTCGTACTTTGCCACATTAAGGACAACGCTGTGACAACACGACATCTGGTGGGTCTGGTGACGGGCGTGCTCATTTTGGCGATATTTTTGCCGATTTTACTGAGCATCTGGCTGGCTCATCGAGAAGCGGACGCCCAGTTCAGGGATGAACAGGAACTCTATGCTTCTCGCGTGATGGCGCGCACGCTGCAGGTGCTGGATCAAGCGAAAGCCGCGCTTGTCCAGATTGACGCCTCGAAAAATCCGGGCTGTAGCCCACAGCAACTCCTTGAAATGCGCCGCCTCTCCTACTCCTGGCGCTATGTTCAGGAAGTGCTTTATCTCAAGGGCTCAACGCCGATATGTTCCTCGCTGGAGGTGCAAAGCGCCCCCGTCACTTACCCGGAACCCGATCGCGTGACAACCGATGGCTACCGAACCTGGTTTACCGCGAAGAACGATCTTGGCCTTGATCATCACATGATTGCCATTGCCAGTAAGCAGCATATGGTGATTATTGACCCCCTCTCCTTTATCGACGTTATTCCCTCTGAACTCAGCAATATTCAGTCAGCACTATTGGGCACGGTAAGAGATCGCGTGCTGGCAAGCAGTCAGCCTATTGATATTGCGGTGTTCAAACGTATGCAAAAAGAGGGGCTGGAAACCCTGACGGTCAATAACACGATTTACACCGTACGGCATTATCCCGAGCTTGATCTGGCCGTGGTCACCTGGTCGCCGGTCCAACCGAAAGTCGCCAGTTGGCATCATCAACTGCTTATCTGGTTACCGATTGGCATCTTAATCAGTTTACTGGCCGCCTGGTTTATTATGCGCCTGTTACGACGCCTGCAATCTCCCCATCACCGCATGCTGGACGCCTTAAATGAATCGGCCATTACCGTTCACTATCAGCCGATTGTTTCGCTAAAAAGCGGGCGAATCGTTGGGGCTGAAGCACTGGCGCGCTGGCAGCAAACTGATGGCAGCTATTTATCGCCGGAGATCTTTATTCCACTCGCCGAACAAACCGGGCTTATCACCCGACTCACGGAAACGGTGGTAAAAAACGTATTCCACGATTTGGGGAAATGGCTCCATGTTCATCCGGAGCTCCATATCTCCATTAATCTCTCGGTTGAGGATCTCCGTTCTGCAACGCTCCCTGAGCTATTAAGACAGCAGCTCAACCACAGCCAGGTGAGGCCCTCGCAAATTGCCCTGGAATTAACCGAGCGCGGTTTTGCCGACCCAACCACCACGCTGCCTGCCATCGCGAGCTATCGCAAAGCAGGGCACGCGATTTATATCGATGATTTTGGTACCGGATATTCCAGCCTGCGTTATCTGCAGGACCTGGAAGTCGATACCCTGAAAATCGATAAATCGTTTGTGGATGCCCTGGAATACCAGCAGGTCACGCCGCATATCATCGAAATGGCGAAAAGCCTGAAGCTGGATGTGGTGGCCGAAGGGATCGAAAATGCCTGCCAACAGGAGTGGCTGTACCAGCACGGCGTGCATTACGGCCAGGGCTGGCTGTACAGCAAAGCGCTGCCAAAAACCGATTTTATTATCTGGGCCGAGGAGAATTTGCGCTCGCACTAAGGGCTATGCTTAAGGTAAAGCCAACGAGAAGGAGAGCGCGATGAACAAGCAAAACTGGCCTCTGGAAGACGTGCGTCACTGGCTGGAGCCCGGCCCGGTGGTGCTGGTCAGCAGCCACTGGCAGGGCAAAAACAACATTATGACGCTGGGCTGGCACACCATTCTTGAGTTTTCGCCCTCGCTGGTGGGGTTGATGATTTCTGCCGGCAACGTCAGCTATTCCTTAATCCGCCAGAGCGGCGAATGTGTGATTAATCTGCCCGACGCCAGCATGGCCGATATCGTCTCCGGCATCGGCAACTGTCGCGGCGACAGCACCGATAAATTCGCCCATTTTGATCTTACGGCAGAAAAAAGCGAACAGGTCGCTGCGCCGGGCATTGCGGAATGCCACGCCAGCTTTGAGTGTCGTTTGTATGATGATGCGCTGGTCGAGCGCTACAACTTCTTTATTTTTGAAGTGGTCGCCGCGCGCGTGAAGCCCGAGCCAGAATGGCCGCAAACGCTGCATTATACAGGCGGCGGGATTTTTCGCGGTGACGGCGAGGTAATTGACCGCCACTGCTTGTTTACCAAAGTCTCCTGACATGCGTCTGGCTGGCGGCACGCCGCACAGCCAGCCTGGCTACTCGTCGACGATGGGCAGGAAACCACCGTAGATCATGCGTCGTCCGTCAAACGGCATCGATTCCCCCAGCGCCTTCATACGCGGGTCGTTCATCATTTTCTCATTCGCCGCATCGCGGACGTCTTTAGATGGGTATTCAATCCAGCTGAAGACCACTTCTTCGTGCTCTTCGGCCTGCACCGCCATGCGAAAATCGGTCAGATTGCCGTTAGGCACATCATCCGCCCAGCATTCCACAATGCGGGTTGCGCCGAACTCTTTAAACAGCGGCGCTGCTTTTGCGGCCATCTCGCGGTATGCCTCCTTATTTTCCGCGGGAACAGCAACAACAAAACCATCAACATACTTCATCAGGTAAACCTCCGAAGTGACAGCGCAGCCAGAAAACCTGGCTGCGTCTGGTGATAAGTTTAGTTCTGCTGCCAGCTAAACGCGTAGCGTACCCGCCGCGCCTGGAGCAAAAACTCCGGCGATACGCTGGGGCTCCATGAATCATCACCGCCGACGCCCATATGAAAAGCATCGAGATTCAGCCAGCAGCCGGGCTCTTCGCGTAACAGGTGATGATGGCTGGTTTCATGCAGCTGCTGCTGGCTGTAGCGGCTCAGGCCAAAGTGGAAATGACCCTGCCAGCGATGGCGGCCGTAATTCAGTTGCCGGGTGTCGCAGCGCAGCCCATTCTCGCTCGGGAATATATAGGGCGTGTGCAGCTGAGAAAACGGTAGCGTCCAGCGGCCCTGACGGGCGGCAAGCTGGCGATCGGGATAGTTTTCATGCGGCCCCAGGCCCAGCCAGCTTACCTGTGCTTCAACAGCGGTAAGCTGACAACTGAGGCCAATACGCGTCGGTTCGGGAATATCGCGGGCAACCTCAACCTCGACATCACCGTGCAGTACGCCCTGCGCATCTATCTGCCAGCGTTTGTGGCTGATAAACAGTACGTTGCCCTGATATTCCCACACATGCTGCGTTTCAACGCTTACCGCCTGAGCCTGTTGCTCAGCCCGACACAGCACGCAGCGCGACGTCATCGCGTACATCCCTGCCGCTTTCCAGCGCTCTACCCACGCGTTCGGGTCGATGCGCGTCACTTCGCTGACGCCGATATCGTTATCGAGCGGCGCGCGGGTGAAATTATCGCTGACCGGGGTCAGCAAACTTTCTTCTCCATCGCGCCACCACTGGCTCAGACACCCGCTGGCCCGATCGAACGTCCAGCGCTGTTGGCCGTGAATGACGTCAAACGCGGTTTCGCTAGTTGCCAGCTGGGGTGCAAAGCCCGCCGGGGGTACTTCTGGCAGCGCAAGCGGTGACGGCTGTCGCCACTGATCCCACGCGCATAAGTGTTCAGCTGGCGACCAGGCGGTGGCATCCTGCTGATGCACCGCCACGTTGAGCCAGCTTTCGCCGCTCGGTAAAGTCGGAATGGAAAGCGTGATCCGCTGGGTGCCCTGCGGCGGGATATCCAGCGTCTCTTCCCCTTGTGCAATCACCTCACCCTCGCACGTGAGCGACCAGCGCAGCTGCTCGTTATCCGTCTGGCGGAAAAGATACTCACTGGTCACCTCAATCACGCACGGCGCGGTACTCACCTGGCGGAACTGGAAAAATTGCTGCGCGCGCTGGGCTTCATACAGCGCCGGATGCGGTGTGCGATCCGGAAAAACCAGCCCGTTCATACAGAACTGGCGATCGTTTGGCGTATCGCCAAAATCGCCGCCGTAAGCCCAGAATGGCTGGCCATTTTCATCGGTTTTGGTCAGCGCCTGATCGACCCAATCCCAGACAAAACCACCCTGCAAACGCGGATGCATACGAAACGCCTGCCAGTATTTGGCGAAGCCGCCAAAGCTGTTGCCCATCGCGTGGGCGTATTCGCACAGGATCAGCGGACGCGTCTCATCCGGCAGGCCGATCCACTTTTTAATCGACCATTTCGGCACCGCCGGGAAGGGTTGATCCTGATCGACGCGCGCGTACATTGGGCACACGATATCGGTCGCCGCACTGTTCGCCCCGCCGCCTTCGTACTGTACCGGGCGAGAAGGATCGGCACTCTTCAGCCAGCGGTAAAGCGCATCATGATTCGCGCCATGCCCGGATTCATTGCCCAGCGACCAGATAATGATCGACGGATGGTTGCGATCGCGGGCCACCATCCGGGTTACGCGCTCGCTCATCGCCGGAAGCCAAAGCGGATCGTCCGCCAGACGACTCATCGGCACCATCCCGTGGGTTTCGATATTGGCTTCATCGACAACGTACAGGCCGTACTGGTCACAAAGCCGATACCACAACGGATGATTAGGGTAGTGAGAGCAACGCACCGCATTAAAGTTATGTTGCTTCATCAGCGCGATGTCGCGGCGCATTGTGGCTTCATCCACCGCCTGACCCGTTTCCGGGTGATGTTCATGCCGATTTACACCACGAATGAGTAACGGTTTCCCGTTCACCTTCAGCAGGCCGTTGCTGATTTCGACATGACGGAAACCCACATCGCAGGCTTCGGCTTCAATCAATTCACCGTCCGCGCGATGCAGCGCCACCACCAGCCGATACAGGTTTGGCGTCTCAGCGCTCCACAGCCTGGGCGCATCAACCGGCATCGCCAGCGTCAGACGCTCGGCCCAGCCTCCGCGCTCATCCACCACTGCGCTGCCGGGCGACTGGCTGCATTGGGCGATCTGCCGCTCGCCTTCCCACAGCGTAGCGGTCACCTGCGTTGCCGCAAACGCCCCCTCCAGCGTCACCGCCACATTCAGCATCGCGTGGGTCAATTCGCCATTCAGCGCAGTCGTCACCTGATAATCCGCGATACGCGTCTCAGGCTTATGCAGCAGCGTGACGTCGCGGAAGATACCGCTCATCCGCCACATGTCCTGATCTTCCAGATAGCTGCCGTCGCACCAGCGCAACACCATCACCGCCAGACGGTTCTCGCCCGCATGAAGATACGCGCTGAGATCGAACTCCGCGGGCAATCGGCTATCCTGGGAATAGCCCACCCACTGACCGTTGCACCAAAGATAAAACGCCGAATTGACGCCGTCGAAAATAATGCGCGTCTGCCCCTGCGCCAGCCACTGCGCATCAACCTGAACGGTGCGTGAGTAACAGCCGGTCGGGTTATGTGCAGGCACCGTTGGCGGCGTAACCGGAATCGGATAAGTGACGTTGGTATAGATGGGCGTATCAAAACCCTGCATTTGCCAGTTCGAGGGCACCGGCATGGCGACGGCCTGCGGTAACTCTTCGTTAATCCAGCAATCGGGCACGGCTTCGGGAGAATCGAAAAAGCAAAATTGCCACTCCCCGTTCAGCACCAGGCGAGCCGCCGATGCGCTGTCATGCTGCGCGTCGATGCTGCAACGCCAGCTATTAAATGGTGGATGCGCCGCCAGCCGATGCCAGTGGGTAAGCTGCGGATTTTCCCAGTCGCGACGCGCCAGGCATTGTTGCAGCGATAATGAAGAGAGATGCGTCATTTCAACCTCTTTGCGAATAAACAAAATGTTACGCAGAGTGCCGAAACCACCTCTATCAAAATCCGCTTAAACTTCAGGGTTTTCATAGCCTTCGGGTCACTCAATCATGCGGCTGAGTGTACCCTGAAGGCGAAAAAGCAAGTGTGAGCGCGGCAATACTCTCAGGAAATTACCGCCGCGCTGCGCGTTCCGCTGGGTTGACGAAACCACGGCAGGCAAAGCTGAATTAATGGGCCGATCGCCAGAGCATACAGCACGGTGCCAACGCCAAATGTTCCGCCCAGCAGCACGCCAATCACCAGTACTGACAGTTCAATCGTGGTACGAATCACCCGCACCGACCAGCCGGTACGCGCGTGCAGCCCGGTCATCAGGCCATCGCGCGGCCCCGCGCCAAAACCGGCGCCGATATACATCCCCGTGGCCAGCGCGTTCACCACGATTGCCGCAGCCAGCAGCGCGCTACGCGCCACCAGAGATTCCAGCGGCGGCAGAATAGCCAGCGTCGCATCGGCGGTCAGCCCCAGCACAATCACGTTACTGACTGTGCCCAGCCCCGGACGCTGGCGCAGAGGGATCCAGAACAGCAGCACCAGCACGCCGGTGGCGATAATCACCAGGCCGATATTCATCGATAGCAGGCTGGCAACGCCGAGATGAAACACGTTCCACGGATCGGCGCCCAGATCCGCACGAACAAACATCGCCGTGGAGACACCGTAAAGAGCCAAACCGATATAAAGCTGGATAAGACGACGGAGCATGATGCACCTCAGAATAAGCGTTCAGAACTTCATCATCCGTGAAAATGGCATTATGATTAATGACCAGTTTTAAAAAAGTGGACTGCATATGACACCGCGACGCTCGGCCACACACTCATTGGTTCGCCTGCTTGGCCACTGGCAGGAGACCAACTCACGCACCCCGCTGTGGCGACAGCTGGCGCAGGCGCTGCGTTTGCTGATCCTCGATGGGCGATTACCGCTGGAGAGTCGTTTACCCGGCGAACGTGAGTTTGCCACGGTATTGGGCGTCAGCCGTACCACTATTGCCAGCGCACTGGCGCAGCTGCGTGAGGAAGGTTATCTGCAAAGTCGCCACGGTAGCGGTTCGTGGGTAATGTTACCGGAAGGCCGCCGCGAAATTCCGACCCGCATGTCGGCGCCGCAAGCGCTGGATCTTTCTACCGCCGCGCTGAGCGCAGGCGCTGAAATTCATCAGGCCTACAGCCATGCATTAACCATGTTGCCGGGCTATCTGCACCACACGGGTTATGACCAGCATGGTCTGATGGTGCTACGGGAAGCCATTGCGCGTCGCTACTGCGCGCGCGGCCTGCCGACAAAAGCGGAAGAGATAATGCTGGTAAACGGCGCGCTCAGCGGGCTGGCGCTGGTATTGCGCGCAATGACCGGGCCGGGCGATCGCGTGGTGGTTGAGAATCCCACTTACCCATTAGCGATTGCCGCGATTCAGGGCGCATCCTGCCGCCCCGTAGGTTTATCTTTACCCACGCAGGGCTGGGATACCGACGGTCTGGCGGCCATAATCGCGCAAACCGCGCCGCGTCTGGCGTGGCTGATGCCCGATTTTCACAATCCCACCGGTCGCTGCATGGACCACGCCACACGACAGATTGTCGCCGATCTTAGTGCTCGCACGCGCACCACGCTGGTGGTAGACGAAACGATGGTCGATTTATGGTACAACGCCCCGCCTCCCCCGCCGCTGGCGGCATTCAATTCCGATGCACCGGTGATTACCATCGGCTCTGCCGGGAAAAGTTTCTGGGGAGGGTTACGTTTAGGCTGGGTCCGGGCTTCGACACGCACGCTCGCGTCGCTGATTCAGGCGCGCGATACGCTCGATCTCGGCTCACCGCTGCTGGAACAGTTAGCGGCGCTGTGGTTACTGGAAAATAGCGATCATTTATTGCCTGCCAGAAGAGCGATGCTGGCGCAACGTCGCGACATGTGTGCCGCACTGATGCAGGATTATTTTCCGGCGTGGCGCTTTACCCAGCCTGAAGGCGGCCTCTCTTTCTGGGTTGAACTGCCCGAGATGCTGGCCACGCAGTTTGCTGCCCGGGCGGAAAGCGTGGGAATACATCTGGGCACAGGCACGCGCTTCGGGCTGGCGGGCGCGTTTGAACGCAACCTGCGCCTGCCTTTTACGCTGCCGGATGAAACATTGCGTAATGCCTTTGAATTATTACAGCCACCCTGGCAAACACTTGCCGGGCAGCAGAATACCAATCGCTTACGCAAAATTATATAACCAGCTTTTGCGATCCTGTCGATATTAATGTTGTGGCGGGATCGGGAAGCCCTTAAGAGAAATAATAAAATTATCGCCCTCTTTTTTTATTTTTGCCCCGGTATCGCACCAGTCCGAGGCAATACGAAAGAATTCATCACTGCCCACATTCCAGTTCAGACGAACATGTTTCGCATACCCTGAACGTAACAGCTCACAGGCTTCGGTGTAGTTACAGGCGACAGAAGGTTGTTGTTTCATTTTTTCTTCTTCAGCAGTTTACGTAATGCTTTGATTTCTTTCGGCGTAAAAGCGGAAGTGTCCTCTTCCGTATGTTGACTGTCCACGTCATGTCCGGTTACACCAGCCTCTTCGGTAGCAAACGCTAGTGCGATGAGTCGCTGCGTTGCCACACTTAAATTAAGGTCGTTATCCTGCGCATAGTGGCGAAGCTTTTCTTTTAACGTCTCGTCGATTTTTACATTCAAAACGGCGCTGGTCATTTTTAACATTTCCCCTGTAAAAGTTATTATCACTAATACAGGAAATTAAATAACCGATCCACAAATATATTTATGAGCGCAAATGTGAAAATATACCCCAATAATAAAGTAATGGACTTTTATGACAGAAGAATGACAGCTATATGACGAGAATATGAAAACAAAGGAAATAACCCTGAGAATAAAAAGGGAAATAAGAGACGTTGAGATTGGGGAGCAGAAATGGGTGGGGGCCCTGCCAGCTACATCCCGGCACACGCGTCATCTGCCCTGGCTGCTTCCTTCCGGACCTGACCTGGTGAACAGAGTAGCGTTGCGGGAGAACCAACAGAGCCCCCATTGAGAGCGTTAGTTACCTAACGCGCTGGCGCATTATCCCTGCTGCGCCATGCAATTGCAAGCCATCTGCGGTTACCTGCTGGATTCTTGCGCAATCGCCCCTTCACAGCACGCAGGTTGCTGATTATGCTGGACGCTGGTTTATCAGGAACAGACTATGGACGCATTCGATTCCTTTCCCCAGCAAGTCTGGCAAATTGTCGCCTCGATTCCCGAGGGCTTTGTCACCACCTACGGTGATGTGGCACGTCTGGCGGGTTCGCCGCGCGCAGCACGGCAGGTTGGCGGCGTATTAAAGCGTCTGCCGGAAGGTTCTACTCTCCCCTGGCATCGGGTGGTGAATTGTCATGGCTCGATTTCCCTTACCGGCCCTGATTTACAGCGTCAGCGTCAGGCGCTGCTCGCCGAGGGCGTGCAGGTATCAGGCGGCGGGAAGATTGATTTGCAGAAGTATCGCTGGATCTACTAAAAAAATGCCCTCACGAGGAGGGCATTGAAAGACTTATGGGATTTGCGTCGGCGCCGGGTCCGAAGAAGACGGATTAACCTGGGTCGGCGACGTTGATGGCACGGTCGTTGCCGCTCCACCGCTCTGCTGCATCGGCACGGCCGTCTGCTGTACCGGAACCAGCGTCAGGTCAGCTTTGGTGCCGCCCTGGTTGATAATCGGCTGCACGGTATCAGTAATAAAGATCAGCTTATCATTCAGCGTAATGGCTGCGCTCAACAGAATACGGGCATTAGGCTGAATGTCCGCCGGGTTGAACGGCAGCACAAAGCTAAACGGTGCCTGTTTCCCTTCGGTGCGCGTCACTTTCTGGGCGATAACTTTGGACGGCGCATCCGCGAGCGACGCATCAGAAACGGTAACGGTCAGCACCGCATCCGGTGGCAGAGCTACTTTCTGACGGATCCATACAGTACCCGTGACACTCGGCTGCTGAATCGCCGCTTGCGTCGCACCCGCAGCACTCGGATTCGGCGCCGGGGTCTGGATGTCAGCACTCTTATCTGCACAGGCAGACAGGGCGACGGCGATGGCTATTCCACTTAACATTGGCACGATTTTCATTGCGTTCTCCTTTTCGCTCATGCATCCGCAGGATTTTTTCCTGCCAGAGCGACCATTCATAAACAGTCATAACGGGTTAAGTGTGGCACAGATCTCCTTTTTTTTCCTGCAAAGTGCCCTTTATTCAGACTTTTGCACCCATCGGACCAGCTGCAAAACTGCGTTATACTGTGCTAATCCCTCGCCGCGGCGATGATAAAAATTATTGAGGAAATTTATGAGTCAGGCGCTATCTAACTTACTGGCATTGTTGAATCTGGAAAAAATCGAAGAAGGATTATTCCGCGGGCAGAGCGAAGATTTGGGGCTGCGTCAGGTATTTGGCGGCCAGGTTGTGGGTCAGGCTCTTTATGCCGCAAAAGAAACGGTTCCCGTTGAGCGCCTGATTCACTCATTCCACAGCTACTTCCTGCGCCCTGGCGACAGCCTGAAGCCGATTGTCTATGACGTCGAAGTGCTGCGCGACGGTAACAGCTTCAGCGCTCGCCGCGTGTCGGCGATTCAGAACGGTAAACCCATTTTCTATATGACCGCATCATTCCAGGCGCCAGAACCGGGCTACGAGCATCAGAAAACCATGCCCGATGCCCCCGCGCCGGAGAGCCTGCCGTCAGAAACCGATATCGCCCGTTCACTGGAACATCTGTTGCCGCAGGTGCTAAAAGATAAATTCCTCTGCGAGCGCCCGCTGGAGATTCGCCCGGTTGAGTTCCACAACCCGCTGAAGGGCCACGTCGCGGAGCCAAAACGTCAGGTCTGGCTGCGTGCTAACGGGACGGTGCCGGATGATTTACGCGTACATCAGAATCTGCTGGGCTATGCGTCCGATCTCAACTTCCTGCCGGTCGCGCTTCAGCCACACGGCATTGGTTTCCTGGAAAAAGGGATGCAGGTCGCGACAATTGACCATTCCATGTGGTTCCACCGTCCGTTTAATCTGAATGAGTGGCTGCTGTACAGCGTGGAAAGTACGTCCGCCTCCAGCGCGCGTGGCTTTGTGCGCGGCGAGTTCTATTCTCAGGATGGTGTACTGGTGGCATCGACGGTACAGGAAGGCGTGATGCGTAATCGCGGATAAGATTACGTTTGAAAGCAAAAAAGCCTCCGCAAGCGGAGGCTTTTTTTGTTAGCACTGATTAGGCGTTGTACGCATTTTCGCCGTGGCTGTTAACGTCCAGCCCTTCGCGCTCCTGCTCTTCAGGAACGCGCAGCCCTACGGTCAGGTCTGCTACTTTGTAGCCAACGAATGCCACAATGCCCGACCAGACAATGGTGATGGCGATGCTTTCCAGCTGTACCAGCACCTGATGGCCCATGGTGACGCCTTCCGCATAACCCACGCCGCCGAAGGAGGTAGAGGCAAAGATACCGGTCAGGATACAACCCACGATGCCACACACGCCGTGAACGCCGAAGACATCGCAAGGATCATCCACACGCAACCAGCGTTTCAGGATAGTGACGCCCCACAGCCCCGCCAGACCCGCAACGATACCGAGGATCAACGCGCCGCCGACACCGATAAATCCGCACGCCGGAGTGATACCCACCAGGCCCGCAATCGCCCCAGAACACGCGCCCAGCAGCGACGGTTTACCGCGCAGCGCCCACTCACCGAATACCCAGCCCAGAATCGCAGCCGCGGTTGCCACTACGGTGTTCACGAAAGCCAGACCGGCAATTTCATTCGCCGCACTCGCTGAACCGGCGTTGAAGCCAAACCAGCCGAAGTAAAGGATGGCAGTCCCGATAAACACCATCGGCAGGTTGTGCGGTTTGAACGCTTCTTTGCCAAAGCCGACACGTTTGCCAATCAGATACGCCCCGACGAGACCCGCAACCGCCGCGTTAATGTGTACAACCGTACCACCCGCGAAGTCCAGCGCGCCGTGCGAGCCCAACAGACCGCCGCCCCACACCATGTGCGCAATCGGAATATAGGAGAGCGTCAGCCAGATAACCACGAAAATCAGCACCGCTGAGAAGCGAATACGTTCCGCCAGCGCGCCGACAATCAGGCCAACAGTGATACAGGCGAACGAGCCCTGGAAAGCAACATGAATATACTGATAAAACGTGCCCATCGGTGCGGTTATCGCAATGCCTTTCAACATTACCCAGTCAAAGTTACCGAAGAAGCTGCCGCCGGTACCGAAGGTCAGCGTGTAGCCATAAACCACCCACAGCACACAGACCAGCGCGAACGTCACTGCCACCTGTGTCAGCATAGAGAGAACGTTTTTCCCACGAATCAGGCCACCGTAAAACAGGGCAATTCCCGGAATGGTCATAAACAGCACCAGCGCGGTACAAATCATCATAAAGGCGTTATCGGCTTTATCGATCGTCGCCGGAGCCGCCATCGCCAGGCCCGGCAACAGCGCCAGAGCCGCCAAACCGGTTTTCAATTTTGCTATTTTCATTTTCTCGATCCCTATCACTGTGCGCCAGGAATTACAGTGCCGCTTCGTCGGCTTCGCCGGTACGAATACGAATCACACGTTGCAGCTCGGCGACGAAAATCTTACCGTCGCCAATTTTTCCGGTGTACGCCGCCTTGCTCACCACATCCACGACTTCATCAAGCTGGTCGTCGGCAATCGCGACGTCAATCTTCACTTTCGGCAGGAAGTTCACGCTGTACTCCGCGCCGCGATACAGCTCGGCATGCCCCTTCTGACGACCGAAGCCCTTCACTTCCGTCACGGTCAGTCCCTGAATACCAATTGAAGACAGCGCTTCGCGGACGTCTTCGAGTTTGAATGGTTTGATTACCACGGTAACCAGCTTCATAGATCCCCTCCAGTCAGAATTCGGTAATGGCTGCTGCTACACGAGATAGATAAAGCAAGGGGCGTGCCAGAAATGAAAATTGAGAAGAATGGGCGGGTAACGGCATGAGGCGAAAGGTCATGCACGCGTTTTAGTAAGAAATGAAACAAAAACGCACCATGCGAGTGCAGGGTGCGTTTTAAAATTGCACGCGCTGGTGCGTCTGTTAGTAAATTGCTTAAAAAAAGTGCATCAGGCAGTCAGCGTTTCATCCTGTGCACTGGCGGCAAGCTCTTCCCCGGCCAGTTGAAGCTGATACATCTGCCAGTATCGGCCTTTGGCTTCCAGCAGTTGCTGATGCGAGCCCTGCTCCACCGCCTGCCCGCGATGCAGCACCATGATGGTGTCAGCATCGACGATGGTGGAAAGGCGGTGCGCGATCACCACGAGTGTGGTGTGTTCACGCACGGCAGCCAGCGCCTGTTGAATGGCCTGCTCGGTACCGGAATCGATATTGGCGGTGGCTTCATCCAGAATCAGCACCTGCGGGGTATCAACCAGCACGCGCGCCAGCGCCAGCAACTGTTTTTGCCCGACAGAGAGATTGTTCCCCTGCTCGCCCAGCGGCGTATAGATACCATCGCTCAGCCCACGCGCCAGTTCCGCCAGTTGCACCGTTTCCAGCGCCTGCCATACCTGCGCTTCGCTGATATCACGGCCAAGCGTGACGTTCGCGAAGAAAGAGTCCGCCAGGACAACCGGGTCCTGCTGCACCATGGCGACGCCCTGGCGCAGCACCTGATGACTCAAACTGCCAAGCGGACGACCGCCCAGGCGAATTTCACCTGAATTCGGCGGGTAATAGCCCATCAGCAGACTGGCAAGCGTGCTTTTCCCGCTGCCCGTATGCCCCACCAGCGCCACAAAACTGCGCGAGGGAATCGACAGCGAGATATCCTGCAACACCATCCGGTCATCGCGGTAAGCAAAGGAGACGTTATCAATTTCAATATCGCCGCTTTCCAGCGGACGCGCATCGTCGCCGTAGGTCTGGCGCGGCCTGTCCATCAGTTCGAATACGCGCTCCCCGGCGACCACCGCCTGTTGCAGCATTGACTGCTGGGTGGTGAGTTCAATCAGCGGTTCATTGAGACGGCCCAGGTAGCTGATAAACGCATACAGCACACCCACCTCAATCGTGCCCACCGACGTAAAGCCAAACAGCATCAGCAGACCGCACAGTATCAACGTAGAGAAGAGGCTGAGCAGCGGACGCAGCAGGAAGCCATCCAGACGCAGCGTTTGCATACGCGCAAGATAGTGCTGACGGCTATGCTCACCGATGCGTTCGCCAAAGCGTGCCTGCTGACGGAACTGCTGGATCACGCTCATGCCGTTGATCACTTCGTTAAAACCGTCATTGATATCCGCCAGATACGTCCGCACCCGACGCACGATAGGCGTGCTGTAGCGTTGGTAAATCACCATCACCGTCAGTACCGCCGGGAAGATGCAAACCGCCACCAGCGCCATGCGCCAGTCGAGGCTGAACATCGCCACCAGCATCGCACCAATCAGCGCGGCGCTGCGTAGCACCGTGGCAACGACGGTGACGTAGAGATCGCGGATCACCTCCGTGTCGTTGGTGACGCGCGAAATCAGTTGCCCGACAGGTTGCGTATCAAATTCACTCAGCGGCTGACGCAGCGCGGCATCCATCACATCGCTACGCAGTTGTTGCACCACCCCCACCGCCGCGCGATTAAACAGCAGAGACTGGTTATAGTGCAGCGTTGCAGCCAGCAGTTGCAGGCCGATATACGCCGCCGCCAGCCCCGCAACGGTGCCCAGCGGCAACGTGTGTTTAGCCACCATGTTATCGATGAAGTAGCTTATCAGCACCGGCCCCGAGACTTCCGCCGCTGCCGCTACCCACAACATCACCACCGCAATAGAGAGCGGTTTGCGCCACGGTGAGCCGTAGGCCAGCAATCTTTTTAATGTCGGCCACAGTTGACCAAAATTACGCATCGGTCACCTCCGACGGTTCTTCATCCAGCGCCGCTTCCAGTTGCTGATAGCGGTACATATCGCGATACCAACCCGGCTGCGTCACCAGTTGTTCATGCTGCCCGCGCTGGCAGAGATGCCCGTGCTGCATCACGATAATTTCACTGGCTTCCGTCAACGCCGACAGACGATGTGCACTGATAATCACCGTGCGGCCTTCGCCCCACTGGCGCAGATTGTGCAAAATTTGGTGCTCGGTACGACCGTCCACCGCAGAGAGCGCATCGTCGAGGATCAGGATTTCTGCGTTAAGCAAGAGCGCACGCGCAATCGAAATGCGCTGCTTCTGCCCACCGGAGAGCATCACCCCACGCTCGCCCACTTCCGTATCGTAACCCTGCGGCAGACGCAGAATATCCTCATGGACGCTGGCAAGTCGGGCGACGTGTTCAATCTCTTCTTGTGTCGCGCCGGGCCGACCAAGGGCAATATTATTTCCTACGGTGTCGGAAAAAAGGAACGGCGTCTGACTGACTACCGCCAGGCGGCTGCGCCAGGCATCCAGTTTGAGTTTTGGCAGGGCGATATCGTGAAAATCGATTTCGCCTTTTTCCACGTCGAAGTGGCGCTGAATCAGCGACAGAATAGTGGATTTGCCGGAGCCCGTTGGGCCGCAAATGCCCAGCATCTGCCCCGGCTGCAGCGTGAAGTGGACTTTCGTCAGCGTCGCTTTTTCCGTTTGCGGATAATGGAACTGGTCAATGGCGACCTTCAGCACGCCGCGCCCGTCCGGCACCGATTCGGTGCCGTCATTGACCACCGGCGCTTCCATCAGCATGGCGCGAATACGGCTGTAGGCGGCGCTGCCGCGCTCGACGATATTAAACATCCACGCCAGCGCCAGCATCGGCCAGATCATTAAGCCAAGATACATCACAAAGCTGGTCAATTGACCGAGCGTCAATGTTCCCTGCATCACCATCCAGCTTCCGCCGCCAATTGCCAGCAGATTTGCCATACCGATGGCGATATAAATCGTCGGGTCAAAACGGGCGTCAATACGCGCCACGCGCATATTCTTCGCCCCGGTATCCGCCGCATCGGCGGCGAACAGCGCCGACTGGCGATCTTCCAGGCCAAAGGCTTTAATCATGCGAATACTGGTCAGGCTCTCTTGTGTGCGGTCGTTCAGGCTGGAGAATGCTGCCTGCGCCAGCTTGAAGCGGTTGTGCAGCATATCGCCATAGCGCTTAATCGCCAGCGCCATAATCGGCATCGGTAACAGCGCCAGCAGCGTGAGCTGCCAGCTAATTTGCGTGGACATCACAATCAACACCGCGCAGCCCATCACCAGCGAATCGACCAGCGTCAGCACGCCTTCCCCGGCGGCAAAGACGACACGGTCAACATCGTTGGTGGCGCGCGCCATTAAATCACCGGTGCGGTGACGCAGATAAAATTCCGGGTGCTGGCGGCTTAACTGGCGATAAAAGTCTTCCCGCAGTTCGACCGCGAGTTGGTAGGACGCCCCGAACAGCAGCACGCGCCAGACGTAGCGCAGCAGATAGACCACGATAGCAATCGCCACCATAAGGCCAATCCACATCCAGATGGTCGTCGCGGTGTAGTGTTGTTGGGTGACGCCGTCAACGACGTAGCCCACCACCTTCGGGGGGATCAGTTGAAGAATGGCGATAACCACCAGCAGCGCGACGGCGCCAAGATAGCGACGCCACTCCCGGCGGAAATACCAGCTTAATTGAGCAAATAATCGCACGCAGTAAAATTCCAGAGATAGTGTTATTCGATGGGAAGCGCAGTGGTGTATTTAATCTGTTCCATCGCAAAACTTGAGGTGACGTCCGACAGTCCGGGGACGCGATTCACCAGGCTTTTATAAAAATCATCGTAGCGTTTCATGTCGGCGACCTGTACCCGCATCAGGTAGTCATATTCGCCCGCCATGCGCCAGAAGCCGAGCACCTCGGGCATCTGGCTGACTTCATTCACGAAACGACTATACCATTCACTGCTGTGATGTTGCGTTTTTATCAGCACAAACGCGGTGAGGCCGAGCCCCAGTTTTTCCGCATCCAGCAACGCCACGCGCCCAAGCAAAATGCCGTCATCTTCCAGCCGCTTGAGCCGCTTCCAGCAGGGTGTGGTGGTCAGATTAACGGCATCGGCCAGTGCCTGCAAAGAGAGGGTGCAGTCCGTTTGCAGCAGCGAAAGCAGCTTGCGGTCAATTTTATCTAACATCGCCCACCTCAGGAGAAAATTTTTCTCCTGTAAGTCTATTTTAAAGTGGAGATAGCAACAATTTTTTCCGCATCTTTCGCTAAGCTAGGCACAAAATGACAAATGGAAAATCACCATGAACAGCACCTGGGTCAAAAACGCCATTAGCGAAATTAACGCCGATTATCAACGTAGCGCCGACACGCACCTGATTCGTCTGTCGCTGCCGGCGTTTCCCGGCATTCAGCTCTACTTAAAAGATGAAAGCACTCACCCAACCGGCAGCCTGAAACATCGTCTGGCGCGGTCGCTGTTCCTGTATGGCCTGTGCAACGGCTGGATCAAAGAAGGCACGCCCATTATTGAAGCGTCTTCCGGTTCCACCGCCGTGTCGGAAGCCTATTTTGCTCGCCTGCTGGGGCTGCCGTTTATCGCCGTCATGCCCTCATGCACGGCAAAACGCAAAATCGAACAGATTGAGTTTTACGGCGGACGCTGCCATTTCGTGCAGAGCGCTTGTGAAATTTATGCCGCCTCCGAGACGCTGGCGCGTGAACTTAACGGCCACTATATGGACCAGTTTACTTTCGCCGAACGCGCGACCGACTGGCGCGGAAACAACAACATCGCCGACAGTATCTTCCGACAGATGAGCCATGAACCTAATCCAATCCCTGACTGGATTGTGATGAGCGCGGGCACCGGCGGTACGTCGGCGACCATCGGCCGCTACATTCGCTGCCAGGGGCATAACACGCAGTTAATGGTGGTCGATCCGCAAAACTCGGTGTTTATGGACTACTGGCAAAGCCGCGACGGCAGCCTGCGCAGCAGCGTTGGCAGTAAAATTGAAGGGATTGGCCGCCCGCGCGTCGAGCCCTCCTTCATTCCTGATGTTGTCGATGACATGCTGCGGGTGCCGGATGCGGCAAGCGTCGCCACCGCACAATGGCTGGAAAGCCAGTTAGGCCGTAAGGTTGGCGCGTCCACTGGCACGAATATGTGGGGCGCGTTGCAGCTGGCAGCGCGGATGCGTAAAGAGGGGCGCAGCGGGTCAATCGTGACCCTGCTGTGCGACAGCGGCGAGCGGTATCTGGAAACCTATTACAATGCGGAATGGGTAAAAGAAAATATCGGCGATCTCGCGCCGTGGCAGGCGGAAATTGAGTGCCTGCTGGCGAGATAAACAAAAAAAGCCGGGCTAATATGCCCGGCTTGCTGGAAAGGTCTCATTATTCGGGGGAATAAGGAAGGTTGGGTTTGTCCAGCCAATGAGTCAAATAGTGGGAGACCGCCTGATTCTGGCAGTGTCCTATAACCGGTAGGTGCGGCAATGCCGCTTTCAGCTGCCCCATCGCGTTGCCCATCACCAGGCCACGCCCGACCAGGCTCAGCATTTCGCGATCGTTCATGGCATCGCCAAACGCCATACATTCCTGCATCGTCAGGCCAAGATGCGCGCTAAGCACCGTCAGCGCCGCGCCCTTGTTGCAGCCAACAGGCAACACTTCCAGACAATCAACTGCCGAAAAACAGAGATGCGCACGTTCGCCCAATGCCTCTTGTAGCTGAATGCTCAGACGCGCAAGATCATCGTGATCGCCGCAGAAACAGATCTTGGTCACCTCGTGGGCCGGGATCTGACGCAGATCGCGCAGCTGATAGTGAAAGCCGCTGTACATATGCGCCTGCAACATTTCGGGGATCGCTTTGCCGGTGAACCAGCCGTTATCGTTGAAAACGTGCATGCTGGCGTGGGTTTCCCAGCGGGCATGCAACACTTCATCGGCCACGTCCGGAGAGAGATCGCTGCGATGCATGACATCGCCGTGCAGGGAGTGAACGCGGGTTCCATTGCCGGTAATCAGGAAAGCGTCGAGCGCCAGTTGATCAATCAGCGGGCGCATTTCAAGCACGTGCCGACCCGTGGCGAAGGTCAGCGTAATGTCGCGTTCACGCAGGCGCTTGAGCGTGGCGATCGTCTCATTACCCAGCCGATGATCGGGCATCAGCAGAGTGCCATCCATATCAAATGCCGCCAGTTTTGCCATTTTATCTCCGCCTGTGATCCCGCTCTCTTGCGTACCAGTATTGCCTGAGATATACGGAAGTAATACTGAATTGTTCATATTTATTGTTCCGGGTTTTTATGCGACTGCTTAACCGATTAAACCAGTTTCAGCGCCTGTGGCTGCCCTCTTCCGGCGCACCGCAGCAGGTCACCATTGCCGATCTCGCGGCGCGCTGTTTTTGTAGTGAGCGACACGTCCGCACCCTGCTGCGTCAGGCAAACGAGGCGGGCTGGCTCAGTTGGCAGGCGCAGTCCGGGCGCGGGAAGCGCGGTACGCTAACCTTCCACACGACGCCGGACGCACTGCGTAATGAGATGATGGAGCTGGCATTAAACAGCGGTCAGCAACACAATGCGCTGGAGCTGGCACAGCTGGCGCCGGTGGAACTGCGCGCGCTGCTGCACCCTTTTTTGGGCGGTCAGTGGCAGAACAATACGCCGACGCTGCGTATCCCTTACTATCGTCCGCTGGAGCCATTGCATCCTGGGTTTTTAGTGGGTCGCGCCGAACAGCATTTAGCCGGGCAAATCCATTCCGGACTGACCCGCTTTGGCCGCGATACCGCCCGCCCGGAAGGTGATCTTGCGCATCACTGGGAGGTATCGGCAGATGGGCTGCGCTGGCAGTTCTATATTCGCTCCACCCTGCACTGGCACAATGGCGACCCCATCGAAACGCGACAACTCAGGCAACGGCTGGAAATGCTGCTGACGCTACCCGGTTTACGCAGACTGTTTGCCAGCGTGGAACAAATCGCCCAGCCCCACGCCCAGTGCCTGAGCTTTACGCTTGCTCGCCCGGATTACTGGCTGCCGCATCGGCTGGCAAGCTATTGCAGCGTGCTGGCGCATCCGGACGATCCCACGCTCGGCAGCGGCCCGTTCCAGCTAAAGATCTTTGAGCCTGAGCTGGTTCGTCTGGAAAGCCACCATCGTTATCATCTGGGGCATCCGCTGTTGCAGGCGATCGAGTTCTGGATCACCCCACAGCTGTTCGAACAGGATCTCGGCACCAGTTGCCGTCATCCGGTGCAAATCGCCGTCGGCGAAGCGGAAGAGCTCAGCCAGTTGCGGCTGGTGAGCAACAGCATCAGTCTCGGCTTCTGCTACCTGACGTTTCGTCAGAGTTCACGGCTTTCAAAAGCGCAGGCGCAGCGGGTGATTTCACTGATTCATCACAGCGGTCTGCTGCAATCATTGCCGGTGGATGAAAACCTGATTACCCCCAGCCAGGCGCTGCTTCCCGGCTGGGCAATTCCGCCTGCGCCGGAAGACGACACGCCCCTGCCGCCGCGTCTGACGTTGCATTATCATCTGCCTGTTGAATTGCACACCATGGCCGGGGAGCTTAAACGGGCGCTGGCACAGCAGGGCTGTGAACTGACGCTCTGCTTCCACGATGCGAAAAGCTGGGACGATTATCCGGATCTGGACCAGGCCGATCTGCTGATGGGCGATCGGTTAATTGGCGAAATGCCGGAATACACGCTTGAGCAGTGGCTGCGCTGCGATCCGTTATGGCCCGCCATACTGAGCGAGTCACGTTACGCAACGCTGATTACCGCGCTGGATGCCGCGCAGGCGCAGGAGGACGAGACACAGCGCATCGCGGCGCTGAAAACCATCTTCACCCTGTTAATGGAAGAAGGCATGCTCACGCCGCTGTTTAACTATCAATACCAAATCAGCGCGCCACCGGGTGTAAACGGCATTCACCTTAACGCACGCGGCTGGTTTGATTTCACTCAGGCCTGGCTACCGCCATCAACGCGGTGAAGAAGCTGGTCGCCACGCTGCCCGCGCGTTACCATAGCGTCTTTATCGTCATCAACAGGAAATGCTATGAAACGCGCGGTTGTCGTCTTTAGCGGCGGACAAGATTCCACTACATGCCTGGTGCAGGCGCTCCATCAATATGATGAGGTCCACTGCGTCACTTTTGATTATGGTCAGCGTCATCACGCAGAGATCGACGTCGCCCGTGAACTGGCATTAAAACTGGGCGCGCGTGCTCATAAAGTTCTCGATGTCACCCTGCTTAATGAACTGGCGGTCAGCAGCCTGACCCGCGACAGCATTCCGGTGCCAGACTATGAACCGGACGCCGACGGTATTCCGAATACCTTTGTGCCTGGGCGTAACATTCTGTTCCTGACTCTGACGGCGATTTACGCCTATCAGGTAAAGGCAGAAGCAATCATCACGGGCGTTTGTGAAACCGATTTTTCCGGCTACCCGGATTGCCGCGACGAATTCGTGAAAGCGTTGAATCACGCGGTTAGTCTTGGCATGGCAAAAGATATTCGTTTCGAAACGCCGCTGATGTGGCTTGATAAAGCCGAAACCTGGGCGCTGGCAGACTACTGGGGCAAGCTCGACCTGGTGCGCAATGAAACGCTGACCTGCTATAACGGCATTAAAGGCGATGGCTGCGGGCATTGTGCCTCCTGTCATCTGCGGGCTAACGGGCTGAACCACTACCTGGCGGATAAAGTCGGCGTGGCGGCAACGATGAAGCAGAAAACCGGGTTGAAGTAAACGCGGTGGGTTGCTGGGGGCGCTGCGCTTGCCCGGCCTACAGACCAGAGCCAGGTATTGATGGAATCTTTGTAGGCCCGGTAAGCGCAGCACCACCGGGCAATATGCACTTACGCGACCATCTGCTCCAGGTGTTCGCGTAATTCCCCTTCCAGAGGCAACGCCTTCTGCGTTTTCAGGTCAATGCAGACAAACGTAATCAATGCATCCGCCACTACCTGCCCTTCAGGGTCCAGCGTGACCACCTGGCTTAATACACCGCTTTTCCCGTTTAACTGCTCCACTTTACTGGTTACCGTGAGTACATCGCTCAGCACCGCCGGGCGGCGGTAGTTAATATTGATGTTCACCACCACAAAGGCGATATGGTGCGCGGTCATCCACTGGAAACTGGCGCTGTTTTCCAGCCCATCCCAGCGGGCTTCTTCCAGAAACTCCAGATACCGGGCGTTATTGACGTGCTGATACACGTCCAGGTGATACCCGCGAACTTTAATTTTTGTCTGCATAGCGCCATAGCCTTACATGTTATTAGAAGAGTCAGAGGTCACACCACTGGTATGACCTCTTTAGTCTGGCAAACTTTGACGCCAGCGCAAGCCGCAAGAAGCAATTAAAGCGTGAGATGGCTCAAATTACGTTCCACCAGCGAGTTGCCCATTCCCGGCACCTGCTTCAGGTCATCCACCGTTTTGAACGGGCCGTACTCCTCGCGATAGCTGACAATCGCCTGCGCTTTCTTCAGCCCCACCCCGTTCATTGCCTGCGCCAGTTCTTCTGCCGAGGCCGAGTTGATGCTGACTTTACTGCCACCTTCATCATCGGTTTTCGCGGCAGGCTCCGCTTTCGTTTGTTCGGAACTGGCCTTCGCGCTTTGCGTCACTGTCGGTTTTGCCCCGGCAGCGGAAGCTGCCTGTGCGCTTAAACTCATCCCCATGCAAGACACGACAGCGGCAATCGCCAGCATTTTGATTCCACGTTTCATACTGATTTCTCCTTGTTGATTGATAGCGAAGCCACCATAGCGAGGTGCGAAAAACAATTCAAAAGGCAGATTTCAAATGTGGAAAAGGCCGCGAAAGCGGCCTTTGAGGTGTGCATCGCATTACAAATTAATGCGAGGAGGGTTCCGATTATTGTTGCTGATCGACGATGTCGCCCATCTTAATCTTCGCCGCTTTACGCAGATTGCTCATCAACGCTTCGAACGCGATTTGCGCGTTGTTCTGGGTGATACCCTGAACCATCGCTTTCTTCTGCGCTTCCGGCATTTCACCCGCTTTCACTTCGTCCAGCGCCAGCAGAACCACGTTGCCCTGCATGTCGTTGCCCATACCGAAGCTTGGTTTGTCAGGCTGCGGTAACGGCAGTTCGAAGGTTGCCTGGCTCAGCGGATCCTGACCCGTACGGCTCAGGGTTTTGGTTTCGCCAAAGCGCAGACCTGCAACTTTCATCGCCTCGTCACCTTTACCGTCTTTCAGCGCAGCCAGCAGTTTTTCAGCATCGAGTTTCGCCTGCTGCTCTGCTTTGTTGTGCTTAACGATATCGGTCACCTGCGCTTTCACTTCATCCAGCGGTTTCACGCTTTCTGCTTTGTGCTCAGCCACACGCAGAACAAAAGCACGATCGCCATCGACGGTGATGATGTCGGAGTTGTTACCCGGCGCGCCGTTTTCGCCCACCAGGCCACCATTGAAGATAGCGTCAGTAACCGGTTTGAAGTTCAGTTCAGCCGGAACGTTATCGTGACCAAACCAGCCGGTCACCGCCGCTTTCACACCCGCGACCTGCTCTGCACTCGCCAGAGAGTCATTGTCGCTGCTTGCGGCATCGCTCACTTTCTGTTGCAGCGCATAATAAGCATCCAGCGCTTTTTCCTGCTTCACTTTGTCAGCGATTTGCGCGTGAACATCTGCCAGCGGTTTCACCTGTTCCGGCTGGATATCGTCCAGGCGCGCAATCAGGAAGCCCACGGAAGATTTGATGACGCCAGACAGCTGGCCTTTCTCTTTCAGACCCGCGTCTTTCAGTTCCGGTACGGTCGCAGAATCGTCCATCCAGCCCATGTCGCCGCCGTTACGTTTAGAGATAACATCGGTGGATTTCTCTTTCGCAATCGCGGCAAAATCGCCGCCGTTGTTCAGCTCATCAAGGATGGCTTTCGCATCGGCTTCGGTTTTGGTCTGGATGATGCTGTAACGTTTACGCTCAGGCTGAGTGAACTCATCCTTGTGCTGGTCGTAGTAGGCCTGGACGTCCTCTTCAGACGCGGAAGACGGCATGCTCGCCGCATCCAGCTTGATGTAGGTAACGCGGAACTGCTCCGGCGCAACAAACTGACCTTTGTTCTGTTCGTAGTAGCTGGCAACTTCCTGATCGCTTACCTGCTGCTTCGCGGCCAGCGCGTTGACGTCGATGGTGGCTTCACGCACCAGACGCTGCTGGGAAACCAGCGCGGCCAGCTGGTCGGTTTCACCCGGCAGCATAAAATCGGTACCCGCAACGGCGCTAATCAGCTGGTTAGTGGTCAGCTGGTTACGCAGTGCCTGTGCGTATTGATCGGCGGTCATGCCCATTTGATTCACCAGCGCGTTGTAGCGGGTGTTATCGAATTTACCTTCGTTCTGGAAGGCCGGGGTCGCCCAAATCGCTTTGCGCACCTGCTCATCGCTGATGCCGAGGCCCAGCTCTTTGGCGTATTGATCGAGCAGCGCTTCGTCCACCAGGCGGCTCAGCACCTGCTGACGCATCGTTTTGATGTAATTTTCGTTCGCCGCCAGTTCGGAGAATTGATCGCCCATCTGCTGCTGCATACGGTTACGTTCGCTGGCAACAGCGTTTTCAAACTGACCGCGGCTGATTTCCTGGCCATTCACCTTCGCGGCATAGTTGTTGCCGCCGCCGATCAGATAGCCACTTACGCCGGTCAAAATGAACGACACAATAATGATACCGAAAATTACCTTGAGCACGACGCTATTGGCTGCCGTGCGTAAATTGTCCATCATGGTGTAACAACACTCCGCTGTAGGTGACTTTTATACCCGTCCTGCCGCAGGTTGCTGACAACCCGGCAAATTCAGAGCAAATACCTCGTGCAGCATAGCACGTCTCGACCGCTGCGCGTGAGGCCGTATTTTGACAAGAAAACGGGGCCGTTGTCAGCCCGAAACGCGTAGAAACTCGCAGAAAGTGGCATTTTGGACATAAAAAAAGGCACATCGTTCGATGCGCCCTTGTACTGTGTCACATTCCCAAACGGGAAAACGATCAGTTTACCGCGTCTTTCAGTGCTTTACCTGCACGGAACGCCGGTACTTTCGCAGCAGCGATGGTGATCTCTTTACCAGTTTGCGGGTTGCGGCCAGTACGGGCAGCACGCTCTTTAACGGCAAAAGTACCAAAACCTACCAGCGCAACATCATCCCCGGATTGCAGAGATTCAGTAACAGAAGCAATTAAAGCGTCTAACGCACGTCCGGCTGCAGCTTTGGAGATATCCGCGCCAGCAGCAATTTTGTCAATCAGTTGAGATTTATTCACTGTTCTCTTCCTCTCTTTATTATTTATATCGCACCTGAATCCTTCACGGTGCAACGCGCAGCAGTTATATCAGGACTGTCATGCCCTTACAACAATAGTTGTCGATAACAGCCCTGTCAGGGTCCTAAATTAGCGAGACAAAAAAAGGCTGGCAAGTGTGTTTTCACCTGCCAGCCCTGTTTTTATTGACGCTATTTGCGCGAGGTCACTATTTTGCGGTTACAACCTGCATCCCAGTGGGCTCATTTTGCAGCGCAAGGGCCAGAACTTCCTCGATACGTTTCACCGGGTGAATATCAAGATCGGCCAGAACGTTGTCCGGAATCTCTTCCAGGTCGCGCTTATTCTCATCAGGAATCAGAACAGTCTTAATACCGCCACGGTGTGCCGCCAGCAGTTTTTCCTTCAGACCGCCAATCGGCAGCACCAGGCCACGCAGGGTAATTTCCCCTGTCATTGCCACATCGGCGCGAACCGGGTTACCGGTCAGACAAGAAACCAGCGCGGTGCACATGGCGATACCGGCGCTTGGGCCATCTTTCGGCGTTGCCCCTTCCGGCACGTGAACGTGGATATCGCGTTTTTCGTAGAAATCTGGGTTGATACCCAGTTTTTCTGCACGCGCGCGTACCACGGTCAGCGCGGCCTGAATGGATTCCTGCATGACTTCGCCCAGCGAACCGGTATAGGTCAGTTTGCCTTTACCCGGTACACAGGCGGTTTCGATGGTCAGCAGATCGCCGCCCACTTCCGTCCATGCCAGGCCAGTCACCTGACCGACGCGGTTTTCGTCATCCGCACGGCCGTAGTCGAAGCGTTGAACGCCGAGGTAATCGTGCAGATTGTCGCCGTTAATTTCGATGTGCTTCAGGGATTTATCCAGCAGTAGCTGTTTAACCGCCTTACGGCACAGTTTCGAAATTTCACGCTCAAGGCTACGCACGCCCGCTTCACGGGTGTAGTAACGAATGATGCCGACAATCGCGCTGTCATCCACCGTCAGTTCGCCTTTTTTCAGGGCGTTACGTTCGATTTGCTTCGGCAGCAGGTGCTGTTTGGCAATGTTCAGTTTCTCGTCTTCGGTATAACCGGAGAGACGAATCACTTCCATACGGTCCAGCAGCGGTGCCGGAATGTTCATGGAGTTCGAGGTCGCAACGAACATTACGTCGCTGAGATCGTAATCCACTTCCAGATAGTGATCGCTGAACGCCACGTTCTGCTCTGGATCCAGCACTTCTAACAACGCAGAAGCCGGATCGCCGCGCATATCGGACGACATTTTGTCGATTTCATCGAGCAGGAACAGCGGGTTTTTAACGCCCACTTTCGCCATTTTCTGAATCAATTTACCCGGCATAGAGCCGATGTAGGTACGACGGTGACCGCGAATTTCCGCTTCATCACGCACGCCGCCCAGCGCCATACGAATGTACTTACGTCCAGTCGCTTTGGCGATAGATTGACCCAGCGAGGTTTTACCCACCCCCGGCGGCCCAACCAGGCACAGAATCGGGCCTTTAATTTTGTTCACACGGCTTTGAACCGCAAGATACTCAAGGATACGGTCTTTCACACGCTCAAGGCCGTAATGGTCGGTATCGAGGATTTCCTGCGCCTGGCGAAGGTCTTTTTTGACCTTGCTGCGCGCATTCCACGGCACCTGCACCATCCAGTCGATATACCCGCGAACCACGGTCGCTTCTGCTGACATCGGTGACATCATTTTCAGCTTCTGCAATTCGGCTTCGGTTTTCTCTTTCGCCTCTTTCGGCATTTTCGCCGCGTCGATCTTACGCTTCAGCGCTTCGTTTTCGTCCGGCGCGTCGTCCATCTCGCCGAGCTCTTTCTGAATCGCTTTCATTTGCTCGTTCAGATAGTACTCACGCTGAGATTTTTCCATCTGCTTTTTGACGCGGTTGCGAATGCGTTTCTCAACCTGCAACAGATCGATTTCCGACTCCATCATCGCCATCAGATATTCAAGGCGTTCGTTGATGTCAGACATTTCGAGCACAGACTGTTTGTCCGCCAGTTTCAGCGGCATGTGCGCAGCGATGGTGTCAGCCAGACGTGCAGGGTCGTCGATGCTGTTCAGCGACGTCAGCACTTCTGGTGGGATTTTTTTGTTTAGCTTGATGTAGCCTTCAAACTGGCTAATCGCGGTACGAACCAGCACTTCCTGCTCGCGTTCTTCGATATCCGGTGATTCCAGATATTCCGCTTTTGCCGAAAAGTGTTCCCCGTTATCCGACAACGTGGTGATACGCGCACGCTGCAAGCCTTCAACCAGCACTTTGACAGTGCCATCCGGCAGCTTCAGCATTTGCAAAATAGAGGCCACGGTCCCGACGGTGAAAAGATCGTTTACACCCGGCTCATCCGTCGATGCTTCTTTCTGCGCAACCAACATGATTTTTTTATCATGATCCATGGCGGCTTCAAGGCAACGGATAGATTTTTCCCGCCCTACAAACAAGGGTATGACCATGTGCGGATAAACCACCACATCGCGCAACGGCAATACGGGGATTTCAATGCGTTCAGAACGCTCAGGATTCATAGAGCTCTCTCTTAGTTTAATGTCCGCCAGGTAATCAGATGACACAAGTGTGCGTCATGCCATCATTAACATGTATGTCAGTATATGGGGATGTATTCCACACATTCAACGCCATGATTACGGAAAAATAAAAGGGGAGATAAAATCCCCCCTTTTTGATTAACTGATTGTATGAATTGGCGAATTATTCACCAGAGGCTTGCTGCGCTTCCGGCTTACCGTAAATCAGCAGCGGCTTGCTCTGGCCGCCAATCACCGACTCATCGATAACCACTTTTTCGACGTCTTCCATGGAAGGCAGATCGTACATGGTATCGAGCAGTGCGGCTTCGACGATAGAGCGCAGACCACGCGCGCCGGTTTTACGGATCATCGCTTTCTTAGCAATGGCGTCCAGCGCTTCATCGCGGAATTCGAGATCCACGCCTTCCAGATTGAACAACGCCTGATACTGTTTGGTCAGGGCATTTTTCGGCTCTTTCAGGATCTGAATCAGCGCCTCTTCGCTCAGCTCATTGAGCGTTGCAACCACCGGCAGACGACCAATAAATTCCGGGATCAGACCAAATTTGATCAAATCTTCCGGCTCAACCTGCGTCAGCAGTTCGCCTTCGCTGGCTTTATCGGTTTTCGATTTCACGGTCGCGCCGAAGCCGATACCGGAACCTGTTTCTACACGATTAGCGATAACTTTATCGAGGCCCGCAAATGCGCCGCCGCAGATAAACAGAATCTTGGAGGTATCAACCTGCAAGAATTCCTGCTGCGGATGTTTACGCCCACCCTGAGGTGGAACGGCAGCGACGGTGCCTTCAATCAGTTTCAGCAACGCCTGCTGTACGCCTTCGCCCGAGACATCACGGGTGATAGACGGGTTATCAGATTTACGAGAAATCTTATCGATTTCATCAATGTAGACAATGCCGCGCTGGGCTTTCTGTACATCGTAATCGCATTTCTGCAGCAGTTTCTGAATGATGTTTTCGACGTCTTCACCCACATAACCGGCTTCGGTCAGGGTGGTGGCGTCAGCCATGGTGAACGGTACGTCCAGCAGGCGTGCCAGCGTTTCAGCCAGCAGCGTTTTACCGGAACCGGTCGGGCCAATCAGCAGAATGTTACTTTTGCCCAGTTCAACGCCGTTGCTGGTATCACCGTTGCGCAGACGTTTGTAGTGGTTATACACCGCTACAGCCAGGACCTTTTTCGCCTGTTCCTGACCGATGACGTAGTCATCCAGGTGATGGCGAATTTCATGTGGCGTCGGCAATGCACTACGTTCACGATGCGGCGCCACTTCTTTAATCTCTTCGCGAATGATGTCATTACACAGATCAACACATTCGTCGCAGATATACACTGACGGCCCGGCGATCAGCTTACGCACTTCGTGCTGGCTTTTGCCGCAAAAAGAGCAATACAACAGTTTGCCCGAACCATCTTTGCGTTTATCTGTCATGAGTCAAAACCTCTTTTTAAGTTCTTTGTGCCGCATATGACGACGCAAATGCCATTCTCAAGCGCAAGCCGCTTCGCAAGCGTTGTGCCGCCCATACATAGTATAGCGGCACACTCACGCTCTGGGCATCAATTACGATGGGTCAGGATGGAGTCGACCAAACCGTACTCTACCGCCTCTGAAGCAGACAAGAAGCGATCGCGTTCGGTGTCGCGTTCGATCTGCTCAAGAGATTGACCCGTGTGGTGAGCCATAAGTTCATTCATGCGCCCTTTCACTTTCAGGATTTCACGAGCGTGGATTTCGATATCCGTCGCCTGACCCTGATAGCCGCCCAGCGGCTGGTGAATCATGACGCGCGAGTTCGGCAGGCAGAAACGCTTGCCTTTCGCCCCTGCGGTCAGCAGGAATGCGCCCATGGACGCCGCCTGGCCCATACAAATGGTGCTCACGTCCGGCTTGATGAACTGCATGGTGTCATAAATCGACATCCCGGCGGTGATGACGCCGCCTGGGGAGTTAATGTACAGGTAAATATCTTTTTCCGGGTTTTCCGCTTCCAGAAACAGCATCTGCGCTACGATCAGGTTCGCCATGTGGTCTTCCACCTGGCCGGTCAGAAAGATAACGCGCTCCTTAAGAAGACGGGAGTAGATATCAAAAGAACGTTCACCGCGTGAGGTCTGTTCGATGACCATCGGCACCAGGGCCATATGGGGTGCAAAGTTATCTCGTTCGCCACTGTATGACATTTCCGTCTCCTGGATAAAAAAATGAAACCTGCTGTACTGCCTGCTCTGCTGTACTCATAGTACCTTGTGGACGGTTTACCAGCCATCGCAGCTAATACTTCCCCTTTTATGGGGACGAATCCACCCTATTTCAAGCATAACAATATTTTGCCGTTACGCTAACACCGAAACTGTGTTTTATCACGCTTACGCTGTCTATCAGTGCGATAAAAAAAACCCGCTGCCAGAAGGCAACGGGTTTTTGCTCAAACTTTAAACGCAGGAAGCGAAATTACGCCTGCTGGTTCATCAGTTCGTTGAAGGAAGTTGCTTTTTCAGACACTTTCGCTTTTTCCAGAACCGCTTCAACAGCCTGTTCTTCCAGAGCGACGCTGCGCATGTTTTCCATCAGTTCTTTGTTTTTGCTGTAGAACTCGATCACTTCTTTCGGATCTTCGTAGGCAGAAGCCATTTCTTCGATCAGAGTCGCAACGCGAGCTTCGTCAGCTTTCAGTTCGTGGGTGCGAATCACTTCGCCCAGCAGCAGACCAACCACTACGCGACGTTTAGCCTGTTCTTCGAACAGTTCACGCGGCAGTTCCATCGCTTGTTGCTGGTTGCCACCGAAACGCTGAGCAGCCTGGCGACGCAGAACGTCGATTTCGCTGTCAATCAGGGCAGCCGGAACGTCGATTTCGTTCGCTTTTACCAGACCTTCGATCGCCTGAGTTTTAACACGGTTACGTACTGCGCCTTTCAGCTCACGTTCCATGTTTTTACGCACTTCTGCACGCAGACCTTCAACGGAACCATCTTCAACGCCGAAACGTTTGATGAATTCAGCAGTCAGTTCCGGCAGTTCACGTTCTTCAACTTTTTTCAGGTTGATAACGAATTTCGCTGCTTTCCCTTTCAGGTTTTCAGCGTGGTATTCTTCCGGGAAGGTAACGTCGATGGTGAATTCTTCACCCGCTTTGTGACCTTTGATACCGTCTTCGAAGCCCGGGATCATACGACCCTGACCCATTGCCAGTACGAAATCAGTCGCTTTGCCGCCTTCGAATTCTTCGCCGTCTACAGAACCGGTGAAGTCAACGGTAACACGGTCTTCAGCGTCAACTGCGCCGTCTTTGTCTTTCCAGTTCGCCTGCTGTTTACGCAGGGTGTCCAGCATGCCGTCAACGTCGGCTTCGGTCACTTCAACAACCGGTTTTTCAACTTCGATTGCGTCCAGGCCTTTCAGCTCAACTTCCGGATACACTTCGAATTCAACCGCGTAGGTGAAGTCTTCGCCCAGTTTGTATTCGCCCGGAACGTAGTTCGGTGCACCAGCCGGGTTGATTTTTTCTTTGATGATCGCATCAACGAAGTTGCGGCTCATCAGGTCGCCCAGCACGTCCTGGCGAACAGATGCGCCATAACGCTGAGCAACAACATTCATTGGTACTTTGCCCTTACGGAAGCCGTCAATGCGTACTTTTTTCGCTACGTTGACCAGCTCGCTTTTTACAGCAGTTTCGATGCTGTCAGCAGGGATAGTAATCGTTACGCGGCGGCCAAGGCCCTGAGTGGTTTCAACTGAAACTTGCATCTTGTTACCTCAAAAAAATCACAGTGCTCGGTCAACTCTGAGTTTTGCCTCGCAATACCGGGATGTTCTCTTTAAATCAGATTCACATTCCGTGTCGCCAGAATCATCCCGAAGACATTCCGAAAAATAAGACGCGCATTATAGCGGCATCACTGATATGAGTCGAGAACGGTTGTTATGCCTGGATGCGGCTTTTTTCACAATTCCCGGCGATTTTTTGTCTGAAAAAGGTCAAACAGGTCCATTTTTCAGACAAAACAAAACGGCCCGCAGGCCGTTTTCTCATAAATCTGTACGCAACATACTGGAAAAGTTCCGTTAGTTGCAAATGCCTTTTCTACGCGAGACTGCCCGCGCCACGACAAGGTGGTGATGCGACGACTGTATCCTGTAACCCCTCCCACTCTTTACGCGTGTAGGTGTGCAACGCCAGAGCGTGCACCGTGGAAGCCAGTTCCTCCGTTAACGTGCCATAGATCATGCGATGGCGATTGAGAAAACGTTCACCGGTGAAACGATCGCTGACCAGCACCACTTTGAAGTGGCTTTCAGAACCCGCCGGTACGTTGTGACGATAGCTCTCATCCGTCACTTCGAGGAACACAGGTTCAAACGCTGCCCTTAATTTTTCTTCTATATGTTCACGTATCATCATGAAGTTACTCCTCCGACAACGTTGAGATGCCGTCTATCCCTTTAAATGTTAGCCGCTTTTACCGTTTCCATTACACAAAGACAACAAAAAATTAGCGTTTGTCTGATGTGAACCGGCAAACCAATGGCGTTAACTGCCTTCTCACGCCTTTTACGCCTCACGCCGAGGTCATTGTTGCGGCGCAAGGTTATAAAACGCACAACACGATGAATTTACATGCATTGCCTACTTCCCCTTGCCGTTGGCGATGTTATGATGGCGGGAATTTTCAGTAAACAATGCGTTTGAGAGCCTGAACATGTTAAAAAAAATCCTCTTTCCCTTAGTAGCACTGTTTATGTTGGCAGGATGCGCCACGCCGCCGACCACCATTGATGTGTCTCCTAAAATGACTCTGCCGCAGCAGGATCCCAGCCTGATGGGCGTAACCGTCAGCATCAACGGCGCTGACCAGCGTCAGGATCAGGCACTGGCCAAAGTCACCCGCGACAACCAGCAGGTTACCCTGACTGCCTCTCGCGACCTGCGCTTCCTGTTACAAGAAGTGCTGGAAAAGCAGATGACCGCGCGCGGTTATATGATTGGGCCTAACGGCGCGGTCGACCTGCAGATCATCGTCAGCAACCTGTACGCGGATGTCTCTCAGGGCAACGTGCGTTACAACATCGCTACCAAAGCCGATATCGCCATCATCGCTACCGCGAAGAACGGCAACAAGATGACTAAAAACTATCGCGCCAGCTACTCCGTAGAAGGGGCGTTCCAGGCATCGAACAAAAATATCGCTAACGCTGTAAACAGCGTTCTGACCGATACCATTGCCGATATGTCTCAGGACACCAGCGTCCACGGCTTTATCAAGCAAAACGCGCGTTAATCCCACTAAACTGACCCGACGCCACGTCGGGTCAGTGCTATAAGAACATGTCCAGCCATTATTTACGTATTTTCCAACAACCTAAATCGGCCATTCTGCTGATTCTTGGTTTTGCCTCCGGTTTACCCCTTGCGCTCACCTCCGGGACGCTGCAAGCGTGGATGACCGTCGAAAACATCGATCTGAAAACGATCGGCTTCTTCTCCCTCGTCGGCCAGGCTTACGTCTTTAAGTTTCTCTGGTCGCCAGTGATGGATCGCTACACGCCGCCGTTCCTGGGCCGCCGTCGCGGCTGGCTGCTGACCACGCAATGTTTGCTGTTAATCGCTATTGCCGCGATGGGCTTCCTTGAGCCCGCCTCACAGCTGCGCTGGATGGCGGCGCTGGCGGTGGTGATCGCCTTCTGTTCCGCTTCGCAGGATATTGTCTTCGACGCCTGGAAAACCGACGTGTTGCCTGCGGAAGAACGCGGGGCAGGCGCGGCAATCAGCGTGCTCGGCTATCGCCTGGGGATGCTGGTTTCCGGCGGTCTGGCGCTGTGGCTGGCCGATAAATGGCTGGGCTGGCAAGGCATGTACTGGCTGATGGCAGCACTGCTGGTACCATGTATTATCGCCACCCTGCTCGCGCCAGAGCCCAGCGACGTCATTCCCGTCCCGCGCAGCCTGGAACAGGCCGTTGTTGCGCCGTTAAAGGATTTCTTTGGTCGCAACAATGCGTGGCTGATTCTGTTGCTGATCGTGATGTACAAGCTGGGCGATGCCTTCGCCATGAGCCTGACCACCACCTTTTTGATTCGCGGCGTCGGTTTTGATGCCGGTGAAGTCGGAATGGTAAACAAAACCCTTGGCCTGTTCGCCACCATTGTCGGCGCGTTGTACGGCGGCGTGTTAATGCAGCGTTTAACGCTGTTCCGGGCATTGCTGATTTTCGGCATCCTGCAAGGCGTATCGAACGCGGGTTACTGGCTGCTGTCGGTCACCGATAAACATCTCTTCTCGATGGGCGCGGCGGTATTCTTCGAAAACCTGTGCGGCGGGATGGGAACCGCGGCGTTTGTCGCGCTGCTGATGACGCTGTGTAACAAGTCGTTCTCAGCCACCCAGTTCGCCCTGTTATCGGCGCTTTCTGCCGTGGGCCGCGTCTACGTGGGGCCTATCGCCGGTTGGTTCGTTGAAGCACACGGCTGGCCGACGTTCTATCTGTTCTCGGTTATCGCCGCCGTTCCGGGAATTTTATTGCTGCTTGTCTGCCGCCGGACGCTGGAATATACCCAGCAAACCGAACAGTTTATGCCGCGCAGCACCTTCAGTGGGGGTTATCGCTTTGCCCTGCGTCTGTTGCTCATTGGCGCACTGTTGTTAGGCGCGTGGCTGGTCATGCTGGTAATTGATGCGCTGGATCTGGCGTCACTCCCCTTCTCGACCAGCGTTCTGGAAGCCGGGGCATTGATTGCCATTGCCGGGATTTTAGTCGGTTGCGTGCTCGATTATCTGGCGCTACGTAAAACGCATCAGATGTAAATCATGCGAGTCCTTTGTAATCACGATATGTAATTATTTTGGACTCCCATGAACCAACTGGATAATTTGTTGTTTCGTGCTTTTTAGAATTCTGGAAATTACTGGAACCAATAAAAAGTGCTTTATTTCATTAACCGATTCAGCAACCGGTCTATTATTTTCTCTTTACTGATTTGTCGCGGATTTGATGATTAATTGTTAATTATTTGTATATTATTGACAATGGTTATACCAATTGACATTTCATATGTGCTTTTTATCCCCCCTTCGTTATAACACCCGTCAAATGAGCAATCTGCCTGAAAAATAGACACAATTGGCAACATGTGTGACATCGACGGCAGAACCTAGTAACAGATAACTGACAGAGTGCCATTCGCATTTACAGTAATGTAACTTTCCCGTAAAATACCCACACGCTTTAAGCGCCACCAAACCCCGTGGAATTGAGGTCGTTACATGAGACTCAGGAAATACAATAAAAGTTTGGGATGGTTGTCATTAATCGCAGGCACGGTTTTACTCAGTGGTTGTGATTCTGCACTTCTTGACCCCAAAGGACAGATAGGACTGGAGCAACGTTCGCTCATACTGACGGCTTTCGGCCTGATGTTGATTGTCGTTATTCCCGCCATCTTGATGGCAGTTGGTTTCGCCTGGAAGTACCGTGCGAGTAATAAAGATGCGAAGTATAGCCCGAACTGGTCACACTCCAATAAAGTGGAAGCTGTGGTCTGGACGGTTCCTATTCTGATCATCATTTTCCTCGCCGTACTGACGTGGAAAACCACGCACGCTCTTGAACCAAGCAAACCGTTAGCCCATGACGAGAAGCCTATCACTATTGAAGTGGTTTCTCTGGACTGGAAATGGTTCTTCATCTATCCGGAACAAGGCATTGCTACCGTTAACGAAATCGCTTTCCCGGCGAACGTTCCGGTGCAGTTCAAAGTGACCTCGAACTCCGTGATGAACTCCTTCTTCATCCCGCGTCTGGGTAGCCAGATCTACGCGATGGCCGGTATGCAGACTAACCTGCACCTGATCGCGAACGAGCCGGGTATCTATGACGGTATTTCCGCCAGCTACAGTGGCCCGGGCTTCTCTGGTATGAAGTTCAAAGCCATTGCGACGCCGGATCGTGCCGCGTTCGACCAGTGGGTCGCGAAAGCGAAACAGTCTGGGAACACCATGGATGACATGGCGGCATTTGAGAAAGTGGCTGCACCGAGTGAATACAACAAGGTGGAGTACTTCTCCAGCGTGAAACCGGATTTGTTTAAGGCTATTACGGGCAAATTTATGTCTCACGACACAAACATGAACATGTCCCAACCTGAAGGCGAGCACGCAGCGCATGAAGGGATGGAAGGCATGGACATGAGCCACGCGGAAGCCGCTCACTAAGGGGCCGAGGAAGAAAACGATGTTCGGAAAATTGACACTGGATGCAGTGCCGTTCCATGAACCAATTGTCATGGTAACGATAGCTGCAATTATCGTCGGGGGACTGGCGATACTGGCAGCGATCACTTATTTCGGTAAGTGGAGCTACCTTTGGAAAGAGTGGCTGACCTCGGTCGACCACAAACGCCTTGGCATTATGTATGTCATCGTCGCTATCGTCATGCTGCTGCGTGGCTTTGCCGACGCCGTCATGATGCGTAGCCAGCAGGCGCTGGCTTCCGCGGGCGAGGCGGGCTTCCTGCCGCCGCACCACTACGATCAGATCTTCACCGCTCACGGTGTTATCATGATCTTCTTCGTGGCGATGCCATTCGTTATCGGTCTGATGAACCTCGTGGTTCCGCTGCAGATTGGTGCGCGTGACGTTGCGTATCCGTTCCTGAACAACCTGAGCTTCTGGTTCACGGTTGTCGGTGTGATTCTGGTTAACCTTTCTCTGGGCGTCGGTGAGTTCGCACAGACCGGTTGGCTGGCCTATCCGCCGTTGTCGGGAATTGAATACAGCCCGGGCGTCGGGGTCGATTACTGGATATGGGCGTTGCAGCTCTCCGGTGTCGGTACAACGCTTACGGGTATCAACTTCTTCGTCACTATCATCAAGATGCGTGCACCGGGCATGACCATGTTCAAGATGCCGGTATTTACCTGGGCATCACTGTGCGCCAACATCCTGATTATTGCTTCCTTCCCAATTCTGACGGTTACCGTCGCGTTGCTGACCCTGGATCGCTATCTGGGCACCCATTTCTTCACCAATGATATGGGCGGCAACATGATGATGTACATCAACCTGATTTGGGCCTGGGGCCACCCGGAAGTGTACATCCTGGTTCTGCCGGTGTTCGGTGTCTTCTCCGAAATCGCGGCGACCTTCTCGCGTAAACGCCTGTTTGGCTACACCTCACTGGTGTGGGCGACCGTGTGTATTACCATCCTGTCGTTCATCGTTTGGCTGCACCACTTCTTTACCATGGGTGCGGGCGCCAACGTAAACGCCTTCTTCGGTATTACCACGATGATTATCGCCATCCCGACCGGGGTGAAGATCTTCAACTGGCTGTTCACCATGTACCAGGGCCGTATCGTATTCCACTCAGCCATGCTGTGGACTATCGGCTTTATCGTGACCTTCTCTGTAGGTGGTATGACCGGCGTACTGCTGGCGGTACCGGGCGCAGACTTCGTGCTGCACAACAGCCTGTTCCTGATTGCGCACTTCCATAACGTAATTATCGGTGGTGTGGTCTTCGGATGCTTCGCAGGTCTGACCTACTGGTGGCCGAAAGCCTTTGGTTTCACGCTGAACGAAACCTGGGGTAAACGCGCATTCTGGTTGTGGATCATCGGCTTCTTCGTGGCGTTCATGCCGCTGTACGTGCTGGGCTTCATGGGCATGACCCGTCGCCTCAGCCAGCAGATTGACCCGCAGTTCCACACCATGCTGGTTGTTGCAGCCTGTGGTGCGGCACTGATTGCTCTGGGTATCCTGTGCCAGCTGATTCAGTTCTACGTGTCTATTCGCGACCGCGACCAGAACCGTGACCTGACCGGTGACCCATGGGGTGGCCGTACTCTGGAGTGGGCAACCTCTTCCCCGCCTCCGTTCTATAACTTTGCCATTGTGCCGCAGATCCATGAACGTGATGCATTCTGGGAAATGAAAGAGAAAGGCGAAGCGTACAAACAGCCAGCGAAATATGAAGAAATTCATATGCCGAAAAACAGCGGTGCGGGCATCGTGATTGCCGCCTTCGCGACTATCTTCGGTTTCGCCATGATCTGGCATATCTGGTGGATGGCAATCGTCGGCTTCGCGGGCATTGTTATCAGCTGGATTGTGAAAAGCTTCGACGAGGACGTGGACTACTACGTGCCGGTCGCTGAAGTCGAAAAACTGGAAAACCAGCATTTCGATGAGATTTCTAAGGCAGGGCTGAAAAATGGCAACTGATACTCTGGCGCATAACGCCCACGCGCACGAACATGGGCACCACGATGCAGGCCCGAATAAGGTATTCGGTTTCTGGATCTACCTGATGAGCGACTGTATTTTGTTCGCCTGTCTGTTCGCGACCTATGCCGTGCTGATGCACGGCACAGCAGGCGGCCCGACCGGTAAGGACATCTTCGAACTGCCGTTCGTTCTGGTGGAAACCTTCCTGCTGTTATTCAGCTCCATTACCTATGGCATGGCGGCTATCGCCATGTACAAAAACAACAAGAGCCAGGTCGTTTCCTGGCTCGCTCTGACCTTCCTTTTCGGGGCAGGGTTCATCGGGATGGAAATCTATGAATTCCATCACCTGATTGCTGAAGGTATGGGCCCGGATCGCAGTGGCTTCCTGTCCGCGTTCTTCGCGCTGGTAGGTACCCACGGTCTGCACGTCACCTCTGGTCTTATCTGGATGGCCGTGCTGATGATTCAGGTTTCCCGTCGCGGGCTGACCAGCACTAACCGCACCCGTATCATGTGCCTGAGTCTGTTCTGGCACTTCCTGGACGTAGTGTGGATCTGTGTGTTCTCTGTAGTTTATCTGATGGGGGCGATGTAATGAGTCATTCTACCGATCACAACGGCGCATCCCACGGCAGCGTGAAGTCCTATATGACGGGCTTTATCCTGTCCATCATCCTGACGGTTATTCCGTTCTGGATGGTGATGACGGGTTCAGCGTCGCCGGCGGTGATTCTGGGAACCATTCTGGTAACGGCGGTGGTGCAGATTCTGGTACACCTGGTGTACTTCCTGCACATGAACTCGAAGTCTGACGAAGGCTGGAACCTGACTGCGTTTGTCTTCACCGTGATCATCATTGCCATCGTGGTTGTAGGCTCCATCTGGATTATGTGGAACCTGAACTACAACATGATGGTTCACTAAGAGCGGCGAGTATGATGTTTAAGCAATACCTGCAAGTAACGAAACCAGGCATCATTTTTGGCAACCTGATCTCCGTGATCGGCGGTTTCCTGCTGGCCTCCAAGGGCAGCATCGATTACCCGCTGTTTGTCGCGACGCTGATTGGCGTGTCTCTGGTGGTCGCCTCGGGTTGTGTATTCAACAACTACATCGATCGTGACATCGACCGTAAGATGGAACGTACGAAAAACCGAGTGCTGGTCAAAGGACTGATGGCGCCTAAAACGTCGCTGGTCTACGCCACCTTGCTGGGTATTGCTGGCTTCATGCTGCTGTGGTTCGGCGCTAACCCGCTGGCCTGCTGGCTGGGCGTGATGGGGTTTGTGGTTTATGTCGGCGTTTACAGCCTGTACATGAAACGCCACTCCGTCTACGGCACGCTGATTGGCTCTCTCTCCGGCGCTGCGCCGCCGGTGATTGGCTACTGCGCGGTGTCCGGTACGTTTGACAGCGGCGCGCTGATCCTGCTGGCGATTTTCAGCCTCTGGCAGATGCCTCACTCCTACGCCATCGCGATTTTCCGCTTCAAGGATTATCAGGCGGCGAACATTCCGGTTCTGCCGGTGGTGAAAGGCATTTCAGTGGCGAAAAACCACATCACGCTGTACATCGTGGCGTTTGCTATCGCTACCCTGATGCTGACGCTTGGCGGCTATGCAGGGTATAAATACCTGATCGTTGCGGCGGCCGTCAGCGTGTGGTGGCTCGGCATGGCGCTGCGCGGTTATAAAGTGGAAGATGATAAAGTCTGGGCGCGTAAGCTCTTCGGCTTCTCCATCATCGCCATTACCGCACTCTCTGTAATGATGTCCATCGACTTTATGGTGCCGAATTCCCAAAGCCTGCTGACGTACGTCTGGTAAGGTTTGAAGGATGTGAAAAAACCCGCTGCGGCGGGTTTTTTATTGTCTGCAATTCAATATACGGCTATTAACCGTATCGCTTGACGCGATAACGCTTTGGGTATAGATTATTTCATACGGCTAACAGCCGTACTATGTATGAAATCCATCACCAGGATTTCATTCAGCCACATTAAGAGGTCAATCATGCCTGGTAAAACCGCCACTCTGCCCGACGTCGAGAAAGCGCTGAAAAACGCGCGGGTTGAACTGAAAACCAGCTCCGACGCCAAGAACAGACTTCGCGAAGCTGCCGAAGCCGTTGGGTTAGATTTAAGCGCCTTTATCCTGAGCGCCGCCATGGAACGCGCCGAAAGCGTGCTGGATAACCAGCGTCGTCGCGAGCTTTCGAATCAAAGCTGGGAACTGATGAATCAGCTCATCGCGGAACCTGCTCAGCCGACGCTCGCACTCAAGGCGTTAATGAGAAGGAAAAAGAGCGATGGTCAATCTGCCTGAGGAGCGGGCCCTCACCCCGATGCTCTCCTGTAATTATCAGTCTGACATTACCTACCCGGGGCAAAAACACTTCGATTGCGGTAACCCCGTTATCGATAAATTTGTTCGCACGTCACTTAAGAAGAGCGTGCGTAACAGTGACTGTGCTGCAAAAGCACTTATCGACAGTAACAGCGGCGAACTTATCGGCATCTGCACCTTTACCGCCTACTCGCTGGAAAAACAACGCGTGTCGGGCGTATTGCAAGGCTCGCAACCGTCAGAAATAGGCGTCGTAAGGCTGGTCATGCTTGGCGTGGCGCGTAAATACCAAAAACAGGGCTATGGTCAGGATTTGCTGTGCGACTTTTTTGAGCATGTCAAAATCATCCACCAGGCGCTGCCAATCAAAGGGGTCTATCTCGACGCTGACCCGGCAGCGATTAACTTCTACGCACGCCTCGGTTTTGTTCCGCTTTCATCCACACCGAATGCCTTCGGCGCTTTGCCGATGTTTTTGGCCATTCAACATATTATTGCGGCGTAGCTGTATATCGGATGGTGGCGAAACCATCCGATAGATTTACTGAACCAGCATCAAACTCCCCGCCTTTAATAAATCCACATCTTTGCCATTAATTTTTGCCGTCGCATGGGTCATTTCAAAGGTCAGCTCACCACAAAACGCGTTATCCTCAATATGCAGCAATGTGGATTGACTGAGCGAATTATGTTCATATCCTTCCAGGTTGCGATTAAGCGTATTCATGCCAAACGGAGCAAACGACGCGATATCTGTCAGTACCGCGCCTTCTCGATTTTTGACGTTTAACCCCACGCGCATATTGGCAACTTCGCCAATATGGTTGGTATCAACTTGCAGATTGAGCTGGCAGGCGTAGCTATCGTTTTTACCGCCGATAAACGAGCCCACCTGTTTCAGCGTCAGCACAGGCAGTTCGTCCCTCCCCTTTTCGCGAGCCAGCTTGTCTTTTTCACAGGTGGCTAAAAAGCCGTCAACCCGCCCCACCCTGCTCTGCCCTTGATCAAAATAGTCGGCGGCCATTTTGCAGTCGGTCTGCACATATTGCCCGTTGGTGTACATCCAGGCCAGATAACGCCACGCAATGGCGCTCCCCTGCTCTTTCGCCGTATCAAAAAGCTGGAATGCTTTGGCATAATCAATATCAACCTGCTCGCCAAGATAATAAATCGCGCCGAGATTGATTAATGCATCTTTGTTACCCTGCTTCGCAGCCCGTTCATACCATTTGAGCGCTTGCTGAATATCCGGTTTAACGCCCTTCTCTCCCGTTGCATATAAAAGCCCGAGGATATTCTGGGCGTCAGACTGGCCCAGTTCCGCCGCCTTGCGATACCACTCCATTCTAAACGCGTCTTTATTGGCCACCTTAACGAACCCGGCATCATAAAGCTGGCCAACCAGAAATGTAATATCGGGATCGTTATCTTTCGCCCAAAATTCAGCAAGATTCAATACATCTGATTTTGAGAAGCCCAGACGATTCATAAGAAGTTCATTCCCCGTATTGGCGTAACTCATCACCATCTGGAGAAAGGCAAAACGCTGGCCGGGATCTTTTATTGCCGCAGCTTTTGCCGAATAGATTTCATCGACCAGCTCATTAAGCGTTGTCGCATCAACGTGGATATCTTCTTTATTCGCTTTGTCGGCAAGCGCCTGAGCGCGGGTGGTATTCTGCGCAACGCCCTGGCCATACTGGTAAAAATAGCGCGCTGTAGCAGCCGTAGCGGCTATCCAGATCGCAGGCTTGCTCGTAGAAGTGGAGGGCTTTTTCGACACTGGCAGAAACTGAAACACCGTATTCATAGACAAAACCCAGCTTCATTAGCGCGTCGGGATCTTTCGCTTTCGCCAGCGCCTGCAAGCCGGACAGCGCCTTGCTTTCTCCATCAGCAAGCGAGTGATAATATCCCTCAGCATCATCGGCAGCCTGGCATACCGCGGAAACTGATAACACTAAAAACAGCCAATTCCATTTATTTATCAACATCCATTCATCCTTGAATTTATTTTTTAACGACACGAAATATATTTAAATTATATTTAAATGGTTTTATATTCACCCAGTAGATATTTAAACAATCAAAATCTAGGGTAATAAACAATAGAAAAATAACACCTCTACCGATCGTAAAAGTGTATTTTCATCAAAAAATGCATTTATTTACTGGCCTGATAAAAATTAGCTCACCAGCATTTCTCGTGCGCTATACAGCAAATCAAGATGATCCCGGCACAGCGCATCCAGCGACGTACGCGACTGATGACTGGTCAAACTCAACGCGCCCCAGTAGAGCCCTTCTCTGTCAGCCAGCGGTACGGCGACCACCAGCATGCCGATTTCAAATTCCTGCTCGATGGTGGCGTAGCCCTGCTGACGCACCAGCGCAATACGCGCCATCAGTTCATCAATCTCAACGGCGGTGTACGGCGTGCGGCGCTCACGCTTGATTTGCCGCAGCACCGCTTCGCACTCCGCTTCCGGCAGCGACGCCAGCCATAAACGCCCGCCCGCCGTGCAGTACACCGGCACGCGCTCGCCGAGGCGCACCGATGTCGAGTTAAACGGCGTGTGCTTACTGCGCGCGATATACACCAGTTCATTTTCATCAATCACCCCCACCGACGCATGCTCTTCCGTTCGGCTGGCGATGTACTCAACGATGGGGCGCACCATACGCGGGAACTGGGCGGAATCGACGTACGCCTGCCCCAGCCGCAACGCTTTGGGCGTCAGCCAGTAGTAGCGACCATCGGTGCAGAGATAGCGTTCATGCACCAGCGTCAGGAAAAATCGCCGCGCCGCACTCTGCGTCAGGCCACTCATTTTCGCCGCCTGCGGTACCGTCAGGCGCGGATGTTCTTTGGAGAAAAGCTGAATAATCGCCAGCCCTTTTTGCAGGCCGACGATCAAATCGCGGGAATGAATCTGATTTTGCATAGTCGTTCACACTTTCGCAACAAACAAGCCCATTTACTGCGATTATCGCACTGTTAGTGCGATTAACAACCCACCTGTCCGAATTCTGCGTTGTTGGTCACCGGATCCGCTGAAATACTCAATCAACATTTGATTAACAAGTGAGATAAAAAATGGTCAGTGGATTTACGCAAATCGTGGCTGTACTCGGGCATCCCATCACACAGGTGAAATCGCCGGAAAACTTCAACCGCTACTTTGCCGATACGCAGATGGACAAAGTCATGATCCCGGTCGATATCGCCCCGGAAGCGGTTGCCGATTACCTGAATGCCCTGCGCGGCTGGCAGAACATGAGCGGCGTGCTGGTTACCGTCCCGCATAAACAGCGTGTTGCCGGCTTGCTGGACAACCTGACGCCGCGCGCGCGCCATCTCAATGCGGTGAACGTGGTCAGAAAGCTGGCCGACGGGCGTCTGGAAGGCGACATGCTCGACGGGGTCGGTTTCCAGCTGGCCGCCGAAGCGCACGGTTTTGCCGCGGCGGGGAAACGCGCATTACTGTCTGGCTGCGGTGGCGTCGGCAGCGCGATTGCCTGGGGATTGTGTGAAGCGGGCATCAGCCACCTGGCGCTGTACGACCGGGATGACGCCACGCGTCAGCGGCTGGAAAACCGTCTGGCGACGCACTTCCCGGAAGTCCATCTCAGTGAACTGCCCTCTTCGCTTGCAGGCCTCGACCTGCTGGTCAACGGATCTCCGGCGGGGATGCAGGGATTTGATCCGCTGCCGTTGCCACAGGCCCTGCTCGATACCTTACAAAACAGCACTCACGTCGCCGATGTGGTTACCGCACCGGTGATCACCCCACTGCTGGCCTTTGCGCAAACGCGCGGCTGCACGGCGCAAACCGGCCCTGAAATGGCTCTGGCGCAGATGAAACTGATGGGCCAGTTTATTGGCGCAATCCCTGGTGAGCACGAGGTAGCCGCATGAAAAACTGGGATGTGATCGTTATCGGCAGCGGCGCGGCGGGCTTTGCTACAGCGGTCACGGCCTGCTGCAAAGGCTTGTCGGTGCTGATGCTGGAGAAAGCGCCGCACTTTGGCGGCACATCGGCGATTTCCGGCGGTGCGGTGTGGATCAACGACACCGACCAGGCTCGCCAGGCGGGTAAAAGTGGTTCACCGGACGCCATCAAAACCTATCTGCGCACCATCATTGGCGATGCGAATTACCGCCCGGCGCTGGTGGATGCGTTTGTGGAATCCGGACGCGAAGCGCTGGCATTCCTTGAGCAGGAAGGCGCAGTGAAATACAGCCTGCGCCCGCTTTCACCTGATTATTACCCGGATGAAGCCGGGGCGGTCGATGCGGGTCGCGCGCTGGAAGTGGTGGAATTTGACGGTCGTGAGCTGGGTGAACACTTCAGCACCCTGCGATCTCCGCCGCCGGGTATGCTGCTGTTTGGCGGCATGATGGTCAACCGCGTCGATATTCAGCACTTCCTGGATATGCGCCGTTCGTGGACGTCGTTCCGTCACTGTTCGCGCCTGCTGCTGCGCTACGGTCGCGATCGTCTGCGTCACCCGCGCGGCACGCGTCTGGCGATGGGCAACGCGCTGATTGCGCGGATGGCGACGCTGGCACTGCGCAAAGGGCTGGACCTGGCGCTGAACGTCAACGTGACCGCGTTAATCGAAGAGCAGGGCCGCGTTACGGGCGTCACCATTCAACGCGAAGGCAAAGAAGAACAGCTGCGCGCGCGCTGCGGCGTGGTGCTGGCAGCAGGCGGTTTTGCTGCCGGACAGATTGCCGCGCAGTTCCGTCCGGCAACGCAGCAACATTTCACCATGTCGCCCGCCACCAACGACGGCGCGGCATTTCAGCTGGCGGGCCGCGTCAGCGCGCAAGAAGGTGCCAATCTCCCCTCAAACTTTTTCTGGGCACCGGTATCGGTTTTACGTCACCCGGACGGCACGGAAGAGCGCTTCCCGCATCTGGTCACCGACCGGGCTAAACCGGGCGTGATTGCCGTCAATCAGCGTGGCGTACGCTTTGTGAACGAATCGAACTCTTACCACCACTTCGCCAGCGCGATGCAGCAGCAGCCGGAAAACGCGCCCTGCTATCTGATTGGTGATGCCCTGGCGATGAAAAATTACGGTCTCGGCCTCGCGCGTCCGGCCCCGGTTAATAACGATGCGCTGATCAAAGCAGGATATTTGCATAAAGCCGATACCCTCGCCGCGCTCGCGCAGCAGCTCAACCTCGACCCGCTCACGCTGGAAGAGACCGTCGCACGCTATAACCGCGATGCCGCTAACGGCACCGACAGCGAATTCCGCAAAGGCGGGAACAGCTACAACCGGGCGATGGGCGACCCGGCGCATCAACCGAACGCCTGCAACGCGCCGCTGAGTCAGGGTCCGTTCTACGCCATCACCCTTTACACCGGCGATTTAGGCACCTCGCGCGGGCTGGTCACCACCGCCGACGCGCAGGTGATGAATCAGCAAAACGAGGCCATTCCCGGCCTGTATGCGGTCGGTAATGACATGGATTCCATGATGGCGGGCACCTATCCCGGCCCCGGCATTACGCTCGGCCCGGCGCTCACCTTCGGCTATCTCGCCGCGAAACATATGGTTCAACAACAATCCCTTTAACCAGGAGAACGACATGATCTACGAAAAACGCACCTACACCATCAATCCGCTGAAAATGGCCGACTGGCTGGCGCTGTATAAGAGCGATGCGTATGCGGTGCAAACCGAGCATCTCGGCAAACTGATTGGCTTCTTCTTTACGGAAATTGGCGTGGTGAATCAGGTGGTGCATATCTGGGCGTATGAAAGCCTGGATGACCGTCTGGTTCGCCGTGGCCGCATGGCCCAGGACGAACGCTGGCTGACCTTCTCGCGTAAAAATCGCGAGCTGGCGGCGGTTGAGCGTCTGGAATCAGTGCTGATGCGCCCGACCGATTTCTCCCCGCTGCAATAAGGAGCCCGAAATGAGCAGGCAGGTAAAGGTAGATGTTCTGGTGGTCGGTTCTGGCGCGGCGGGGTTATCCGCTGCCGTTACCGCCGCGCTGCACGGCGCACGCGTGCTGGTCGCGGAAAAAGAGCCGGTGATTGGCGGAACCAGCGCCTGGTCCGGCGGCTGGCTGTGGATCCCACGCAATCCGCTGGCGCGTGAAGAGGGCATCAACGAAGAGGAATCCGCCCCGCTTACCTACCTGAATGCGGAGATGGATGGCCGCCCTGCCGATGCGCGCCTGCAGACGTTTCTGCGCTACGGCCCGGAGATGGTCGATTTCTTTCGCTCGCATACCGCGGTGCAGTTTCTCTCCGGCAGCAAAATGCCGGATTTTCACAACTCCCCCGGCTTTGCCACCGGCGGGCGCTCGGTCACCGCACAGCCTTACGATGGACGCGGTCTGGGTGACTGGCTACACCGTTTACGCGCCCCGCTGGAGACGATCAGTCTGGCAGGCATGGGGATCGCGGGCGGTGCGGATATGGCGCATTTTTTCAATGCCACCCGTTCACCACGATCGGCGTTCTACGCCACCCGTCGCCTGCTGCGCCACAACTGGCAGCGTCTGCGCTACGGACGTGGGCAGCATCTGGTGAATGGCAATGCACTGGTCGCGCGCCTGCTGCGCTCGGCGCTGGATGCGGACGTTCAGTTTCAGTTGAACGCCCCGGTAGCCCGATTGCTGAAGCAGAACGGGCAGATTATCGGCGCGGTGCTCGATAGCGATGAAGGCGCGATAACCGTCAGCGCTGGCGCGGTAGTGCTGGCCTGCGGCGGCTTTCCGCACGATAAAGCACGGCTGGCGCAGGAAGTGCCGCACGCGCGTCAGGGCTACGGCCACTTTTCCGCCGCGCCGCCGGGGAATCAGGGCGATGGCATCCGGCTTGGCGAAGCGGCTGGCGGTCATTTTGAGCACAATCTCAAGCATCCCATGGCCTGGGCGCCGGTATCACGCGTCACGCTGGCAAGCGGGTTGCAGCTCGCGTTCCCGCATCTGGTCGAACGTGCCAAGCCGGGGTTTATCGCCGTGTTACCCAGCGGGAAACGCTTCACCAACGAAGCCGATTCCTACCACGATTTTATCGCCGCGTTAATTGCCGCGACGCCAGAGGGTGAAAAACCGCAAGCATGGCTGCTGGCAGACCAGCGCACGCTGAGCCGTTACGGATTAGGCCACGCGCGGCCCACGCCGTTTCACGTTAAGGCGTGGCTGCGCAACGGCTATTTGCAATCCGGCGAGACGCTGGAAATGCTGGCGCAAAACTGTGGGATCGATGCATCCACGCTGGTTGAAACCGTCGCGCGCTTCAACGGTTTTGCCGAACGCGGTGTGGATGAAGAGTTTCAACGCGGCGCATCCGCCTACAACTGCGCGCAGGGTGATGCCACGCATCAACCCAGCCCGACGCTGGGCGCGATAAAACAGGGGCCGTATTACGCCGTGCGCATTCTGCCCGGTTCGCTGGGCTCGTTCAGCGGCCTGCTGACCGATGAACATGCGCAGGTGTTGAACGACCAACATCAACCCATCCCTGGCCTGTACGCCGTGGGGAACGATATGTCGAGCGTCATGCAGGGGTTCTACCCCAGCGGCGGCATTACGCTTGGTCCGGCCATGACTTTCGGGTATCTGGTGGGCAAAAACCTTGCCGCAAACATAACAAAAACAGCGTAATACATCGCTTTGCCACGGAAGGCCAAAACATAACAAAAACCTTACCTGCAACTGTACTGGAGTCCCTATGAACACGCGTTCCTTGTCTCTTGCTGCACTGACGATGCTCGACATTCCGCCACCGGAACAGGTGCGCATCGCCGCCGAAACGGGCTTTACGCACGTTGGCCTGCGCCTGCTCCCCGCCACGCCGACAGACCCTGACTACGATATGCTTGGCGATACTGCTGCCGTGCGCGAAACCCTTGCTGCGCTGCGGGAAACGGGGGTTCGCGTGTCGGACGTGGAGATTGTACGTTTAACGCCAGATTTCAATCTTGACGCGCTTCGTCCCTTCCTGGAAACCTCCGCGCGTCTGGAAGCCCGGCAGGTGCTGGTCGCCGGAAATGACGACAACGTTGCCCGCTGCGCGGAGAATCTGGCGAGCCTGGCGCAGGCCGGGAAAACCTACGGCCTGACCATGAACCTCGAACCGATGCCCTGGACGGCGGTGAAAACCGTACGTGACGCGCAGACGTTGATTACCGCCAGCGGGCAGAACAACGTCGGCATTCTGGTCGATGCGATTCACTTCTGGCGGGCGGGGGAATCGTTGACCACGCTGGCTGACATTCCGGCTGCCCAGTTGAACTATATGCAGCTGTGCGATGCCCCTGCACAAATCCCTGACACCACCGATGAGCTGATTTACCAGGCGCGTAGCGCACGAAAAGTGCCGGGCGAAGGCGGCCTCGATTTACGCGGTTTGCTGGCGGCGTTGCCTGCCACAATCCCCGTTTCTCTCGAAGTTCCGCTGGCGGGCGCACAAGGTGCCCTTCCCGCCCAACAACGCGCACAGCTGCTGTTTAACGCCGCGCAGTCCTTCCTGTGAATCACTCACCCGAGGAATCGTTATGGCTCAGACTCAACGCCTGGACGTCAGAGAGTTAATTAACACCCAGCCGCTCAGCCGCTATCAGAAGCTGGTGATTTTTTTAGGGTTTGCCGTAATTGCGCTGGACGGTTTTGATATCGCCATCATGGGATTTATCGCCCCGGTGCTGAAACAGGAATGGGGCGTCAGCAACCATGAACTGGGCTTTGTGATCAGCACCGCGCTGATTGGCCTGGCGCTGGGGGCGATGTTCTCCGGCCCGCTCGCCGACTGGCTGGGGCGCAAGAAGATAATCATTAACAGCGTGTTCTTCTTCGGTTTCTGGACCGTCGCCACCGCCTTTTCGCAGAACATCGAACAGATGATTTTCTTCCGCTTTATGACCGGGTTGGGCCTCGGTGCCGCGATGCCCAATATCAGTACGCTGGTCTCGGAATATGCGCCTGAACGTAAGCGCTCGTTCATCATTACGGTAATTTTCTGCGGTTTCACCTTCGGGGCGGCGATTGGCGGCTTTACCGCGTCATGGCTAATCCCAATGTACGGCTGGCATTCACTGATGGCGCTGGGCGGCATTTTGCCGCTGCTGTTTGTGCCCATTCTGCTGTGGAAGCTGCCGGAGTCCGTGCGTTTTCTGGTGATCAAGCAAGCCCCCGCCGGGCAGATTTGCGCGATCCTCCAGCGGCTCTATCCGGGCCAGATAGCCGATAACGTCAGTTTTGTTTTGCCGACACAGCCCGTCAGCGGCAACGCGATGCGCATCGTACTCTCGCCGCAATACCGTTTCGGCACGCTGATGCTCTGGCTCATCTACTTTATGGGGCTGTTTCTGGTTTACATCCTCGGTAGCTGGCTGCCTACGCTGGTGAAAGAGATTGGTCTCACCGTTAGCCAGGCGGCAATTATGACCGCCATCTATCAGGCGGGCGGCACAGTGGGCTCACTGTTCGCCGGGTGGCTGATGGACCGCATCAACCCGCATCGGGCGCTGGGAGCGATTTTTGCGGTTGGTGGGCTGGTGACGATGGCGATTGGTTTTGCGGCCGCCAGCTTCACGCTACTGTGCCTGCTGGCGCTGATTAGCGGCGCCTGTCTGAACGGCGCGAATACCGGCATGAACGCGCTCTCTGCGCGCTTTTATCCCACCCAGGCGCGCGCCACCGGTTCAAGCTGGATGCACGGCGTCGGGCGTATCGGAGCGATCCTCAGCGCCTTTGCCGGGGCTGAAATGCTGGCGATGGACCTCAAATTTGAAACCGTCTTCCTGCTGCTGGGCATTCCGGCGCTGCTCACCGTGCTGGGCGTCGCGGCAAAAGGCTGGTTTGCCTCGGGCCAACCCGGCCATGTTCCTCCCGTTACCTCTTCGCTCAGGAGCCCATCATGAATCCGACAAGACTCGCCGTGATCGGCGCGGGCGCCATCGGGCGCAAACATATCGAGGTTATTCAGCATGCGTCAGACGCCACGCTGGTGGCGCTTGCCGATCCCTCTGAACAGGCGCGGGAACTGGCCACTGAACTCGGCGTTGCGTGGTTTGCTGACGTCGAGGAAATGCTCGATGAAATCAGGCCAGACGGGGTGATTAACGCCACGCCAAACACCCTGCATGTGCCCTGCGCGCTGGCCTGCGTAACACGCGGCATTCCGGTGCTGGTGGAAAAACCGGTGGCGGAATCTCCTGAGCGCGCGCGTGAGCTGGTGGACGCCGCGCTTGCGCACAACGTACCGGTATTAGTTGGCCATCATCGCCGCCATAACGCCCTGACGGCGGCGGCGAAAACACTCATCGACAGCGGCAAACTCGGCAAAATTGTCGCGGTTTCCGCCCACTGGCTACTGCAAAAACCGGACGACTATTTTGACGTGAGCTGGCGACGCGAGCCCGGCGCGGGGCCGCTGCTGGTCAACCTGGTGCACGATATCGATCTGATGCGCTATCTGCTGGGCGAAATTGAAGAGGTACAGGCGATGGCCTCCAGCGAAACGCGAGGCTTTGCCAACGAGGACAGCGCGGTGGTGAATTTGCGTTTTGCACGCGGCACGCTGGGCAGCGCGGTGTTAAGCGATTGCAGCGTCAGCCCATGGAGCTGGGAGATGAACTCGGCGGAGAACCCGATTTACGCGCATACGCCGGAAAACTGCTACCTGATTTCCGGCACGCAGGGCGCGCTGGCGATACCGCAGATGCGCTGGTGGCGCTACGGCGAGAAAAGCGGCTGGCACGAGCCGCTTATCAGTGAAACGTTGCACATAGACGCCATCGACCCGTTTATCCTGCAACTGAATCACTTTATTGCCGTCATTCGCGGCGAGGCTACGCCGATTATCGATGCCGCCGATGCGCTACGATCGCTGGAGGTGATCGACGAGATTCGCCAGGCAATTTGACCTTCAGACCAGGGCCCCGCGCAGGGGCCTTTTTCTATACAGCACAAATAATTCACGAATGTAATATTTGCTCATTAACACTCTGTTTACCCTGCCTGCGCTCCGCACTACACTATGGGGCGATTAATAATGAGGTGGGAATGAACGATTACAAAATGACGCCGGGTGAATTGCGCGCCACCTGGGGTTTAGGGACCGTATTTTCGTTGCGCATGCTCGGCATGTTTATGGTCCTGCCGGTTCTGACCACATACGGTATGGCTCTGCAAGGCGCAAGCGAAGCGCTAATTGGCCTGGCGATTGGTATTTACGGACTGGCGCAGGCCGTTTTCCAGATCCCCTTTGGTTTACTCTCCGACCGCATTGGCCGCAAACCGCTGATTATTGGCGGGCTGATGATTTTTGTCGCCGGTAGCGTGATTGCCGCGCTCTCAGACTCCATCTGGGGCATTATTCTTGGCCGCGCCTTACAAGGTTCCGGGGCGATCGCCGCCGCAGTAATGGCGCTGCTCTCCGACCTCACACGCGAACAGAACCGTACCAAGGCGATGGCGTTTATCGGCGTGAGTTTTGGCGTCACCTTTGCGATCGCCATGGTATTAGGGCCGATTATCACCCACAAGCTGGGCCTGCACGCGCTGTTCTGGATGATCGCCATCCTCGCGTCGCTGGCCATTCTACTGACGCTGTGGGTCGTACCAAACAGTCATAATCACACGCTGAACCGCGAATCGGGCATGGTAAAAGGCTGCTTTAGCAAAGTGCTAATGGAGCCCAAACTGCTGCGCCTGAACTTCGGCATAATGTGTTTGCACATTCTGCTGATGTCTACCTTTGTCGCCCTGCCGGGCCAGCTGGAAGCGGTAGGTTTCCCGGCCCCCGAGCACTGGAAAATCTATCTGGTCACCATGCTGGTCTCGTTTATCGCCGTGGTGCCGTTTATTATTTATGCCGAAGTGAAGCGCAAAATGAAGCGCGTGTTTCTGCTGTGTATCGCCCTGCTGCTGATTGCAGAAATTGTGCTGTGGGGTTCCGGCAACGACTTCTGGGCGCTGGTGGCAGGCGTGCAGATTTTCTTCCTCGCCTTTAACCTGATGGAAGCGCTGTTACCGTCACTGATCAGTAAAGAGTCGCCGGCGGGCTACAAAGGCACGGCGATGGGTATTTACTCCACCAGCCAGTTCCTCGGCGTGGCGATTGGCGGTTCGCTGGGCGGCTGGATTGACGGCTTCTTCGATTCGCAAACCGTGTTCCTGGCGGGTGCACTGCTGGCGACAATCTGGATGCTGGTCGCCATCACCATGAGCGAACCGGCTTATGTCAGCAGTTTACGCATTGAAATTCCCGACGGCGTCGAGGTTGATGATGTCCTGAAGGCGCGGCTGTTGGCGAAAGAAGGGATTAAAGAGGTGCTGCTGGTGGGTGATGAGCGCTCGGCTTACGTTAAAATCGACAGCAAAGTGACCAACCGGTTTGAGGTGGAGCAGGCTATCATCGCCTGAGCCTGAAATGCCCGATGGCGCTACGCTTATCGGGCCTACGGTAACAGCATAACATCCCCGTAGGCGGATAAGGCGAAGCCGCCATCCGGCAATACAGATTAATCGCGGAAGTTTTTAAACTGGAACGGCTGGCCTAAATCGCCGCCGCGCACCAGTGCCATCACCGCCTGTAAATCATCACGGGATTTCCCGGTCACGCGAATCTCTTCGCCCTGAATTTGCGTCTGCACTTTCAGCTTGCTGTCTTTGATGAGCTTAACGATTTTCTTCTGAATCGCGCTCTCAATCCCCTGCTTCAGCTTCGCTTCCACAAACCAGGTTTTTCCGCTGTGCACAAACTCTTCCGGCACATCAAGAGACGTCCCTTCAATGCCGCGCTTGAGCAGTTTGGCGCGCAGAATATCCAGCAGCTGGTTGACCTGGAAATCAGACTCACTCAGCACTTTGATGGTTTTATTCGCATCGTTCAGTTCGATTTTCGCTTCTACGCCGCGAAAATCGAAACGTGATTCAACTTCACGCGCCGCGTTATCCACGCCGTTGCGTGCTTCCTGAAGATCAACTTCAGAGACAATATCGAAAGATGGCATCTTTTCCTCTCCCTCAGTGACTTTTGCGTTGCATAATACCTGCAACGCGGCATAACTCAACTTGTTATCCCCGAAAGCTTAGCGCCTCAGGCTATAATTTGGGTGTCAACGCCGTTCAGGAGGCAGTGTGAAAATTACAGTACTAGGATGTGGCGCGCTGGGCCAGCTATGGCTCACGGCGTTATTTAAAAAAGGATTTGATGTTCAGGGCTGGCTACGCGTCCCCCAGCCTTACTGTAGCGTAAATCTGCTTGAGCTGGATGGCACGGTATTTAATCAGTCCGTTACCGCCAACGACCCCGACTTTCTGGCGCACAGTGACCTTTTGCTGGTGACGCTAAAAGCCTGGCAGGTCTCCGACGCGGTAAAAACGCTGGCAAAGAAACTGCCGGCAACGTCCCCTATTTTGCTTATCCATAACGGCATGGGCACAGTAGAAGAGTTGAACGACGTTACGCAGCCGCTGCTGCTGGGCGCAACCACGCAGGCCGCCCGCCGGGATGGCAACATCATCATTCACGTCGCCAACGGCACCACGCACATTGGCCCGGCCAAACACTACGACCGCGATTACAGCCATCTGGCGGTTACCCTGCAGGAAGTTCTGCCCGATGTCGCCTGGCACGATAACATCCACTCGGCGATGTGGCGCAAGCTGGCGGTAAACTGCGTGATTAACCCATTGACCGCGCTGATGAACTGCCCGAACGGAGAACTGAGCCAGCATTTACCGCAGGTTGAGCTTATCTGCGCGGAAGTCGCGCATACCATGGCGAGGGAAGGCATTCATACTTCGACGGAAAATCTGCTATTTTACGTCACCCAGGTGATTGAACGCACAGGAGAAAATATCTCCTCCATGCTTCAGGATGTTCGGGCGCTGCGACACACGGAAATCGACTATATCACCGGTTACCTGCTCCGACGCGCCCGCTCCCACGGCCTTAGCTTGCCGGAAAACACCCGCCTGTATGAACAGATTAAACGTAAGGAGAGTGAATATGAGCGCGTCGGCACTGATTTGCCTCGCACCTGGTAGTGAAGAGACGGAAGCCGTCACCACGATCGACCTGCTGGTTCGCGGCGGCATTAACGTCACCACGGCAAGCGTCGCCAGCGATGGCAACCTGACTATCGTCTGCTCGCGCGGCGTGAAGCTGCTGGCCGATGCCCCGCTGGTGGAAGTTGCCGATGGCGATTACGACATCATCATCCTGCCGGGTGGCATCAAAGGCGCAGAGTGCTTCCGCGATAGCCCGCTGCTGGTTGAAACGGTGCGTCAGTTCCACCTCTCCGGGCGGATTGTCGCGGCCATTTGCGCCGCGCCCGCGACCGTACTAGTACCGCACGATCTCTTCCCTGTCGGCAATATGACCGGCTTCCCGACGCTAAAAGATCAGATCCCGGAAGATCAGTGGATGGACAGACGCGTCGCGTGGGATCCGCGTGTAAACCTGCTCACCAGCCAGGGGCCTGGCACCTCGATTGATTTTGGCCTGAAGATTATCGACCTGCTGGTTGGGCGTGAAAAAGCCCATGAAGTCGCCTCACAGCTGGTGATGGCGGCGGGGATTTATAACTACTACGAGTAACGCGTTTGAAATGCCCGATGGCGCTGCGCTTATCGGGCCTACCGGGTAGCCTGGGTATCTTGTAGGTCGGATAAGGCGCAGCCGCCATCCGACACACCCAAACCGCAGCCATAAAAAAACCTCGCATCGCGAGGTTTCAGATTGCTGACAAAGTGCGCGCTGTTCTTGCCGGATGCGGCGTAAACGCCTTATCCGGCCTACAAAACACCGCAAATTCAATATGTTGCAGAAAACTTGTAGGCCTGATAAGCATAGCGCATCAGGCAATGTTGCGTTTGTTATCAATCTCAACCTCGCATCGCGAGGTTTTTTCTTCAGCAATAACCATGCACTTACGGGCGATAAACCTTCACATTGGCAAAGCCCTGCTCGCGCAGGTAAAGTGCCTGCAGGCGGCTCATTACGCCGCGCTCGCACCACAGCAGGTAGTTTTTGCTCTGGTCGAGGTTGCCGAACTGGGTGCTCAGCTTGTAGAACGGCAGAGAAGCAATTTCCACGCCTTCCACTTTCAGCGGTTTGTCATCCTGCTCATCAACGGAACGAATATCCAGAATCACATCGTTGTCGCCAAAACCGCTGACGGTTTCGACTTCCACCACTGCCTGCTCGGTCTGCTGCGCAATTTCACGGATGTCGAGGTTGTTGGCATTCGCCACCACGTCATCGAGAATGCTGAAATCGAAGTGCTCTTCTTCCGCTTCGATTTTCGCCTTCACCGCTTTGATAGTCGGGCTTTTCGAGATCACGCCGCAATATTCCGGCATGGTACGCGCAAAGTCTTCGGTACCGATTTCACGCGCCAGATTGATGATGTGCTCTTTATCGTGGGAGATCAGCGGGCGCAGAATCAACGTATCGGAGACGTTATCAATCAAACGCAGGTTGGTCAGCGTCTGGCTGGAAACCTGGCCCAGCGCTTCACCAGTGACCAGCGCCTGTACGCCGTAGCGTTCAGCCACTTTCGACGCCGCACGGACCATCATGCGTTTCAGTACTACGCCCATCTGGCCATCGTCGATTTTCTCGAGGATTTCGCCAACAACGGGTTCGAAGTTGATTGCGACAAAACGCACACGGTGGGAGCTGCCGAAGCGGTTCCACAGGTAATGCGCCACCTGACGAACGCCGATTTCATGCGCAGCGCCGCCGAGGTTAAAGAAGCAGTAATGGACGCGACAGCCGCGACGCATCAGCATGTAGCTGGAAACGCCGGAGTCGAAACCGCCGGAAATCAGCGACAGCACATCTTCCTGGGTACCGATCGGGAAACCGCCAATACCTTCATAGCGGCCTTTGACCAGCAGCAGGCGATCGTTTTCTATTTCCAGGTTAACGGTGACGTCCGGGTTGGTCAGCTTCACTTTCGCCGATTCAACGTGCTGATTCAGGCCGCCGCCGACGTAGCGTTCGATCTCAATCGAGGTGAATTCGTGTTTACCACGACGTTTCACGCGCACGCAGAAGGTTTTACCTTCAATTTGATCGCGGTACTGCACCAGCGCTTTTTCAAAGATGTCATGCAGCGAGGTGAACGGCACATCTTCAACTTCAAGAATATGGTGGATGCCCGGAATACGGGTCAGAGCGTCACGGATATCCAGGCGTTGATTTTCATCTTTCGCGCGGACTTCGATGTGATCCCAGTGACGAACAACGGCAAGCGTCTCGTCATAATGCTTTAGAACGTTACGAATGTTCCCGGTTAAAATTTTAATAAAGCGCAACCGCACAGATTGGCTTTTGATGGTGATTTCCGGGAACAATTTAATGATAAACTTCATGGCGGCAATGGTTCGTTGGCAAGCCCGATGCGGGCTGTAGGTAAAATTTGTACTGCAGCGCACCGGGGTACCTGCATCCAGGTCGCGGAGTATACCATCTTCGAGGTTAAGCTGCGCGCTTTCCCATATACCATTGTGTGTTATTTGATTCAGGACGCGACTGGGCTACCATAGTCGCCATCGCGATATAAAAAGAGCTGATCATTCACTATGCCAAAGAAAAATGAAGCCCCGGCCAGTTTCGAAACTGCACTCACCGAACTGGAACAGATCGTTAATCGTCTCGAAAGCGGCGATCTTCCGCTGGAAGAGGCACTGAACGAATTCGAGCGCGGCGTACAGCTGGCGCGTCAGGGGCAGGCCAAACTGCAACAGGCGGAACAACGCGTGCAGATCCTGCTGGCAGATAACGATAACGCCTCTCTGACTCCTTTTACGCCGGACAATGAATAAATGGATTTTTCGCAGCAGTTAAATGCCTGCGTCGAACACGCCAACAGCGCGTTGCGGCGTTTTATTGAGCCTCAGCCCTTTCAGAACACTCCGCTGGTTGAAGCGATGCAGTATGGCGCATTATTAGGCGGTAAACGCCTGCGCCCGTTCCTGGTGTACGCTACCGGGAAAATGTTTGGCGTCGATCAGCTCACGCTGGACGCCCCCGCAGCCGCCGTCGAGTGCATTCATGCCTATTCGCTGATGCATGACGATCTTCCGGCGATGGACGATGACGATCTGCGTCGCGGCCAACCGACCTGCCACATTAAATTTGGCGAAGCGAATGCAATTCTGGCCGGCGATGCCCTGCAAACGCTGGCGTTTTCTATACTGAGTGATGCGCCGATGACCAACGTGTCGGACCGCGATCGTCTGGCGATGGTTTCTGAGCTGGCACAGGCCAGCGGCGTCGCCGGAATGTGCGGCGGTCAGGCGCTGGATCTCGATGCAGAGGGTAAGCATGTTGATCTGGCAGCGCTTGAGCGTATTCACCGTCATAAAACCGGTGCGTTGATTCGCGCCGCTGTGCGCTTAGGCGCATTGAGCGCGGGCGAGAAAGGCCGCAGCGCCCTGCCACTGCTGGATAAGTACGCTGAATGTATCGGCCTCGCATTCCAGGTTCAGGATGACATTCTGGATGTGGTGGGCGATACTGCGACCCTCGGAAAGCGCCAGGGTGCCGATCAGCAATTAGGCAAAAGCACCTATCCCGCACTGCTGGGCCTTGAGCAAGCCCGCACTAAAGCCCGTGACCTGATTGAAGAGGCCCGTCAGTCGTTAACTGAACTGGCCGCACAGTCACTGGATACTACTGCACTGGAAGCGCTGGCGAACTACATCATCCTGCGCGACAAATAAACAATAAATGAGTCTCTGATGAGTTTTGATATTGCCAAATACCCGACCCTGGCGTTGGTCGATTCCACTCAGGAGTTGCGCCTGCTGCCAAAAGAGAGCCTGCCGAAGCTGTGCGATGAACTGCGTCGTTATCTGCTCGACAGCGTGAGCCGTTCCAGCGGACACTTCGCCTCCGGGCTTGGCACGGTGGAGCTCACCGTGGCGCTGCATTATGTCTACAATACGCCATTCGATCAGCTGATTTGGGACGTGGGTCATCAGGCCTATCCGCATAAAATCCTGACCGGACGCCGCGACAAGATTGGCACCATCCGCCAGAAAGGCGGCCTGCATCCGTTCCCGTGGCGCGGCGAGAGTGAGTATGACGTATTAAGCGTCGGCCACTCCTCTACCTCTATTTCTGCCGGGATTGGCATCGCCGTTGCCGCCGCGCGTGAAGAGAAGCAGCGTCGCACGGTTTGCGTGATTGGTGATGGCGCAATTACCGCTGGCATGGCGTTTGAAGCGATGAACCACGCGGGCGATATCAAACCAGACATGCTGGTCGTGCTGAACGACAACGAGATGTCGATTTCCGAGAACGTCGGCGCGCTGAATAACCATCTGGCACAACTGCTTTCCGGCAAGCTCTACTCTTCTCTGCGCGAAGGCGGAAAAAAAGTGTTCTCCGGCGTGCCGCCGATTAAAGAACTGCTCAAGCGCACCGAAGAACATATCAAAGGCATGGTGGTGCCGGGCACACTGTTTGAAGAACTGGGCTTTAACTATATTGGCCCGGTCGACGGTCATGACGTGCTCGGTCTGGTGAACACGCTGAAAAACATGCGCGACCTGAAAGGCCCGCAGTTCCTGCACATCATGACCAAAAAAGGGCGCGGCTACGAGCCCGCCGAAAAAGATCCCATCACGTTCCATGCGGTGCCGAAATTTGACCATACCAGCGGAAAATTACCGAAAAGCAGCGGCGGCCTGCCCTCTTATTCCAAAATTTTCGGCGACTGGTTATGCGAAACGGCGGCTAAAGATCGCAAATTAATGGCGGTTACGCCTGCAATGCGTGAAGGTTCCGGCATGGTCGAATTTTCGAAAAAATTCCCTGACCAGTACTTTGACGTGGCAATCGCCGAACAGCACGCGGTGACCTTCGCCGCGGGCCTGGCAATTGGCGGGAACAAACCGATTGTGGCGATTTACTCCACCTTCCTGCAACGCGCCTACGACCAGGTTATCCACGATGTGGCTATCCAGAAACTGCCGGTGATGTTCGCCATCGACCGCGCGGGGATTGTCGGCGCTGACGGCCAGACGCACCAGGGCGCGTTTGACCTCTCGTTCCTGCGCTGCATCCCGGAAATGGTCATCATGACGCCGAGCGATGAAAACGAATGTCGCCAGATGCTGTATACCGGCTATCACTACAACGACGGCCCGAGCGCTGTGCGTTATCCGCGCGGCTGCGGCACAGGCGCTGAACTTCAGCCGCTGGAGAAACTGCCGCTGGGCAAAGGCGTGGTGAAACATCAGGGGGAGAAAATCGCCATTCTGAACTTCGGTACGCTGTTACCTGAAGCCGCAGCGGTCGCAGAGAAACTCAACGCCACACTGGTGGATATGCGTTTTGTGAAACCGCTTGATGAAAGCCTGATTCTTGAAATGGCAGCGCAGCACGACGTGCTGGTCACCCTTGAAGAGAACGCCATTATGGGCGGCGCAGGCAGCGGCGTGAATGAAGTGCTGATGGCTCACCGTAAACCGGTGCCAGTGCTGAACCTTGGCTTGCCGGACTTCTTCATCCCGCAGGGTACCCAGGAAGAGATCCGTGCCGACCTCGGCCTTGACGCGGCAGGTATCGAAGCGAAAATCGCGAGCTGGCTGGCATAACCCCCCTCTCCGCTCCTGCTATGCTTAAAGGTAAACCTTAAAAGCAGGAGCGGAACCATGCAATACAACCTCTTAGGACACACCGACCTTCGGGTTTCCTGTCTTTGCCTGGGCTGCATGACCTTTGGCGAACCGGATCGGGGCAAACACGCCTGGACCTTACCCGAAGAGAGCAGCCGCCCTATTATTCAACGCGCCCTTGAAGGCGGCATTAATTTCTTCGATACCGCAAACAGCTATTCCGACGGCAGCAGCGAAGAGATAACAGGCCGCGCCCTGCGAGATTTTGCCCGTCGTGAAGACGTCGTGGTTGCCACCAAGGTTTATCATCAGGTCGGCGACCTGGCGGAAGGACTTTCCCGCGCGCAAATTCTGCGCTCTATCGATGACAGCCTGAAACGCCTGGGGATGGAGTACGTCGACCTGCTGCAAATTCACCGCTGGGATTACGGCACGCCCATTGAAGAGACGCTGGAAGCGTTAAACGATGTGGTGAAAGCCGGGAAAGCGCGTTATATCGGCGCATCGTCGATGCACGCACGCCAGTTTGCCCATGCGCTGGCGCTGCAAAAACAGCACGGCTGGGCGCCGTTTGTCACCATGCAGGATCACTACAATCTGATTTATCGTGAAGAAGAAAATGAAATGCTGCCACTGTGCAGCCGCGAAGGCGTCGCGGTGATCCCCTGGAGCCCGCTGGCGCGTGGACGCTTAACACGTCCGTGGGGAGAAACCACCGCGCGTCTGGTGTCCGATGAGTTTGGTAACACGCTCTACAGCACCACCGAGGCGAACGATGCGCAAATTGCCGACCGGCTGGCGCACGTGGCGGAAGACCTTGGGGCAACCCGCGCGCAGACGGCGCTGGCGTGGCTGTTGAGCAAACCGGGGGTGGCGGCACCGATTATCGGCACATCGCGGGAAGAACAGTTAGATGAGTTGTTGAACGCGGTGGATTTAACGCTGGAGCCGGAACAGATTGCGGAGCTGGAAACGCCGTATCAGCCGCATCCGGTGGTAGGGTTTAAGTAAGGAGTCGTGCCGGATGGCGCTTCGCTTATCCGGCCTACGGTGATGGTTGTAGGCCGGATAAGCGAAGCGCCATCCGGCAAACAGCACGCTACATTATTCCAATCGGCCAATGATGCCCGATAAAATACAGTATCCCCGCCGAAATCACCCCGGCGACAATGTCATCGACCATAATCCCCATGCCGCCGTGAACATTGCGGTCGAACCAGCGAATCGGCCACGGTTTCCACATATCGAGAATACGGAAAATCACAAACCCGGCGGCAACCCATTGCCAGTCCATCGTCGGCAGCGCCATCAACGTAATCCACATGCCGACGAACTCATCCCACACGATGCTGCCGTGGTCGTGGACACCCATGTCTTTTGCCGTCTGGTGACACAAATACACGCCGATACAAATACTGAGCATCACCACCAGCGAATAGAGCTGCCACGGCAGGAAGGTCATCAGATACCAGAAGGGAATCGCAGCCAGCGAGCCCATTGTCCCCGGCACAATCGGGCTTAAGCCGCTACCGAAACCGACCGCCAGCAGGTGCCAGGGGTTGCGTAAATTGAGACGGCTTTTCGCCACGTCTTTGCTAGCCAAAGTGATCGAATCCCTTATAGTCGAACGTCACGACGTCGCCGCCGCGTTGAAAATGCATTCCGTCTACGTCAGCGCTCATCTGGCCGATGCAGGTAAACGGCACGCCAAGATGGCCTAACGCCACGTCCAGCGCGCCACGGTTAAGTTCCGGTACGGTGAAGCACAGTTCGTAATCTTCTCCGCCGGAAAGCGCCCAGCGCATCGCCTGTTCGCCGTCAACATGACGCTGCATCGCCTCAGAATAAGGGAGTGCATCCAGGTCGATTCGCGCGCCGCATTCGCTGGCTTTCAGAATATGGCCGAGGTCGGAAACCAGACCGTCGGAAAGATCGATCGCCGAACTGGCAAGGTCGCGCAGCGCCTGCCCTTGCAGAATGCGCGGCGTTGGGCGTAGGTGGCGTTTAACCAGATACGCGTTATCCGTTTCATCGCTCACCGTCAGGCGGTTCTGTAGAATCGCCAGCCCGGCAGCGCTATCCCCCGGCGTACCGGTGACGTAAATCCAGTCACCCGGTTTTGCGCCCGAGCGCTTCAGCGCCCTGCCGACGGGGACATAGCCGTGAATACCCAGCGTCATGGAAAGCGGACCTTTCGTCGTGTCGCCGCCAATCAACTGCATATCGTAGTAATCGAGTTGTTCAAACAGACTATCGCTGAACGCTTTAAGCCAGCTTTCATCCACCGACGGCAGCGTCAGGGCAAGCGTCAGCCATGCCGGGTCTGCGCCCATCGCCGCGAGATCGCTGACGTTCACTGCCAGCGCTTTATACGCCAGATCGGCGGGGTCGATATCAGGAAGAAAATGAATGCCGGACACTAAAGTGTCGGTGCTGATTGCCAGGGTCTGTTTTTCGGGAATATTGAGCAACGCGCAGTCGTCGCCGATTCCGGTTTCAACATCAAAGCGGGCGCTTTTTACGCGGTCAAAATAACGGGCAATCAGGGAAAATTCGCCGCATGCCATACGTTATGCCTCTGCAGAAGAATAAAACAAGGCCGGGGAATGCGGCAAAAACCGCACTCGCACCGGCCTGCAGATTACTTTTTCTTGGGGCGGATTGCAGGAGCTGCTTTATCCAGCACGCCGTTGACAAACTTGTGGCTGTCTTCAGCGCCAAAGGTTTTTGCCAGTTCGATAGCTTCGTTGATGGCCACTTTATACGGCACATCATCACGTTTGGACAGCTCGAACAGCGCGATACGCAGCACCGCTTTTTCCACCTGACCCAGCTCTTCGAGCAGACGAGACAGGTAAGGTTTCATCAATCCATCGAGGTACGCGCTGTTAGTCGCCACCCCGGACAGCAGTTCACGGAAGTACATTACGTCTACATCTTTGACGTCCTGTTCCGCCAGGAACTGGTATTCAACATCGGCGATGTCGTTCTGGGACAACTGCCAGGAGTAAAGCGCCTGAACGGCACACTCACGGGCGCGGCGACGAGCAGCAGGTTTCACGGAATTCCCCTTACAAAAAAATCAGGCCTTAATGGCTTTCAATACGTTGATCATTTCAAGCGCGGTCAGTGCAGCTTCAGCACCTTTGTTACCGGCTTTGGTGCCAGCGCGTTCGATGGCTTGTTCAATACTTTCAGTGGTGAGAACACCAAAGGCTACCGGGATTTCGCTGTCCTGAGCGACGTGCGCCAGGCCATTGCTTGCCCCGCCAGCGACATATTCGAAGTGCGCAGTACCGCCACGGATAACCGTACCCAGCGCAATCACCGCGTCATATTTACCGGTTTTCGCCAGCGCGCCAGCCGCCAGTGGCAGTTCATAAGCGCCAGGCACCCAAACAACGGTAATGTTTTCATCTTTGACCTGACCGATGCGTTTCAGGGCGTCAATCGCACCTTCCAGCAGGCTGTCGTTGATAAAGTTGTTGAAACGCGCAATGGTGATGGCGACGCGAGCGTCCGGGGTAGCAACGTTAGCTTCAATAATGTTCATACTCTTCCTTTGGGTTCATTTGCCCCGCAGGGGGGCGGATTTTATCATAATATTCTGTGCGCTGCTTCCCTTTTCAGGAGGCATTACGCGTTCGTCAAATGCAGGCAAATATCCGGGCCTACATGGCGTATCTCGTTGAATTTGAAATGGGGGGCGTCGGCCAGTTTCTCAAGCCCCGGCAGAACACATAATCCGCGCGCATCGCTGCCTAATAGTTTAGGCGCTACGTAGACAATAAGCTCATCAACGACACCCGCCTGAATCAGCGCGCCAGCAAGCGTCGGCCCGGCCTCCACCCAGATGCTGTTAATCTGCTGTTTGCCAAGCTGCATCATCAGTAAAACCAGATCAACATGCCCATTATGTTCCGGCGTAATAATCGATTTTACACTCTCTGGCCAGCTGCGCTCATCGCTTTGGGTGCGGGCAAACCAGGTTTCGCCTGGCTGCTGAACGATGCGGTGCTCCGGCGTGACGCGGTTCTGGCTATCGACCACAATACGCACCGGCTGGCGCAGGTTTTCCTCGGCATAAAGCGCCTGAGTCTCCGCGCTCAGTTCGTTCCAGCGCACGGTTAACGCCGGGTCATCGGCCAGCACCGTGGCGCTGCTGGTGAGAATTGCGTGGCTCTCTGCGCGCAGACGCTGCACATCGCGACGCGCCTGCGGGGAGGTAATCCACTGGCTTTCGCCGCTCGCCATCGCCGTACGCCCGTCCAGCGACGCGCCAAGTTTCAGCTGAACATACGGGAAGCCTGTACGCATGCGTTTCAGGAAACCTTTGTTCAGCGCTTCCGCTTCGCTCATCATCAGGCCGTGGCTGACCTCAATACCCGCCTGTTGCAGGCGATAAAGCCCGCGTCCGGCCACCTGGGGATTGGGGTCCTGCATGGCGGCCACCACGCGGGAAACACCTGCGGCAATCAGCGCGTCGCAGCAAGGCGGCGTGCGACCATGATGACTACAGGGTTCAAGCGTCACGTACGCCGTCGCGCCTTTGGCTTTTTCACCAGCCATACGCAACGCATGAACTTCCGCGTGCGGCTCTCCGGCCCGGTAGTGAAAACCTTCGCCGACGATTTCGCCCTGATTGACAATGACGCAGCCGACACGCGGGTTAGGATGAGTGGTGAAGCGACCACGCGCGGCAAGTTTCAGCGCGCGCGCCATGTACATTTCGTCGTGCATAGCTTAGTCCTGTAGACGAGCGATCTCTTCGCCGAATTCTTTAATATCTTCGAAGCTGCGATAAACCGACGCAAAGCGGATATAGGCCACTTTATCGAGCTTTTTCAGCTGTTCCATCACCAGGTTACCCAGCAGTTTGCTCGGCACTTCACGTTCCCCGGTGGCACGCAGGTGCGATTTAATGTGATTAATCGCCATTTCGACGTCATCCGCACTGACGGGACGCTTTTCCAGCGCTTTCAGCATGCCGCTACGCAGCTTGTCTTCGTTGAACGGTTCGCGCACATCATTGCTTTTTACGACGCGCGGCATCACCAGTTCAGCCACTTCAAACGTGGTGAAACGTTCGTTGCAAACCAGGCATTGCCGACGGCGGCGGACGGAGGAGCCCTCGCCAACCAGACGAGAGTCGATCACTTTGGTATCTACGGCGAGACAGAATGGGCAGTGCATACATCGTCCTGACTATGAGGTGGTAACTGAAACCTATTTTACCCTGATATGGCTCGACAACAAAGGAAGAGCGTTTTTGAGACAATGGATCGATGCCAGAATCCCTTTTGCGATCTACCATTACGTGATCCCGACCATAAGGAAACAGACATAATGACAAGACGTTACCTAAGAATTGCCGTACTGGGAAGCCTCTTTAGCCTGACCGCCTGCGCACAGCAAGCCGAGGTTCGTCAGATGCACGAAAGTATCAGTACGCTCAATCAGGAAATGACCAAACTGAACAAAGAAACGGTGAAGATCAGCCAGCAGAACGCGCTGAATGCGAAATCTGCCAGCGGCGCCTACATCATCCCCGGTTCCAATACGCCTGCGCTGCTGAAGAGCCAGATAGGCACGCTGCGCCTGTCTTTGCGCAACATCGCGCCAAACGCACAGGGTACGGCGGTGACGCTGCGTATTCAGGGCGAGTCTAACGATGCGCTACCGGCGTTTAGCGGCACCGTAGAATACGGTCAGATTCAGGGCACAACCGACAACTTCCAGGAAGTTAACGTGCAGAATCAGCTCATTAACGCGCCAGCCAGTATTCTCGCGCCCAGCGATGTCGATATTCCGCTACAGCTGAACGGCATCACGCCGGATCAACTCGGTTTTGTCCGCGTTCACGATATTCAGCCAGCCACCGCACAGTAAACGCGACTTCGCGCCAGACATCTCTGGCGCAAATTCCCCCCACATTCTCCCCCATCCATTCATCTCTTTTTGCTGAAGATTGGCAATCATTGATATGGCAGGTACAATCGCCGCCGTTCAATCTACGCAAACGTGAACGCAATCGATTACGTATATGAAAAATGTGTGACCCGTAACTGATTTTTGTGAGCAATGATTCTTATAATAGGCACGCAGAAATACGAAACATTTTGTAAAGCTTCGACGCTTACTTTCATTCCCGTTAGGGATTTTTTATCAGTGGCAAACATATGAAAAAAACATTATTAGCAGCCGGTGCTTTAGTAGCACTCTCCGCGTCTTTCACTGCCGGTGCAGCAGAAAATGACAAACCGCAATATCTTTCCGACTGGTGGCATCAGAGCGTCAACGTGGTAGGCAGCTACCACACCCGTTTCGGGCCGACGCTGCGTAACGACACCTATCTGGAATATGAAGCGTTCGCCAAGAAAGACTGGTTTGATTTCTACGGTTACGTCGATGCGCCGCGTTTCTTCGGCGGCGACAGCAACTCCCGCGGGATCTGGAACCACGGTTCCCCGCTGTTTATGGAAATCGAGCCGCGTTTCTCTATCGACAAGCTGACCAATACTGACCTGAGCTTTGGTCCGTTCAAAGAGTGGTACTTCGCGAACAACTATATCTACGATATGGGCCGCAACAGCGAAGGCCGTCAGAGCACCTGGTATATGGGTCTGGGTACCGATATTGATACCGGCCTGCCGATGGGGCTGTCTCTGAACGTGTATGCCAAATATCAGTGGCAGAACTATGGCGCATCCAACGAAAACGAGTGGGATGGCTATCGTTTCAAAATCAAATACTTCGTACCGATTACTGACCTGTGGGGCGGTAAGCTGAGCTACATCGGCTTCACCAACTTCGACTGGGGTTCAGACCTGGGCGACGATCAGTACCGCACCAGCAACTCTATCGCGTCCAGCCACATTCTGGCGCTGAACTACGATCACTGGCACTACTCTGTGGTCGCGCGTTACTTCCATAACGGTGGTCAGTGGAAAGATGGCGACGAGCCGGTATGGCAGGCTGAGCCGATTAAATCCAACGGCTTCGGCTGGTATCTGGTGGCGGGTTACAACTTCTGATCAGAAAAAAGCACCGAACGTTCTCAACGTCGGTGCTTGAGACTGGTAACAAACGCAACATTGCCTGATGCGCTGCGCTTATCAGGCCTACAACGTTACTGCAATATATTGAATTTGCAATATTTTGTAGGCCGGATAAGGCGTTTACGCCGCATCCGGCAAGAACAACGCGCACATTGTCAGCAAACTGAAGCACCGCACGTTCTCAACGTCGGTGCTTTTTTGTTACTTCTTCTTATCCATCATCGCTTTCAAATCGGCAAAGGGATTGTACTTCGCCTCGCCCACGTCTTTCTGCGCGTCTTCCCCGGCAATCACCCTCGAACCGTATTGATCCGCTTCGGTATATTTCGAGTGCTCGTGATCGTGACAGAACAGGCACAATAGCTCCCAGTTGCTGCCATCTTCCGGGTTATTGGTGTGGTTGTGATCCATATGGTGAACCGTTAACTCACGCAGGTTCGAGTAAACAAACTCGCGCGAGCAACGCCCGCAGACCCACGGAAACAGTTTCAGTGCTTTTTCGCGATAGCCGCTTTCCAGCCGCGCGTAGTTTTTAGGGATGATGGCCATAATTGCTCAGTTCTTAAATTAAGGATTGCAGATAGTTTATCACTCAGTACACACCAACGCTCGCGTTGGGTCGAGCAACCAGGGGCGCAGATACCCCACCGTATTCGACAACGGCAACACCTCGTCCGGCAGGCTGATGCCTAAATGCTCTTTGATGTAATGGCGACGCATTAACACCCGGTTCCACAGTTCAGGGTACGCCTGCGCAAGCTCATCTCGCAGCGGCTTATCAGCCAGCGCTACCGTGTCTTCAATGCTGGCTCCGGCGTAACCTGCGCGGGAAGGAATGATGTCGATTTGCAGCAGCATACCGCTGCGCAGCGGTGCGCTGGAGTCCGGGCCAATCGGCGAGCACAGCCATTCTTCATCCGCCACCAGATGGCCCGGATTGAGGTGCCAGTGATACTCCGCCTTCGGCAATACCCGTTCAATCAGCGCATACATTTCACTGCCCAACATACCTGGGCGAATGTGGGTGAGCCAGGTCACGACGGCGCGATAGTAGGGTTTCGCTACCACGTCGAGATAATCCGCCACCTCCGGTGCCAGTTCGCTTTCATCCGCCACCACATACGCCGCACGGCTGCTCAGGCCGCCTTTGTAACTGGTGGTGAGCGAGAATTTGTCACCGCGCTGTATATGTTTATCGCCAGGGTAAAGATTGGCATTGGCGAAGCGATCGCCGGTTGCGGCAATCATCACGACGTTATTCGGCTGCCCCTGGGCCGCAAGCAATGCGCCGATCTGCTTTTCAGTTTTCCCCGGCTCGATGGCATTCAGGGCATCGAGAATCGCCGTTGACGCCAGATTCGCGCCATACTCGTAGTGCGCCAGTTCATTGGCGTTATTGACCGTTCGCGCACCGTGCTCTGGCGAGATAAAAATCCCGGTGGCATTGCACAGCGTGGCTTCCGGTCCTGCCGCCTGACGAATAGCCTCAACGATAAAAGACGGAAGATCAAACATCTTCCAGGCGTCATCTTGCGCACCGGTAAACAGTTTCCAGCCCACCAGGCCATAGTTTTTTCCGGCAACGATACCCGCACTGTTCAGGACATCCGGCAGTGATTGTTGATTGTCCATCGGCTGGTTAGGCAGGGAGAACCATGGGGCGTGCACCACCCGGTTTTCCAGCCGCGCATGCGCCGCCAGTTTCAGATTTTCGTTACCGAGCACCAGCACGGCATCCCCCTCACTGTGCAATACCAGCAGTGCCTCTTCGAAGCGCGGGATAAATCCGGTGAGATACTCAAAATTGCCGCCGTGCTCTTTGTCAGCATAAATCACCAGCGCGTCCAGCCCTCGAGAGGCCATCCCGGCCAGCACTTTGGCTTTGCGCTCGCGCAGAGTGTCGTCGTTTAAGGTAACGGAAGGCAGATGATGCCAGACGGCTGGCTGCGGTACAGTTTGCAGAGAAAGTGAATCGAGTGTGATGGTCACTGGCGTTACTCCATGTCAAAGGCCATCCACGGAGAGTAACCAATATTGGCGAGGCTGTAATAAAAAAATCCCGGCCTTGCGACCGGGATTCCGATTCTGACGGGAAAGTCGTCTTACGGCAGAATTGACGGTTGATCCGCCCCTTCTTTCTCGACTTTCTGCTGCAGCATGTGCTCGCGCTTCATACCCAGTTTCAGCGCCAGTGCAGACGCAACATAGATAGAAGAAGCGGTACCGATAGAAACACCAATCAGCATGGTCAGTGAGAAGCCTTCCAGTACCGGACCACCGAAGAGGTACAGCATCAGAATAACCACTAACGTCGTACCGGAGGTGATCAATGTACGGTGCAGCGTCTGGGTCAGTGACACGTTAAAGATTTCGTAAGGCGTCCCGCGACGAATTTTGCGGAAGTTTTCACGAATACGGTCAGATACCACGATGCTATCGTTCAACGAGTAACCTATAACCGACATTAACGATGCCACGATAGTCAGGTCAATCTCGATATGGAATAACGAGAGTATCCCCAGCGTAATGATAACGTCGTGCGCCAGTGAGATAACCACACCCGCCGCCAGTCGCCACTCGAAGCGGAAACCGACGTAAACGAGGATAGAGATCAGCGCCACGATCAGCGCCATTGCACCGGTTTGCGCAAGGTCTGCACCCACGCTCGGCCCAACGAACTCGATGCGTTTCACTGCCGCGTTCTGATTGGTGGATTCGTTAATCACCTTCAGAACCTGGCTCCCCAGCACCTGACCGCCATTTTCGCCTTCAGTTGGCGGCATGCGGACCATGATGTCGTGGCTGCTACCAAAGTTCTGCAGCTGCGGCTCTTCAAAGCCCGCCTTCTGCAGCGCTTCACGCATCACATCAATTTCAGCCGGTTTTTCCAGCGTAATTTCGATTACCGTACCACCGGTGAAATCGAGCCCCCAGTTGAAGCCGCGTACGCCCATAATGACGATGGCAGCCACCAACAGCAGGCCAGAGATGCCGAAAGCCCAGTAATCCCAGCGCATAAAGTCATAGACTTTACGGCCGTGGTTCAATTGTTCAACAGTATATTCCTGTGCCACAACGCACTCCTCAGATTGACAGCTTGTTGATGCGTTTGCCGCCATACAACAGGTTTACGATGGCACGCGTACCGACAATTGCGGTAAACATCGACGTTGCCACACCGATACCGGTGGTGATAGCAAAGCCTTTGATTGCCCCGGTGCCGACTGCATACAGGATCAGAACTTTAATCAGCGTGGTGATGTTCGCATCAAAGATGGAACTGAATGCGCCCGCATAACCTTCGTTGATTGCCTGCTGCACCGAACGCCCGTTGCTCAACTCTTCTTTGATACGTTCGTTGATCAGTACGTTGGCGTCGACCGCCACCGCAAGGGTTAGCACGATACCCGCAATACCCGGCATACTCAGTGTGGCGCCTGGCAGCAGTGACATGATACCGACGATCAGTACCAGGTTAGCAATCAGCGCGCTGGTCGCGATCAGACCAAATTTCTTGTAGAAGAAAATCATGAACAGGATAGAAACAGCCAGACCCGCCAGACATGCTTCCAGGCCCTGTTTGATGTTCTGCATACCCAAAGTTGGGCCGATAGTACGTTCTTCAACAATCTGAATCGGCGCAATCAGCGCACCGGCACGCAGCAGCAGAGAGAGCTGACGCGCTTCGTTCGGGTTGTTGATGCCGGTGATACGGAAGCTGTTCCCCAGGCGAGACTGGATGTTGGCGATGTTAATCACCTCTTCCTGTTTCACCAGTACAGAACGACCGTTCGCATCTTTCTTACCGCTGTCTTTGTACTCCACGAACAGGGTCGCCATCGGTTTACCGATGTTGTCCTTAGTGAAGTTAGACATGGTGTTACCACCTGCGCTATCCAGCGAGATGTTAACCTGCGGCTGGTTGTATTCGTCCTGGCTGGAAGTGGAATCGGTGATATGGTCACCGGTCAGAATCACGCGTTTGTACAGCACAACCGGCTGACCTTCGCGGGTCTGTTTCACTTCAGAGTCGCCCGGCACACGGCCAGATGCGGCAGCGGACTGGTCAACGTTGGTATTCACCAGACGGAATTCCAGCGTCGCGGTAGCGCCCAGAATTTCTTTCGCACGCGCGGTGTCCTGAATACCCGGCAGTTCAACGACGATGCGATCCGCACCCTGACGCTGTACCACAGGCTCAGCCACACCCAGTTGGTTTACACGGTTACGCAGGATGTTGATGTTCTGCTGTACCGCATATTCGCGCGCTTCGCTCAGACGCGCATCGCTCATGACTGCACGCAGCTGGTTGCTGCCCTGATTAGTAATAACCAGGTCACGATGACGAGTGCTCAGCCAGGTATTCGCCTGATCGCGTGCCGCGCTGTCGCGGAACAGAATCGTCAGACCATAGTTATCTGACTTACGAATATTGGAATACGGAATGTTTTTCTCGCGCAGATCGCTGCGCAGACTGTCGATATTTTGTTCCTGAAGCTTGCCGAGCGCCGTGTCCATATCCACTTCCATCAGGAAGTGAACACCACCACGCAGGTCAAGACCCAGCTTCATCGGTTCGGCTTTAATGGCCGCCAACCAACGCGGGGTCGCAGGAGCAAGGTTCAGCGCCACGACGTATTTATCACCCAGCACGCTCAGCAGCGCTTCACGAGCACGCAGCTGGACGTCGGTGGAGTCGAAGCGCGCAAGAATAGCGCCCTCTTCCAGTGCCACAGACTTAGCGGTGATTTTTTCTTGTTGTAAAGTATTCTGGACCTGGATCAGCGTTTGCTCACTGGCGGCGACTCCGCGCGCACCAGTGATCTGAACAGCCGGATCCTCACCATACAGGTTGGGAAGTGCGTAAAGCAGGCCGACGATAATCACGACGACCAGCATGATGTACTTCCACAAAGGATAACGGTTTAACACGGCAGTTCCCTTTGGGAAAACAGTAAATTACAGCGCCTTCATGGTGCCTTTCGGCAGAACGGCAGCTACGAAGTCACGTTTGATAACCACTTCAGTGGTGTCGTTCAGCGCGATAGCAATGTAGCCAGATTCCGCTACTTTGGTTACGCGACCAACCAGACCACCGTTAGTCAGCACTTCATCACCTTTGGCGATGGAGTTCATCAGGTTTTTATGCTCTTTGGTACGTTTCTGCTGTGGGCGCAGGATCATGAAGTAGAAAATCAGACCGAACACCACCAGCATCAGAATCAGAGACATCGGGCTGCCCTGTGCTGCGCCACCCGGTGCTGCTACCGCATCAGAAATAAAAAAGCTCATTAAAATTCCCTCATTATTAATATTAATCAACGTTCAAAGCTGGAACATCTCGCCCCTGACGTTGGTAAAAATCAGACACGAAGCTCTCTAATTTACCCTCTTCGATAGCCTTGCGTAAACCAGCCATTAAACGCTGATAGTAGCGAAGGTTATGAATCGTGTTGAGACGTGCGCCCAGTATTTCGTTGCAACGGTCTAAATGATGCAAGTACGCACGTGAATAATTGCGACACGTATAGCAATCACACTCAGCGTCGAGTGGGCTGGTATCGCTCTTATGCTTCGCATTACGGATTTTCACCACGCCATCGGTCACGAAAAGGTGGCCATTGCGCGCGTTACGCGTTGGCATAACGCAGTCAAACATATCGATACCGCGACGTACGCCTTCAACCAGATCCTCTGGTTTACCAACGCCCATCAGGTAACGCGGTTTGTCAGCAGGGATTTGCGGGCAGACGTGCTCCAGGATGCGGTGCATGTCTGCTTTCGGTTCGCCTACTGCCAGGCCGCCGACAGCGTAGCCATCAAAACCGATATCTACCAGACCTTTAACGGAGATATCTCGTAAATCTTCGTAAACACTGCCCTGAATGATGCCAAAAAGCGCATTTTTATTGCCGAGGCCGTCAAAACGCTCACGGCTACGTTTGGCCCAGCGCAGAGACATCTCCATGGAACGTTTAGCATAGTCCCAGTCCGCCGGATACGGCGTGCATTCGTCGAAGATCATCACGATGTCAGAACCGAGATCGTACTGAATCTCCATCGATTTTTCTGGATCGAGGAAGATAGGATCGCCGTTGATCGGGTTACGGAAGTGTACGCCCTGTTCGGTTATCTTACGAATATCGCCAAGGCTGAAGACCTGGAAGCCGCCGGAGTCAGTGAGGATGGGGCCTTTCCACTGCATGAAGTCATGCAGGTCGCCGTGCAGTTTCATGATTTCCTGACCCGGGCGCAGCCACAGGTGGAAGGTGTTGCCGAGGATAATCTGTGCGCCGGTGGCTTCAACTTCTTCCGGCGTCATGCCTTTTACGGTGCCGTAGGTACCGACGGGCATAAAAGCAGGCGTTTCCACTACGCCACGATCGAAGACCAGGCGGCCACGGCGTGCGCGTCCGTCGGTGGTGTCCAGTTCAAATTTCACGCTATTCTCCTGCATCAGAGAGACAGTCTGATGGTTAATGTTGCGAGGTGAGGTTCACCCTCACCCCGGCCCTCTCCCTGAGGGAGAGGGGGAAAAACACGCCCCAATCAGGGACGTTCGTTAATGGCCTGCGGATTGTACGTGATAAACATCGCATCACCGTAACTAAAAAAGCGATATTCCGCTTTTACCGCTTCGTGATAAGCGTGCAGGGTGTTTTTATAGCCCGCAAACGCGGAAACCAGCATAATCAACGTCGATTCCGGCAGGTGGAAGTTGGTCACCAGCGCATCAATCACTTTGTACTGATAGCCCGGATAGATAAAGATTTGCGTATCGCCGAAGAACGGTTCAATCAGGTCGTTTTTCGCCGCCTGCGCTGCGCTTTCCAGCGAACGCACAGAGGTAGTGCCGACCGCAATCACGCGGTTACCACGCGCTTTCGCCGCCAGCACCGCATCAACCACGTCCTGCGGCACTTCCGCATATTCGGAGTGCATGGTGTGCTCTTCAATGCTCTCAACGCGCACCGGCTGGAAAGTCCCTGCGCCCACGTGCAGGGTCACAAAGGCCATATCAATGCCTTTCTCACGCAGCTTCGCCAGCAGTGGGTCGTCGAAGTGCAGGCCGGCCGTTGGCGCCGCGACAGCGCCAGGGCGGCTGCTGTAAACGGTTTGATAAAGTTCGCGGTCGGCGTCTTCATCCGGGCGATCGATGTACGGCGGCAGCGGCATGTGGCCGATGCTGTTAAGAATGTCTAACACCGGGCGCTCATCGTTAAACTGCACTTCAAACAGCGCGTCATGACGTGCAACCATAGTCGCATTGATGCTTTCGTCATCGCCCAGCAGTAGTTCCGCACCCGGCTTCGGCGCTTTAGAGGCGCGAATATGTGCCAGAATACGATTATCATCGAGCATACGCTCAACCAGCACTTCAATCTTGCCGCCGCTGGCCTTGCGACCGAACAGACGCGCAGGAATGACGCGGGTATTATTAAAGACCAGAAGATCGCCAGGGTTGAGCTTATCGAGCAGATCGGTGAAAGTACCGTGCGTCAGCGCGCCTGTCGGCCCGTCCAGCGACAGCAAGCGGCAACCGCTGCGCTCAGGCTGTGGATAGTGGGCAATCAGGGATTCAGGTAATTCAAAGGAAAAATCGGCAAGGCGCATGACTCTAAGACTCTGGACTTAATAATGAGGCGGGTAGTCTAGTGCCGGGGCGTTCTCCCTGCAACCCTATCCCCCTCTGGATAGATAATAATCGATGAATTTTTTAGCTCACCTGCATCTCGCGTACCTCGCCGACAGCTCGTTGTCCGGCAATCTGCTGGCCGATTTTGTGCGCGGCAATCCGGATAACAGCTACCCGGCCGAGGTGGTCGACGGGATTTACATGCATCGGCGCATCGACGTGATGACCGATAACCTGCCTGAGGTGAAAGAAGCCCTGGAATGGTTCCGCCCGCAAACGCGGCGCGTCGCGCCTATTACGCTCGATGTGATGTGGGACCATTTTCTTTCGCGACACTGGTCGCAGCTTTCGCCACAGATGGCGCTGCCGGAGTTCGTCGAGTACGCCCATGAGCAGGTGTCGCTGATTCTGCCGGATTCGCCGCCGCGCTTCGTGAATCTGAACGATTACCTTTGGTCAGAACGTTGGCTGGAGCGCTATCGCGAAATGGAATTTATTCAGCGCGTGCTTAACGGCATGGCCAGCCGACGTCCGAAACTGGACGCCCTGCGCGACTCCTGGCACGATTTAGACCAGCATTATGCGCAACTGGAAAAACAGTTCTGGCAGTTTTATCCGCAGATGATGGCGCAAGCCAAAGCACGCGAGCTTTAACCCTGACCTGTCAAACATTTGTCTATTAATAGGCAGAACTTTAAATATCGATTGCTGTAGCCTCTTTGAGTCATTGCGGTTCACTCTCTATACTGGCCCGCGTTGCGTACTACTTACTTTCTATACTCAAAGGAGAACCCATGGTTCTGGTTACTCGTCAGGCTCCTGACTTTACCGCTGCGGCAGTGCTCGGTAACGGCGAAATCGTTGAAAACTTTAACTTCAAACAGCACACCAACGGCAAAGCCAGCGTGCTGTTCTTCTGGCCAATGGACTTCACCTTTGTCTGCCCGTCTGAACTGATCGCGTTCGATAAACGCTATGAAGAGTTCCAGAAACGCGGTGTAGAAGTGGTCGGTGTTTCCTTTGACTCCGAATTCGTTCACAACGCATGGCGTAACACCCCGGTCGATAAAGGCGGCATCGGTGCGGTGAAATACGCGATGGTTGCTGACATTAAACGCGAAATCCAGAAAGCCTACGGCATCGAACACCCGGACGCGGGCGTGGCGCTGCGTGGTTCTTTCCTGATCGACGCTAACGGCGTTGTTCGCCACCAGGTCGTTAACGACCTGCCGCTGGGTCGTAACATCGACGAAATGCTGCGTATGGTTGACGCACTGCAATTCCACGAAGAGCACGGCGAAGTGTGCCCGGCGCAGTGGGAAAAAGGTAAAGAAGGTATGGCGGCGTCCCCGGACGGCGTTGCAAAATACCTGACCGAAAACGTCTCCAGCCTGTAATTGGCGGACGAATAAGAAAAGGCTCGCGCAGGCGAGCCTTTTTTGTTTTTAGCGCCGGGCTTCTCGCCAGATTCGCCACGCCACCATCAGCAACGCCCCCACGCCAACGATAAGCACAGCCCACACCGCGAGGGCTACCCACAGTTTCTGCTGTTCACCCGCACTCACTGCCTGCAATCGCGCGTCACCGCCCAGTTTGACGGCCTCCAGCGGCTGCGCCCAGGGCAGCGTCTCGATGTTTTTGCTCGCCGGGAGCGATTCAGGAATCAACTGCTTCAGACTCAACGCGACGTTTTCAGCCGCCTTATTTCCCCAGGCCAGCATATAGGGGCCCTTGCCCTGTGCATTAAAGACCAGCACTTTAACCTCACGCTCGCCGCTTACCCTCGGCAGCGTTTGCGGCAGATGGGCATCCACCGTGGTAATACGAATGGCCTCGACAACATTCGCAGAGAGCGGAAACGCCTCCTGCGCTTGATCGTTGACGTTATACAACACGCTTTTTGCCAGTGGCCGCCATTCGCTTTTCTCATCGCTTCGCCAGGCGATATCGACCGGCAATACCCCTTCTTCCATCAGCGTGATGGAAAGCGCGCTTAACGGTTGCGGTTGATCCCATTGCCAGACGGCCTCGGTTGATGTGGCTTTGGCGACCGCCGCCGGGAGCTGAATACGCTCAGTAAGCGGCTCTTGCGGTTGCGCCACGGCCATTACGCCTTTTAACTCCGGCATGGGCGTTTGTGGGTCAAGAACCAGTAGCAAGTAACGTCTGCCTTTGGGCGACAGCGTCAATTCGGCGGCCACAGTGTTCATCTTCAACCGTTCGCCGTCACGGGAAAGATCCATCAGCGGCGCATTTTCCTGAACGCGCTGCCAGTGGCTGAGATCCCGGCTGGCGTAAACCGAAGCTTTACCCTGCCAGCTTGTGCTCGATGCCGCCCAGTCCAGCCGCAGCTGCGTCAGGTGTAGCGACGCTTCCCGGCTGTCCGGTAAGGTCAGTAAATAGCTCTGACCCACCGATTTTGCCTCATCGCCCTGAAGGTTAATTTCCACGCCATTGGCTGCCTTCAGGCGGATCGTCTGCGGCGCACCGGCATCCGTCGTGGCGATCGGCGAGGCCGCTAAAGGAAACAGGCGCAGGGCGACCGAATCCGCGACGGCAGGCGGCGTTGGCTTCGTCATTAACGTAAAGGGAACGCGCTCGCCCTGTTGATTAAATACCCGAACGTCCCGCAAGTCTGGCCAGGCGCTGTGCTGATAGACCTCACGCGGTAACGCCACGCGATACCAGGGTGATGACGAAGACGTTTCCAGCGTCATTCCCGTGGCGTAGTCACGCGGGGATTCCGCCGCAAAGGCGGAGGAACTGCCCGCCAGAAGCAGGCTGCACACCATCGCTTTTATCCGTTTCATTTTTGCTCTCCTGCTTTGGGTGGCAACGGCGAGAAATAACCAACAATCAATACCAGTATCGCCACACCAATAAACGCCACCGCGCGCGCCAGACCACCGCCGCCTGCGCTATCGACCAGCATCAGTTTGATGATTACCACGCCTAATAGCGCGGCACCGCACAGCCACATTTTGCGTGAGACGTTGCGCGTTGCGCGAATCATAATAATGAGCGCTATCAGCATCCAGAACAGCGCAAAGGTCGTCTGAATAAGCCGCGATTGCCAGAGCGCGCTGAAATCCCAGGCAACGTCGCCATACCACGCCAGCGCGCGCATCAACATGCCGTTCAGCCACCAGAAAGCCAGCCCGGCAAGCAGCAACGCGCCGGATGCGCGCCACGCCGACGGCAGATGACGCCGAACAGCGCGTTCCGCCACATAAAGCCCAAGCAGCGCAAACGCCGCCCCCTCTTCCAAAGGATTAATCAACGGTAGATAAAGCTGACGATAGACCACGCCGCTTTGCACGTTGCTCAATACCAGAAAACCAAGCAGCAGGGCCGCCACGGGGGCAATCGCCACGCCGCCATACATTTCCGGCCAGCGGCAGAACGGCCACCAGGCCCGGCGAAGCGCGGCGTGTATCAGCAGAATGGTAATCCCCCCCGCCGCCATCAGCAGGCCGCTTTGCCAGGCGCTCATGCCCCACGGCAGCGACTGCACATACCACAGCAGTTCGGTCCCAAATGCGAGCATCAGCATCCATAACAACGCGAGATGCAGCCCCTGCGAAAGGCGTGATGGCACCGTACTGTCATCACGATAAAGCAACGTGAGCGCAGACGGCAGCGCAATCACCCACGCCAGATTGTGCCAGCCTGCGGCGAAAATTTGCTGCTGATGAATTTGCTCGCACAGCATCAACAGCATGGCGGGCCAGAGCAGCCACTGTGCGAAACCGAGTTCCCCCCATGCCAGACGCTGGCGCATAAAACGCCAGGCCCAGGCCGAGAGGGATATCAACGCGAGCAGGACAAATCCTGTCGTCGCGTCCTGGGTAGTGACGAGTTGTGCCGCACCCGCGAGGGCAATCACCCAGAATGCAACGCCGCCGATTAACAGCGCCAGGCTCAGACGTCTTATTTCTGCGCGCCACAACCAGGCGGCGGTGAGCCAGCTAAGGCTGAGCACGGCGAAAATCATCATGATGGAGAGCGGTGTGGTTTCATCCGCCAGGGCCCAGACGCCGCTGCCCAACGCCAGCAGTAATAGCGCGGTGCCGCTAAAACTCATGCGCCGCTGCTGTTGCTGTATGCCTAACCACAGCACACCCACACCTTCCAGCGCCCAGGCCATCGCCGTCCAGCGTGCGGAAAGCGCCAGCGGAATAGCAAGCGTGGTGAATGCGCCGCCCAGCGCCAGCGCGGCCAGCACCAGGGTACGTTCCGCCGATGGGAATCGACGCAGCACCAGCCACGCCAGCGCCAGATAAAACGCGCCATACGCCAGCGCGCTGATCGCCGGGCCATAAGTCATGTGTTGGGTCATGACGTACTGCATACCAAAACCAATCAGCGGCGGCGCGAAGAGCAACACGCCGTCAACCACACGTTTACCTTTTTCCTGCGCTCGCCAGGAGAACAGTACGCTCAGGACGCCGAAAATCAGGATATTGGCGATCAGGAACAGCTGGCAGTTAAGCCAGTATTCAGGGCGATAATCATTCATGCCCCACAATCCGCCCACGCCAAAGGTGAAAAGCAGCCCTAACAGATTCAGTTCGCGCCAGTGTTGCCGCGCGCTAATCGCCAGAATGCCAATGGACAGAAGCAGGTAGAAAGAGAACAGCGCAATGTAGTTGCCGCTTCCCGTAGAGAGAAGCACTGGCGCAAGGTAGCCGCCAAGGCTCGCCAGCATCGCCAGGCTCAGGGCATTTTGCAGCACCGCCAGGCCAACGCTTGCCGCACAAATCAGCACCAGCAGCGCAAAGGCCAGCGTCATCGGCAACATTTGCCACAGGCGAAATGCGCCGAAAACGGTGAGATACAGCACGCCCGTCGCGCCACCTTGCAGGATCAACGCATAGACACGCTGTTTATGCCGCAATCGCCAGCCGATAGCCAACAGCACCACCGCACAAAGCGCCGTCGCCACAAGACGCAGCTCCAGCGGAAATAGCGCGTGCTCGACCGTATAGCGCAACAGGAAAGAGAGCCCAAGAAACAGCAGCAGAATACCCAGTTTAGCCAGTGGGTTACCCTGCATAAACCAGCGTAATAATGAAGTGAATACGCCGCCAAATGCCGATGGTGTCTCGCGCTCGGGCGGTGATACCGGCGCGTCTTTTTCTGTGGGCTGCCAGGGATTGGCTGGCTCAGGTTGAGAGGGGGCGATGGGAATCACCGGTTCAACCACCGAGACAGATTTTGGCTCCGGCGCAACGTTAACACCGCGTTGCTCCAGTTCCTCCAGCCGACGACGAAGCAACGAAACTTCATAACGCATTGCGGAAGTACGGTTGATAGCAACAATCGCCAGGATGGGCACCACCACCAGCGCAAAGAACAGCACGATACAGCCAAGGATTACAAGCTCGTCCATGTTTCCACCTTTAGCCAGCACGGATAAACGCAGATTGACACAAATGGTTGCATTTACGCCATTAATCTTTGCAACGAGGAGGGATTTTCAGAAGAGAACAACAAAAAACCGGATGGGAGGCCCCATCCGGTTAACGATAGCATCAGAATGCGAAGCAGGAACAGCCCAGCACGCCCCAGAATGCCTGTTCATCGGAGACAGGAATCGACGATTTACGCGCGATATCATGCTGATGGCCGTGTACGCCGCAGCTACCGCAGCACTGATGCATCTGCACTACGGCGCCCATTTTCCCGGCAACCGGCGGCGCAGAACGGTAATGGCCCGGCACTTTCACCACCGGTGACCAGTCTGGAACGACCGGAATCGCAGGCGGCGCCAGCGGAGTGAAGTGACCGGCGGCATACACCACTTTGCCATCCACGATAGTCATCACCGATTCAATGCCTTTGATCTCTTCTTCCGGCACGCTGAAGTAGTCTTTCGACAACACCACCAGGTCGGCAAGCTGATCTTTCTCGATGCGGCCTTTTTTACCCTGCTCGCTGGAGAACCACGCGCTGCCTGCGGTCCACAGCTCCAGCGCCACATCGCGCGGCAGACGGTTTTCATCGTCATACATCGCCATGCCGCCAACCGTGCGGCCAGAAACCAGCCAGTAAAGCGCGGTCCACGGGTTGTAGCTCGCCACGCGGGTGGCATCCGTCCCCAGGCCAACAGGCACATCGGCGGCCAGCATTTTGGCGACCGGCGGGGTATGTTTCACCGCTTCTTTGCCGTAACGCTCGATGAAGTATTCGCCCTGGAATGCCATGCGGTGCTGTACCGCAATCCCGCCGCCCAGCGCTTTAACACGTTCGATATTACGTTCAGTGATGGTTTCTGCGTGGTCAAAGAACCAGTGCAGGCCGTTAAACGGAATGTCGCGGTTCACTTTTTCGAACACATCCAGCATGCGGCTGATCGATTCGTCATAGGTGGCGTGCAGACGGAACGGCCAGCGATGTTCCACCAGATGGCGCACCACACGCTCCAGCTCATCTTCCATCCCTTCCGGCAGATCCGGGCGCGGCTGGAGGAAGTCTTCGAAATCAGCCGCCGAGAATACCAGCATCTCGCCTGCGCCGTTTGCGCGATAGAAATCGGTGCCCTGGCCCGGTTTGAGCATATCCGTCCAGCGCTCGAAATCTTCCAGTTCCTGTTTTGGCCGCTGCGTGAACAGGTTATAGGCGATACGAATCGTCATCTGCTCTTTAGCGTGCAGCTCTTCGATGATTTCGTAATCTTCCGGGTAATTCTGGAAGCCGCCGCCGGCATCAATGGCGCTGGTCAGCCCAAGGCGGTTCAGCTCGCGCATAAACTGGCGAGTCGAGTTCACCTGCATCTCCAGCGGCAGTTTTGGCCCTTTCGCCAGCGTCGAGTAGAGGATCATCGCGTTGGGTTTGGCGATCAGCATCCCGGTTGGGTTGCCGTTATTATCACGCACGATTTCGCCGCCCGCCGGGTTTGGCGTCTCTTTGGTATAACCCACGGCTTTCAGCGCCGCGCGGTTGAGCAGCGCGCGATCGTACAGATGCAGCACAAACACCGGGGTATCCGGCGCGGCTTCATTCAGCTCTTCAATGGTTGGCATGCGGCGTTCGGCAAACTGGAATTCGCTCCAGCCCCCCACCACGCGCACCCACTGCGGCGACGGCGTACGATCGGCCTGATCTTTCAGCATTCTCAGCGCGTCGGCCAGCGACGGTACACCTTCCCAGCGCAGCTCAAGGTTGTAGTTCAGGCCGCCACGAATCAGGTGCAGGTGCGAGTCATTCAGCCCTGGGATCACCGTATGCCCTTTCAGATCGACAATCTGCGTGCCTTCGCCCGCGTACGACATAATTTGATCGTTGCTGCCTGTTGCCAGAATTTTACCGTTGGCAATCGCCACCGCTTCCGCCAGCGGATGCTGACGGTCGAGCGTGTGAATACGTCCCTGGTTCAGGATCAGTGTGGCTTTTTGTGACATGTCACTCTCCTCAAACCGGATCAGGCTTTTTTAAGCCATCCGGCGAATAGTCGGGTCACGATGGGCATCCAGAGCCAGACAACCAGCGCAACCACACAGGCATCGTTAATGAAATGAAGCAGCAAGGAGCCCTGCAGGGCGGGGAACAGCGCGCCGGTTACCCACGGCACCAGGTTGGTGCTGGGAAAGATCACCAGCAGCGTGATGAGAAATTGTTTCCACTGTTTTGGCTGACGCACGTGCGGCGACGGTGGCGTAAACCAGAACGCCGCTTCGGTACGAACTTCCGTGTGATCGCCTTCGGCTAACAACGGAGTGATTTCATCCACCAGCTGTTTGCGCGTTTCGGACTGCGTCCAGGCGTAGAGGTGCTCCAGGGTATCGAAGCGAATGATGATATTCCAGGCACCCTGCCCGTCCGCCGGGCGAATAACGTTAGCGCCAAGATGGCCGGGATACTCTGCGGCAACGGGCATGATTTTGCCGAGCCAGGCTTCATACTGGTCCGCATCTTCCGGACGCAGCGCATGCGTAATCACCAGCGTTACATGTTTTTGCGTCATGACGGTTTTCCTTGCTGTCGCATTCTGACGGGAAGCGTTTCGCCCCCCGTCGTCGTCATTACGCTTTGCGTTCCGGCGCGCCGTGAACCAGGGTGTAAGCATAATCCACGCCCATACCATAGGCGCCGCTGTGCTCACGAACCAGATCCATCACTGCGTCGTAAGTTTCTTTACGTGACCAGTCACGCTGGTACTCCAGCAGCACCTGCTGCCAGGTTACCGGAACTGCGCCCGCCTGAACCATACGATCGATGGAACGTTCGTGCGCATCCACAGAGGTACCGCCAGACGTATCGGTAACCACATAAACTTCAAAACCTTCTTCCAGCGCCATTAATGCCGGGAAGGTCAGACAAACCTCAGTCCACAGGGCAGAAATAATCAGCTTTTTACGTCCGGTGGCTTTTACCGCCTTCACGAAAGCTTCATCTTCCCAGGAGTTCATGGAAGTGCGTTCAATCGGTTTAATTTCCGGGTGAACCGCCAGCAGTTCCGGCCAGATATAGCCACTGAAGCTTTTGGTTTCAACGGAGGTATAAATGGTTGGAACGTTAAAAATTTTCCCGGCTTTCGCCAACGCGACGGTGTTATTTTTCAACGTCTGACGATCAATATTCGCCACGCCGAAAGACATTTGCGGTTGATGGTCGATAAAAATGAGGGTGGAGTTAGATGGATCGATCAGTTCCCGAATAGACATAAAAAACACCTTCTTAAGCAATAAGTTAAGTGGAAATTTTAGGACTAAATGACAGGTGGATACTGAATCAGAATGCAGAGTGAGTATAGCGGGGAATTTTTAACGAGTTGTTAAAGAAAATTTATGGTTCGATGACGGTAAATATTATGTTATGAAATGAACGGGTTATCATAAATTAGCACGCAAACTATTGATTTCAGAAATTTCATTACTAGCATAGTTGCCATGGTTTTTGTTAAAACAGGTAAGATTTTATTCGGGAAATAATTAACGTTATGCGTATTAATCTGGACGTTTTACAAATCCTTGACGCGATTGACCGACACGGAAGTTTTGCTGCCGCGGCGGAGTCGCTTTATAAAACCCCTGCCGCACTCAGCTATATGGTGCTGAAACTGGAAAGCGAACTCGAAATTACGCTTCTCGACCGTTCAGGGCATCGCGCAAAGTTTACCGATACCGGCAGAATGATGCTGGAGAAGGGCCGCGTGTTGCTCAGCGCCGCGCACGATCTGGAAAAACAGGCGGTGCAGGTGAATTCCGGCTGGGAAAAAGAGTTGTTAATCGCGCTGGATGACTCTTTCCCGTTCGCCTCACTGTTACCGCTCATCGAAGACTTTTACACGAAAAATAAGCAAACTCGCCTGAATTTCAGTCATCATACGCTGGCGGGTTCCTGGGAAGAATTAACGCATAACGGCGCGGATATTATTCTGGGTGCAATTAACGATCCCCCCACGTCTGCGGCCTGGTCATGGCAGATGCTCGGCATGCTGGATAACGTCTTCGTCATCGCGCCGTCGCACCCGCTGGCGAAAGAAGTGGAGCCCATCAGTGCGGAAACAATAGTTCGCTTCCGTGCGGTGGTGATTAGCGATAGCGCCCGACAGTGCCGCCCAATCAGTTCCAATCTCATTGATGAACAGGAACAGATTCGCACCGATGATTTTCACTCTAAAGTCACGCTGCTGCGCGCCGGAATAGGCTGCGGTTTCCTGCCGCGTCATATCGCTCACCCCTGGATAGCCTCTGGCGATCTGGTGGAAAAATCGGTCGTATCGTGTCGGCAAAAAGATGTGGCCTATATCGCCTGGCGTAACGGCCATGATGGGCTGGCACAGCTTTGGTGGCGCGAGGCGGTGATTAACCATAATCTGACCGCCCCGCTTTACCCCTGATTTACTCGCCGGACCACACCGTGGCCGACAGCGCAGGAAGCGTCAGTACGCCATCCTGATTTTCGCCGCTGCCTTCCCGCTGCGTGAGCGAGTCAAAGCTCAGCAGCGGCGTATCTTCCAGCACCACTTCGCAGGCCTCGCCACGGTTAATGGCGATCAGCACCCGCTCCCTCTTCAGAACACGCGCAAACACCACAACGTTATCTTCGGCGTACAGCACCTGGCAACCGCCGCGTCGCAACGCTTCACTCTTTTTACGCAGCTTCGCCATCCGCTGATAAAGCCCGAGCAGCTCGCCGTCCTGCTGGCTTTTATCCCACGGGAACGGTTTACGACACATCGGGTCGTTCGCGCCGTCCACGCCGACTTCATCGCCATAATAGATGCACGGCACACCTGGCCAACTGAACAACCACACCACGCCCAGCCCTAATCGGGCGACATCCTTGCCCAACAGCGTTTTGAAGCGTGCGGTATCGTGGCTATCAAGCTGATTAAACATCCGTAACTGCTGCTGATGCGACAGCCCCGCGCGATAATCTTCCATCCACACCATGCAGGTTTGCGCATCGATTTTTTGCGGATCGTAAGAGAGATCGGTATTGGCCAGAAATGCCCACACCGGCAGCGTAAAGCCGCGATAGTTCATCGCCGCGTCTTCCGTATCGGCCTGTAGCCACTGGCGCGCATCGCCAAAATGCTCGCCGAAAACGTAAGAGTCCGGGCGCGTCTCTTTCGCCGCCTGGGTTATTCCGGCGACGTGCTTCAGGTTATTGCGCGCACCGCCTCCCTCACCCAGCATATGCACCACATCCAGCCGCCAGCCGTCCATGTTCCACGGCGCTTTCAGCCAGTGGCGTACGATGCTCTCTTCGCCGCGATAGATTTCGTTGACCAGCGATTCGGACTGATAATCAAGCTTCGGCAGGCTTGGATAGCCCAGCCAGTCCAGCGCGCGGCCTTCCGGCGAGAAGCTGTACCAGTCGCGCCACGGCGACGACGCATTATGGCACGCCCCGCTGCTTGCGGTATTCTGCCGATCAAACCAGGCATGCGTATCGCCGCTGTGGTTAAACACGCCGTCAAGGATCAGGCGCATACCTTCACGTTGGGTATTTTCGCGCAGGCGCAGCAAGGCCGCGTTACCACCAAACTGCGGGTCCACTTCGCGATAATCCTGGGTGTCATATTTATGCACGCTTGGCGCGGTGAAAACCGGGTTCAGGTACAACCCGGTCACGCCCAGTTTTTTCAGATACGGCAGCTTTTCGCTGATACCGTCCAGGTCGCCGCCGTAGAACGTCGAACCACCGGCATCCGCCGTTAGCGGCGCATCCCAATCGCGCAGAATGATGTCATGCCCGGCGGCGTGGTGGTAATAAACATTGTCCTGTTCCGGCGTGCGCGTTTCGCTACGGGCAAAACGGTCAGGAAAGATTTGGTAGAAAATCTGATCGGCCACCCACTGCGGGCCGCTGTCGGGCAGATCGACCGCAAACAACTCAAGCTTCGCGGGCGGAATACGGCTAAATCCTTTTGGCGCAAACCAAAGCTGGCGGTCTTGCCACAAGAGCTTAAAAGCATAGCGGCGGCGCGGCTGCCCGCTGTCGAGCGGTATCTCACCACGCCAGGCCGTCACGCCAGGTACCGGTGATTTGCTCAGGCGTTTCATCGGCAGGACGCACTCTTCATTGTCAATTTCCGCACGCATCGTGATGCGCTGCGGCAGGTCGTTTCCGCGCAGCCACAAGGTAATCGACAAACGATCGTCGTGCGACTTAATAAAGGGTGCGACAGGCAGATGCCAGGCGTTCAACATCATTTAATTCCCCTCAGTTAACAGTGAGCCCACCTTGCCACAAGCTATTTGGGCTCTACTCCTCTTTTCGTACTTTTTAGGGGGCGGAGGCTGGGGGCGGAGTCAGCTAACAATTGCAAAAATACGAGTTAGGCAAATCATAAAATTGCTGTCATCACACTATATTCCACGCAACCTAATATAGCACTTTAACATTCTCCAGAACCCCTTATGAAAACGACAGATTATTTCAATAACAATAAACACCATCCCAAAAATAAAAGCTAAGGCAAGCAAGTCTTTGGTGTTATCCAGACCAACAGAAGCAACAAAAAAAACAACAATGGCTATCAAAATCAAATCGACATTAAAAACATTAGCTTCAGTTAGTCTGTATGCTTTTTGGATACTAATCCCCCTCACATTTGCAACATTGATTAACCGCTGAATTGTAAGCATGTCCAGACCTAACGCAATCAATTTTTCAATAAGGAGCACATCATCTTTATTGTACATGTTATTCCCTATCTAACTCTTCCCAGTTCGTTTCATTTTCGCCAATAGACTTTTTAATGGAGAACACACTTGCAGCGTTACCCACTATTTCATTAAGCCATCCTGCAGCGCCTAATTTACTCCAGTTACGAATATAATCCTCTTGAATAAAATGAAATAGTCTCCATGAATCTTCTTTCAGGACAAATGACGATAAGGAACCTGCGGATAAAACAATATCTCCTGCAGAAAATGCGATGTCTCCGTCTTTGTCATCTCCACCAAGGAGCCTGGCTGCATAGCGGTAAGCCTCACGAACTGGGACTTTCTCTGGATCAGTATGGTAAACCAAGTAGTAGCCGTTCTCCCAAATATTCTCTGTACCCTGAATCATCAAAGGAAACCCATAAGCTTTACACGCTGCGCCAAGACTTACTTTGCAAATACCTGCGCCACCAATAACCTGCATAGCACCACTAACAAAGCCGACCCTTTTCAGAGTAATGGTGAGTGTAGAGTGCCTGTCTTTTTCACGTTCAGCAATTGCGTAAAGTTTAATACTTCCCATTTGTAGTTGACTTTGATTCTCGAGTAAACGATGGTATTGTTTATTTAGTCCGTCCATCGCCTGCGCGAAACTTATTCTCCCCGACACATAGCCATCTATATAATTATCAGAAACCATATTTTCTGACACCATAAATTCAGAGCGTATCTTTATATCATTTAAGTAGTGAAATGCTATATCGAATACAAGCCTATCTATATCTGCCTTGATATTTTTCAAACTCATCAAACCATAGCTACTCATGATTAACTCCATTTAATCTCAAAAAAAATCACCAAATGACAACACATGTTTTTGTTTATCATTATCAATGATAGACTATTCGCTATATTAAATGATAACAATCATTACATTACACTTCTTCTAATAAGAACCATTGACAATGATCAAAGTAATTTATTCACCAAGTAAATATAAAAAAGCCCGATAACGTCTAGTTATCGGGCTTCGATTTAACTATTTTTTGCCTGATGGCGCTTCGCTTATCAGGCCAACCTATTGCGCATGTTAACGACGGCTACGGCGCGATTTAATCGCCCAACCCACCAGCAACAGGGCAATCCACGCAAAACCCACATACAGGGAAATACGTGTATCCGGATGATAGCCGATCAGCGCGATAATAAAGACGAGGAAAATCAGGCCAATGATGGTGGTAGTGACACCGCCAGGCACTTTGAATTTCAGCGCTTTCACCTCTTCCGGCGACAGACGACGACGGAAAGCAACCTGCGACAGCAGGATCATAATCCACACCCACACGGTGGCGAAGGTCGCCAGCGAGGCGATCACCAGGAAGACGTTTTCCGGCATGATGTAGTTCAGATACACCGCAAACAGCAGCGCGATGGTCATCACCATCACGGTGACCCACGGAATACCACGACGCGAGGTTTTAGCAAACACTTTCGGCGCGCTGCCCTGCTCGGCCATGCCGTGCAGCATACGCCCCACGCCGAACACATCGCTGTTAATCGCTGAAAGTGAGGCCGTCAGCACCACAAAGTTCAGGATGCTGGCAGCGAAGGTGATGCCCATATGCTGGAAAGTCAGCACGAACGGGCTACCGTCGGTGCCGACCTGGTTCCACGGGTAGATGGACATAATCACAAACAGCGTGCCCACGTAGAACACCAGAATACGCATCGGTACCGAGTTGATGGCGCGCGGAATGGATTTCTCCGGGTCTTTCGCTTCACCTGCGGTAATACCGATAATTTCGATACCGCCATAGGCGAACATCACCATTTGCAGCGACATCACCATGCCGAGCCAGCCGTTACTGAAGAAACCGCCGTTGCTCCAGAGGTTATGTATGCCGGTCGGTTGCCCGCCGTTGCCAATCCCCCAGATGATAATGCCGAAACCGGCGGCGATCATGATGATGATGGTGGCGACTTTGAAGAAGGAGAACCAGAACTCCAGCTCACCAAAGACCTTCACGCTCATCAGGTTGATGGCGCAAATAATCATCACCACGCTCAACACCCAAATCCAGTGCGGCACATCGGGGAACCAGACGCCCATATAGATGCCGAACGCGGTCACGTCGGCGATCGCGACAATCAGGATTTCAAAGCAGTAAGTCCAGCCGGTGATGTAGCCTGCCAGCGGGCCGAGGTTTTCCTGTGCATAGCGCGAGAAAGAACTGGCTGCCGGGTTGTGCACCGACATTTCGCCCAGCGCGCGCATGATGATATACGCCGCCGCGCCGCCGATAATATAGGCCAGCAGTACGCTCGGCCCGGCCATCTTGATTGCGTCGGCGGAACCATAAAACAGCCCGGTACCAATTGCCGACCCTAGCGCCATGAAGCGAATGTGTCGGGTACTTAGCCCGCGCTTCAGCTTGTTGTTTTCCATTGTATCCAATGCCATTTCTTACCAAAAAACAAAAAACCACGGGACGCGAAGTCCCGTGGTTGAACATATTGTTATCGCGCGAAAATTAATGCGCGTTAGACGTTACCTGTCGGCCTGCGGCACGGTCCCAGATAATCGCCAGAACCGCCATTATCACCGTCGGCAGCAGCCAGGCCAGGCCTTGCTCCGCCATCGGCAGACGCGCCGTCCAGCCAGGCAACACATCAGCGAAGGCCGATGCTTTGATGCCGTCAAGGATACCAAACATCAGGCTGATAAACATCGCTGGTGCAATTACGCGGGTCGAATTATGCCACCAACCGCGGGTAAAGCTTAATACAACCAGTGCGATACATGGCGGATAGATAAGCGTCAGCACCGGAATGGAGATCTGAATCAGGTGGCTCAGCCCCAGGTTGGAGACCGCCATCGAGAAGATACCCAGAATAAACACCAGCGAGCGGTAAGACAGCGGCAGATACTGCGCGAAGAACTCCGCACAAGCACAGGTCAGGCCAACAGCGGTAACCAGACAGGCGATAAAGATAAGCGCCGCCAGCAGGAAGCTGCCCGCCCCGCCGAAGGTATGCTGCACATAAGCGTGCAGAATCGCCGCGCCGTTCGCGCTCTTATCGACCAGCAGCGCGCTATCGGAACCCAGACGGAACAGCGCCAGGTACAGCAGCGTCAGGCCAACACCGGCCATCAGGCCCGCCCAGATGGTATAGCGAGTCAGCAGGCGCGCTTCGGTGACGCCGCGAGAGCGTGCCGCGTTAACGATAACAATACCAAACACCATCGCGCCCAGGGTATCCATGGTCAGATAACCATTCACGAAACCATTAGAGAACGGTGCGGTTTTATAAGCGTCGAGCGCTTCGCTGATCGGGCCTGCAGGCCAGATAACCGCCGCTACGGAAAGTACCAGCAGCGCCAGAATTTTCATCGGTGCCAGGAAGTTGCCAACGGTATCCAGCAGTTTGCCCGGATACAGGGAAACCAGAATCACCAGCGCAAAATAGACCAGGCTGTAGATAAACAGCGGCATCGCGCCATCGCCAGTCAGCGGGGCAATACCGATTTCAAAGGAAACGGTCGCGGTACGCGGCGTCGCAAACAGCGGGCCTACGGCGAGATAACAAACTGTTGCCAGCAGGACGCCTGCAACTTTACCAATTGGCGTGCTCAGGCTATCGACGCCACCGCCAACTTTTGCCAGCGCGACAACGGTCAACACCGGCAGACCGACTGCGGTAATCAAAAAGCCGAGCGCGGCGATCCAGACGTGCGGACCCGCCTGCAAACCGACCATTGGAGGGAAAATGATGTTGCCAGCGCCGACAAACAACGCAAAGGTCATAAAGCCCAGAGCGATGATATCGCGTGTTTTTAACTGATGGGTCATATGTAACTACTGCCTGTGGATGTGGTGTTGTACAAATAAAAAACTTTGCGCTCGCTCCAACGGAATCTTTCAGAGGAAACAAGCAACAAACTCAGCGGGATATGCTCCCTTCGTAGCGTGAGGAAGAATAGTTTTTTGATTTGCTACGTAAATACAGTCTGATTCCTACTGCATTAGGCGCAATTTAAACGCTTATAACGTTTTAAAGCAATATGGGATCGCAAAACCAGACGATTATACCGATAGTAAAGACAAACCTGGAACGAATAACCAGATATAGGAAAAACACATGGCTGATCGTGCGAACAAAAAAGCGTCAGTTGTTCATTAATTACTCGATGGCAAATTGACTGCAAAGTAAACAGACCAGCCGGGGCTGGTCTGTGGAAACTCATCGTGACAAGCGCCTGTTCAGACGCTTTATTTGGCAATTAAACGTTCCGGTAGCAGGAAGCTGAAGCATGTTCCTTTCCCTGGCTGGCTTTCAATATCCAGACGGCTATCGTGATGATTCAACGCATGTTTTACAATCGCCAGCCCCAATCCGCTGCCGCCGGTCTGGCGGGAGCGCGCCTTATCCACCCGATAAAAACGCTCGGTTAAACGCGGAAGATGTTCCGCCGCGATGCCAGGCCCGTTGTCCTCCACGCTAAACAGCGCACCGTGTGGCGCATGCTGCCAGCGCACGGTGATTTTCGTGCCAGCAGGCGTATGATTCACCGCGTTGTACACCAGATTCGACACCGCACTGCGCAGTTGCTCTTCATTACCCAGCACTTTCAGCGTGTCATCAATCTCAAAATGAAGTTCATGCTGACGCTGACTGAGGGTCTGCGCTTCCCGCTCGACCACCCGCAGCATCATCGGCACATCCACCTTTTCATTGAGGGCCAGGGTCGGCGCAGCTTCAATTTTCGATAGCGTCAGCAGCTGTTTCACCAGCCCTTCCATACGCTGCGTCTGTTCACGCATGGTATGCAGCGCTTTTTCGCGCGTTGCCCCTTCCAGTACCTGCTCCTGAAGCATTTCCAGATAGCCCTGCAACACCGTCAATGGCGTACGCAGCTCATGACTGACGTTGGCAAAGAAGTTGCGCCGCGCGCCTTCCAACTGGTGCATTTGCGTGACGTCGCGCGCCACCATCAGCAACTGCCGGTCGGTATAGGGCATGATACGGATTTCCAGATGACGCCCATTATTGAGCACCAGATGCAGCGGTTTAAGAAACTCGCGTTGTTTAAGATGCTGCGTAAATTCTGGATAACGCAACAAGTTAAGAATATTTTGCCCGCTGTCGTCCGGCCAGCGCAGGCCAAGCAGCTGCTGCGCCAGGCCGTTACACCAGAAGATTGCGCCCTCTTCGGTGGTCAATACCACCGCATCGGGCAGCGATTCTGCGCCGCTACGAAAGCGTTTAATCAGATTCCCCAGTTCGCGGCGGCGTTTTTTATTACGCAACTGCATCTGGTTCAGACCGTACAGCAGGGGTTCCCAGCTACCGCGCCCCGGCGGCGGCGTCATGCTGCGATCAACCCATAACCACCAGGAAAGACGTAAAAGATTCCAGAAATGCCAAATCAACAACCCGGTCACTGCCGCCAGCAGAAACCAGGGAAGATGGCCGATGAGCAGCCCTAATATCAGGGCCGGGAGACAACACAAGAAAAGCTCAAAGGCGAGTCTTTTCCATGACAGCCGTTCCAGCACGCGTCACACTCCTGTCAACATTCAGAAACGAGCCGAAAAACGGTAGCCCGTGCCGCGAACGGTTTGCACCATACGATCGTGGCCGCTGTGTTCCAGCGCTTTACGCAGGCGGCGAATATGCACATCCACCGTGCGATCTTCCACATAAACGTTAGTGCCCCAGACATGGTTCAACAGTTGCTCACGGCTATAGACGCGTTCAGGATGCGTCATAAAGAAGTGCAGCAACTTAAATTCGGTCGGGCCCATATCGAGCGGGTTTTCCCCGGTCATCACGCGATGCGAGGTGGGATCAAGGCTTAGGCCCTGCATCTCAATCACCTCTTCCACCGCCATCGGAGAGATACGGCGCATGACCGCTTTGATGCGCGCCACCAGCTCTTTAGGGGAAAACGGTTTGGTAATGTAGTCATCCGCGCCGGTTTCCAGACCGCGTACGCGATCCTCTTCTTCACCGCGCGCCGTCAGCATCATGACCGGAATATCACGGGTCAGCGCTTCACGCTTGAGATGTTTGATAAACTGTAGCCCTGAGCCGCCCGGTAGCATCCAGTCGAGCAGAATAAGATCGGGCCAGGGTTCATTGAGCTGATTCACCGCACTGTCATAATCTTCCGCCTCAATCGGCTGGAAACCATTTTGTTCCAGCACGAAACAGACCATTTCGCGGATGGGTGCTTCATCTTCAACGACCAGAATGCGTCTCGCCATTTTATGCCCTGTTTTTTTAGCCATCAGTATACATTCGGCGTCATTATGCGTCAGATTTATGACAGTTTTATGAAAAACATGACCGTAAAATGATGGCACTTTACGAAATATGACACTCGCGGAATACACCCGTCGATCCTGTTGCCGGGGAATGTATAATCCCGGCTATGCTTTTTTCCCCACAGGGACGACGATGCGAATTCTTCATACTTCAGACTGGCACTTAGGCCAGAATTTTTACAGTAAAAGCCGTGCCGCAGAACACGATGCGTTTCTGAACTGGCTACTGGAGACCGCGCAACGCGAACAGGTAGACGCCATTATTGTGGCAGGCGATATCTTTGATACCGGCTCGCCGCCAAGCTATGCGCGCGAACTCTACAACCGCTTTGTGGTGAATCTGCAACAAACCGGCTGTCATCTGGTGGTGCTTGCCGGCAATCATGACTCCGTCGCCACGCTGAATGAATCGCGCGATATTCTGTCGTTCCTGAATACTACGGTGATTGCCAGCGCCGGGCATGAACCTTTTATTCTGAATCGCCGCGACGGCACGCCTGGTGCTGTTTTCTGCCCGGTGCCGTTTCTGCGCCCGCGCGATATCGTCGTCAGCCAGGCCGGGCTTTCCGGTGCGGAAAAACAGCAGCATTTACTGGAAACCATTACTGACTACTATCAGAAACAATACCAGCAGGCCTGTACGCTGCGCGGCGATCGCCCGCTGCCGGTTATCGCCAGCGGCCACCTGACCACCGTCGGTGCCAGCAAAAGTGATGCCGTGCGTGACATCTATATTGGCACACTGGATGCCTTTCCGGCGCAAAACTTCCCGCCCGCCGATTACATCGCCCTCGGGCATATTCATCGCGCGCAGAAAATTGGCGGCAGCGAGCATATTCGCTACAGCGGCTCGCCTATCCCGCTCAGCTTCGATGAAACGGGGAAAAGTAAGAGCGTTAACCAGGTGACCTTTGTCGACGGTAAGCTCCAGGACGTCACGCCACTCGATGTCCCGGCCACGCAACCACTGGCGGTTATTAAGGGCGACTTTGACAGCATCAGCAGCCAGTTGGCGCAGTATCGCGATGCCCCGTCAGAGCCCCCGGTCTGGCTGGATATCGAAATCACCAGCGATGAGTATCTGCATGATATTCAGCGTAAAATTCAGGTCATCACCGATGATTTACCCGTTGATGTGCTGCTGGTCCGGCGCAGCCGCGAACAGCGTCAGCACATTCTGGACAACAGCCTGCGTGAAACCCTGAGCGAACTGGAAGTTGAAGAGGTTTTCCAGCGTCGGCTGGCGCTGGAAACGTTGGAAGAACCCCAGCAGGCGCGCCTGAAGGCGTTATTTGATCTCACCGTTCACTCGCTTGATGAGGAGCCGCAGCCATGAAAATCCTCAGCCTGCGCCTGAAGAACCTTAACTCGCTGAAAGGCGAGTGGAAAATCGATTTCACCGCCGAACCGTTTGCCAGCAACGGCCTGTTTGCCATCACCGGGCCGACAGGCGCGGGGAAAACCACCCTGCTGGACGCCATCTGTCTCGCGCTGTATCACGAAACGCCGCGCCTCAACACGGTATCGCAATCGCAAAACGATCTGATGACCCGCGACACCGCCGAGTGTCTGGCGGAAGTTGAGTTTGAAGTACAGGGCGTGGCCTATCGTGCATTCTGGAGCCAGAACCGCGCGCGCAATCAGCCTGACGGCAACCTACAGGCGCCGCGCGTTGAGCTGGCGCGTCGCGATGACGGTAAAATTCTGGCCGATAAAGTCAAAGATAAGCTCGAACTTATCGCGTCGCTGAGCGGGCTGGATTACGGTCGCTTTACCCGTTCGATGTTGCTTTCGCAGGGGCAGTTCGCCGCGTTCCTTAATGCGCGCCCCAAAGAACGCGCCGAGCTGCTGGAAGAACTCACCGGCACGGAAATTTATGGGCGAATTTCTGCACAAGTATTTGAAAAACATAAGCAGGCGCGGACCGAGCTGGAAAAGCTTCAGGCGCAATCCTCCGGAATGGTGCTGCTAAGTGAAGAACAGCAACAGTCACTGCTGGGAAGTTTGCAGGCGCTTACTCTCGAAGAAAAAGTCGCACTGGAGCAGCAGACGGTCGCCCAACATCAGCAACAGTGGTTGCTGCGCCAGAGGGAACTGACGCGCGAAACGCATACCGCCCGGGAAGCGCTCACCGCCGCAGATCAGGCCCTGGCAGCAGCGCAGCCCCAGCTGGAAACGTTACGCCGCGCCCAACCGGCGGAGCTGCTGCGCCCGCGCTGGGCGCACCTCCAGGAGCAGGCAATCACGCTTGCCAGAACCCAGCAGCAAACGCTGCAAGTAAATGCTCGCTTACATGAAGCAACCACCCGCCGTAACCGCATCCGCGCCACGGCTATCGAACAGATGCGCGGGTTGCAGCAGACGCAAACTCAGCTTAACCAGTGGCTTGAGGAGCACGATCGTTTCAAACACTGGGGCAGCGAACTCACCGGCTGGCGCGCTGCGTTTGCGTTACAGGCGCGTGAAAGCACCCAGTTGCAGAACAACCAGCAGCGCCTGAGTACGCTGGAAAAACAGCTAGCCCAGTTACCGGCCTCCACGCTGACGCTGAATCTGGCCGAAGCCACCAACGCCATTAACGCGCACAGCGCCGCGCGCCCGTTGCGCCAACAGCTCACTACGCTGCATGCACGGTTCCTGCCGCTGCAAAAACGGCGTCAGCAGTTGATAGAAGCACAGAGCAACCGCCGCCAGCAGCTGGAAAAACTGACCGCTGAGCTGACCGATCGCCGCCAGCGCTACAAAGAGCAAAACCAGCAACTGAACGACGTCCGCGCGCTGTGCGACATGGAAGCAACCATTGTCAGTCTGCAAGCCGAACGCGCCAGGCTGCAACCCGGTTGCGCCTGCCCGCTGTGCGGTGCGACCGAGCATCCGGCGATTGCGGAATACCAGGCGCTGACGCCAGGCGTAAATCAGGCGCGTCGCGATGTACTGGAGCGCGACGTCAAACGGCTGGCGGAAGAAGGTGCAACCCTGCGCGGCCAGCAGGATGCCCTGCAAAAGCAACAGCAGGTTGAAGAAAGTGAGCTGGAGTCTCTTTCTCAGCAGGAGCAAGCGCTTACCTCTCAATGGCAGGAGGTGACGGCCGCGTTAGGCGTGACGCTACGCGCCGAGGAAGCGATTAGTGAGTGGCTTGCCGCACAGGAAGAGTACGAACAGCAGCTTTATCAGCACAGTCAGCGGCTGAATTTGCAACAGCAGGTAACCGACCTCCAGCAGCAGATTGCGCAGGCACAGAACGAACTCACCCAGCGCCGCGAGGCGTTGCAGGCTCAACTGGCGACGCTTTCGCTCACCGCACCGCTTGCCGGGGAAGAGAACGCCTGGCTGGCGGCGCGCGAAGAGGAAAACCGGCTCTGGCAAAGCCAGCAGACACAGCACGGTGAAACGCAGCATAAACTCGCCCAGCTTCAGCCGTTGCTGGACACGCTGCCTGCATGTGAAATCGAAGAGACAACGCCTGTTTCGCTGGAAGGATGGCAGCAGATCCACAACGATTGCATCTCGCTCGCCAGCCAGTGGCAAACCTTGTCGCAGCAGGAAGCGCTGGAAAAAGAGCGTCTGGATCAGGCCGAGCGCGAGTTCGACCAGGCGTTGGCGGAATCACAATTCAGTGACCGCGCGGCGTTTCAGGCCGCATTGCTGGAACAGCCTGAGCGCGAGCGCCTGGAGCAACTTAAACAGTCGCTGGAGAGCAAGCTTCAGCAGTGCCGCACGCTGGATACTCAGGCACAAGATGCGCTGCAACGTCATCAGGCCCAACGCCCGGCAACGCTTAGCGATGATGTCTCACTTGAACAGGTGCAAACCCAACTGGCGCTGATGGCCCAGCAGTTGCGGGAAAACAGCGCGCGTCAGGGAGAACTTCGCCAGCAGTTGAAACAGGATGAAGAGAATCGCCGCCAACAACAAAACCTGCTGCTGGAGATTGAAAAAACCAGCGCGCAGGTAGAAGACTGGGCGCACCTGAATGCGTTGATTGGCTCCAAAGAGGGCGATAAATTCCGCAAATTTGCCCAGGGGCTGACGCTGGATAACCTGGTGTGGCTGGCGAATGACCAGCTTAGCCGCCTGCACGGGCGCTATCTGCTGCAACGTAAAGCCAGCGAAGCGCTGGAACTGGAAGTGGTCGATACCTGGCAGGCGGACGCGGTACGCGACACGCGAACCCTATCCGGCGGCGAAAGTTTCCTCGTCAGCCTGGCGCTGGCGCTGGCACTTTCTGACCTGGTAAGCCACAAAACGCGCATCGATTCGCTGTTCCTTGACGAAGGCTTTGGCACGCTGGACAGCGAAACCCTCGACACGGCGCTGGACGCACTGGATGCGCTCAACGCCAGCGGCAAAATCATCGGCGTGATTAGCCACGTTGAGGCGATGAAAGAGCGCATTCCGGTGCAGATAAAAGTGAAGAAAATTAACGGGCTCGGGTATAGCAGGCTGGATAAGGTGTTTGCGGTGGAGTGAAATGGAAATGTGGGGAAATGTGCGCGCTGATGCCCTCACCCCGGCCCTCTCCCACAGGGAGAGGGAGAACACCACATCGCGCACAATCGGTCCCCTCTCCCTTGAGGGAGAGGGCCAGGGTGAGGGGGAAATAGCCGCACAATTCCCCCGAACGCGTCCCCTACAACGGCCACAACCACGCCGCGCCGCGCACGCCGCTGGAATCACCGTGCACCGCTTTGCGAATCGGCGTTTCGCACTCGCGGCCAAACACCCACGGTTTCACTAACTCCGGCACTGTTTTATACAGGCGATCAACGTTACTCATCCCGCCCCCCAGCACAATCACGTCCGGATCGAGAATATTCACCACGTTCGCCAGCGATTTCGCCAGACGCTGCTCATAACGGCTGAACGCCTGTTCCGCCAGCGCATCACCCTGTTCCACCAGTTGCATAATCTCGCGCCCTTTCAGCGGTTTACCACTAAGCCGATGATAATCCGTCGCAAAGCCGGTGCCGGAAATAAAGGTCTCAATACAGCCCTGTTTCCCGCAGTAGCACGGCACTTCCGCACGATAGCGCAGCTCGTCATCGTCCATCCACGGCAGCGAATTATGTCCCCACTCGCCCGCCGTGCCGTTACCGCCAATGTGCGAACGCCCGTTAATCGCCACGCCTGCCCCGCAACCGGTGCCAATAATTACCGCAAACACCGTTTGTGCCCCCGCCGCCGCGCCGTCAATGGCTTCGGACACCGCAAGGCAGTTGGCATCGTTCGCCAGACGCACTTCCCGGCTAAGACGCTCGCTGAGATCATTATCAAACGGCTGCCCGTTCAGCCACGTGGAGTTAGCGTTTTTCACCACCCCGGTGTAGGGCGAAATCGAGCCAGGAATACCTATTCCAACCGTTCCCGTTTGCCCGGTCGCCTCTTCGGCCATTGCCACCAAATGAGCAATGTTTTCAATCGTTTCACGATAGTCGCGCGGCGTCGGTAAGCGATGCCTGAACAGCTGCTCTCCCTTGTCGCTTAGCGCGATGACTTCCGTTTTTGTACCGCCCAGATCAATCCCAATACGCACAGAACGCTCCTTCTGAAATTCCCCGATTAACAATGCAAGCATAGAGACAATTCGTTATCATGCCCGCTGAATTTAACGATAAAGCCGTGGGAAATATCATGCTGTGGTTCAAAAATTTAATGGTTTATCGTCTCAGCCGCGACATTTCTTTGCGCGCCGAAGAGATGGAAAAACAGCTCGCTGAATGGACTTTCACCCCGTGCGGAAGCCAGGATATGGCGAAAACCGGTTGGGTTCCGCCGATGGGCTCGTCGCAAAGCGACGCGTTGACCCACACGGCCAACGGTCAGATTATTATTTGCGCCCGTAAAGAAGAGAAGATCCTGCCGTCTCCGGTGGTGAAGCAGGCGCTGGAAGCGAAGATCCACAAGCTGGAAGCCGATCAGGGTCGTAAGCTGAAAAAAACCGAGAAAGATTCGCTGAAAGACGAAGTGCTGCACTCTCTGCTGCCGCGCGCCTTCAGCCGCTTCAGCCAGACGATGATGTGGATCGACACCGTGAATGATCTGATTATGGTTGACTGCGCCAGCGCTAAAAAAGCGGAAGACACCCTCGCCCTGCTGCGTAAAAGCCTGGGTTCACTGCCGGTTGTCCCGCTGACGATGGAAAACCCAATCGAACTGACGCTGACCGAATGGGTGCGTTCCGGTTCGGCTGCGCAAAGCTTCCAGATCCTCGACGAAGCAGAACTGAAAGCGATCCTCGAAGATGGCGGCGTGATCCGCGCGAAGAAACAGGATCTGGTTTGTGATGAAATTGCGGTGCATATCGAAGCCGGTAAGCTGGTGACCAAACTGGCGCTCGACTGGCAGCAGCGCATTCAGTTTGTGATGTGCGACGACGGTTCAATTAAGCGTCTGAAGTTCAGCGATGAACTGCGAGACCAGAACGAAGATATCGACAGAGAAGACTACGCCGCGCGTTTTGACGCTGACTTTATCCTGATGACCGGGGAACTGGCTGCTCTGATTAAGAGCCTGGTGGAAGGGCTTGGCGGGGAAGCGCAGCGTTAATGCTTTACATCTCCTTCCTGCCACAGCAGGAAGGAGACACACTTACAGATAACGACAAAGATAAGACGTCGGTTCCGCCACTTCCAGATGGAACTCGCTGTTGCCGGGCACGTTGAACACTTCACCAGCGGTATACACTTGCCACTCGGTTGCACCCGGTAGCAACACATTCAGCGCACCACTGACTACCGTCATCTCTTCCGGCTGCGCGGTGCCGAAGGTGTACTCGCCTTCCGCCATCACGCCGACGCTCGCGCGCCCGGTGCTGCTGCTGGTAAATCCAATCGATTTCACTTTTCCGTCGAAGTATTCATTGCTTTGAAGCATAAACAGGCCCTTATTGTCTTGTGTTTAATCACTCAATATAGGGGTGCGAACAGAAGCCTGTCACGCGAATTTATATTGTTAAACTAATAATTCTGCCGCCAGCCTGGCGACCAGCACATTTGACAGTAAAACAGGGACATCCAGCGCTTTTTGTAACAAATCACGGTGATGCTGATGGAAGCCTAAACAGTCCAGCACCAGTACATCCGCGCCCTGCTCGATGAGTTTTCCCCCGGCGGTCACCAGTTCAAGATCGGTGCCGTGAATCGGGTTTGCCAGTTCGTAATAGGGTTCAGAGGGCAGAACCTGCCACTTCTCCTGTTGCGCGCGAAGGATCTCCTCAATGGGCACGATCACGCCAACCTGATGGCCTTCAACAATAGACGCCACTAATGGCGGAATAATCCGCTGGGGCTCGATCAGCATCGCATTACGCGCCACCAGATGTTGCAGTTTAAAGGTATTCATCAACAGAATGACGTCATACTGTTGATTATCCAGCACTTCAATGATGGCTTGAAGGTCGCGTTCAATTTTAGAACGGGAGACTTCAGCCAGTTGATTATCGTTAAGCAACGCCAGGATTGTCTCCTCTCCCGGTTGCGCCCCATACTCCTTCATAACCTCCTCACGACTCAGATTCCCTAACAAACTCTTATGGGTAATCTGATCTTCCCTGATGTGCTCAGTGAGTAGTGGCAACACTTCTTTGACGGGTACAACCCCTACCGTCAGAATCGCCAACGTCGTATTCATGTTATGTACCTTCTTTACAACCACTGCCTGCACACGGCTCTTTTTACCACTTAGCCACCTGGATGGATGAAAAAATACCGTTCAGAAGCGTAGCAGCTCATTTACCAGGCGGAATGTAAAGGTTCCGGATGATTCCGGCACGCTCCTGATATAACTTAACTTTAACCTTTTAATAACAGTTGCGATAAGTAAAAAGTGTGATTAAGGCCCGATATAACCACTTTAATTATAGGGCCTTATTGCGAGGAGTTAGCTTTTGGAAGGGTCTTCATAGCGCTGTTTGGCGTCAAGCGCGTCCTGCTTCGTGGTGTGCTCGCTAATCAGCGTATCGGGTGTGGGGTGGTCTGCGCGTAATTGATACCAGGTGACCGTCTGGCCGGGCTGTCCTTTCTCAACAACTTCAATACGCGCTTCGCGTGGATACGGGGGGTTCGTTGGCATCCGCTCTTCCTTTTTTTGCTAGTCAGAGCGTTAAGTATAGGCAATAGCGGGATCAGGACGCGCGGGCAAGACGCAGTTCGGTCAGTATTTGAGCGACAACATCGTCCGGGCAGGCCGATGCATCAACAATATGGTGCGCCGTCTGACGATAGAGAGCATCGCGCTGCGCCAGGATATCAGCCACTTCTTCAGTGATCGGTTTCCCCGTTAACGTTGGGCGCTGCGATGCTTCCGGGAAGGCTTCAAGGCGGCCCGCCAGGACGGAAACCGGCGCATTGAGGTAAATCACCACGCCATTCTGACGCATAAAGTCGCGATTCACTTCAGCCAGAATGATGCCCCCTCCCGTCGCCACGACCGTTCCCGGTTGGGTGACGGACTGCAGCGTTTGCGTCTCGCGGGCACGAAAACCGGCCCAGCCTTCTCGCACCACAATATCGGCGACTGTCATGCCGGCACGCTGTTGCAATACTTGATCGGTATCCACAAAGTGAAAATCACAGGCATGGGTAAGCCGTTGACCTATAGTTGTTTTTCCACAACCACGCGCGCCAATCAAAAAAATAGGCTGAGTCATGACCTGGCGTTCTCCCTGGAACGATGAAGATGCGGGACACATATCTGAATTAAGAATGATATCACCAAACTAGTACACAAGTAAGTGTAAATATAGAGTTACAGAACTATCCAGACTCTGTAAGACAAGCACAAATATGCCTGAAAACAGTACGTGTAAAAGCGTAAAGAAAAAGTGTCACATATTGTTTAGATAAATGTACACGAAAGCAGGCTTCGTTGACAAGCGAGCAGACGGTGCAAACGGTAACACATTTTTGTGACGAAATTCACATTAAGGATGTTTTGCCGCCAGCAGCCATTTATCCAGTTCCGCCGCAAACTGTTGTCTGTCGCGCTGGCTCAACGTGCTCGGGCCGCCGGTTTGCACGCCGCTTGCGCGCATGGTGTCCATAAAATCACGCATGGTTAAACGCTCGCGAATCGTCGCGTGACTGTAACGCTCGCCGCGCGGGTTTAACGCCGCCGCGCCCTTTTCCAACACTTCCGCCGCCAGCGGAATATCGGCAGTGATCACCAGATCGCCAGGTTCACACAAGCGCACTATTTCGTTATCGGCAACGTCAAAACCTTTTGGCACCACCATCGCCCGAATAAAACGTGATGGGGGCACGCGCAGATACTGGTTTGCCACCAGCGTCACCTGCGTTTGTGTACGATCCGCCGCGCGAAACAGTACCTCTTTGATGACGTTCGGACAGGCGTCCGCATCAACCCAAATTGTCATTACCTCTCCTGAATTTGGCAAAACGGTACGTAATGATGACATGCCCGGCGCGTGCTGTCGCGAAATGTTCAGGTTACTCGTCGCGACAAATCGCCTATAAAGGTACACTAATAAAAAAACACACAATGGGAGACATCATGGACAAGAAGATTGGCTTCATCGGCTGCGGGAATATGGGTAAAGCAATTCTTGGCGGCCTGATTGCCAGCGGTCAGGTGCTGCCGGGCCAGATTTGGGTCTATACCCCATCGCCGGATAAAGTGGCCGCCCTGCACGATCAGTTCGGTATTAACGCAGCCGAAAGCGCGCAGGAAGTCGCCCAGGTGGCGGACATCGTCTTCGGTGCCGTGAAGCCAGGCATCATGATTAAAGTGCTGAGCGAAGTCGCTTCCAGCTTTAATAAAGATTCTTTGGTGGTCTCTATTGCCGCAGGCATCACGCTCGATCAGCTGGCGCGCGCGCTGGGCCACGATCGTAAAATCGTCCGTGCGATGCCAAATACGCCGTCGCTGGTGAACGCAGGAATGACCTCCGTTACGCCAAACGCGCTGGTCACACCGGAAGATACCGCCGATGTGCTGAATATTTTCCGCTGCTTTGGTGAAGCCGAAATTATCGCCGAGCAGATGATTCACCCGGTCGTCGGCGTCAGCGGTTCCGCACCGGCGTATGTGTTCATGTTTATCGAAGCGATGGCCGATGCGGCCGTTGTGGGCGGGATGCCGCGCGCGCAGGCCTATAAATTTGCCGCACAGGCGGTGATGGGTTCAGCGAAAATGGTGCTGGAGACGGGTAAACATCCGGGCGAACTGAAAGATATGGTTTGCTCACCGGGCGGCACGACTATTGAAGCCGTTCGCGTACTGGAAGAAAAAGGATTCCGCTCTGCCGTCATCGAAGCCATGGCAGCCTGCATGGAAAAATCAGAGAAAATGAGTAAAGCCTGATCCTCTGAATAAAAACGCCCGGCTAAAATCTGCCGGGCGTTTTTCTTGCCATAAAATAGTTTGCGTTAAGCGGATTTTTTCAGACAGGCGCTCATAAATTTCTTACGGTCGTCGCCTTTTAATGACTGCTCGGTCGCTTTCGCATTACATTCACGCATTTTCTGCTGCTGAGGCGTCACGCCTTTCTCTTTCGCTGCATCCTGCCCTTTCAGGCACGCGCTCATGTAGGTTTTGCGCTCATCACCTTTGATCGTTTTCGCCGTTGCCTGCGCATTACAGTCGCGCATGCGCTGCTGCTGCGGCGTTAATGTTTGATCTGCCGCGCCTGCGGTAGAAACAAAACAGAGACCAAAAACAAAAGCACCCAGTATTGCGAGTTTCATTGCACCATCCTTATATAAGACAATCCTTACAATTCTGAACGCTGGCGGAAATAAAACAAGCCGACGGCGCTATTTAGCCGTCGGGAATACTGGAAATATTACAGGCCAAGCGCGGACTTCATGGTGTAGTAAAGATCGGTCTGGTCGGTCAGGCCAACGACGTTCGCCGCATGTGGGCCGTACGCGGCAATGCGTACCTGAGTGCCGGTATGTTCCATAGATTCCTCTTCCGAGTTACCGTAGCTCATCACCATGACCGCGCCGTCTTTGGTGTTTAACGCCTGGGTCAGGCCTGGCGCTTTGGTATCCGGCGCAACAATCTGACTGGCGTGGGCGTGGTCAGCGGTGACAATCACCAGTGTGTTACCGTCTTTCTGTGCGAACGCCAGCGCTTTTTGTACGGCCTCATCCAGATCGACCGTTTCACCAATTTGCCCGCACGGATTCGCCGCGTGATCCTGTTTGTCGATCGACGCGCCTTCCACCTGGAGGAAGAAACCTTTTTCGTTGCTACTCAGCAGCGTAATGGCCTTGTCAGTCATCTGCGCCAGCGTCGGCACGCTGTCGTCACGTTTCGGGTTCGGCGTACAGGTTACGACCGGTTTATCAATGTTGCCGTGATAGGATGCTTTTGGCCCTTCCCAGCGCACCGGCATGTTGCCGTCAGAGAACAGCCCCAGCAGCGGTTTGTCCTGATTCGCCACGGTTATGCTCGCCAGCCCGCTGGCATCGCTTATCAGCTGATAACCACGCGCCTGTGCCTGCTCGCGCAGAGTTTTGCCCTGCCATTCGCCAGCGGTAGCGGTCTCAGCAAAGGTTTTCGCGCCACCGCCTAAAGTGACGTCAGCACGCGCGTTCAGCAACTGCTCGGTAATGGAGCCTTTGCCGCCTTTTTCCAGCGCGTTAGTCGGGCATTTTTCCGTGGTCACGCTCGGGCCGTAGCATTTACGCGACGTCACGTGAGAAATCTGTGCTGCTGGAGTCGCGTCCTGCAATTCCGCGGTAGAGACGTTGCCGGTTGCAAGGCCCGCCGATTTTGCCAGCTCAAGCAGCGTTTGATGTGGCTGCTCATGGATGTCCACGCCCAGCGCGCCGTTATAGGTTTTCACGCCGGTGCTCCATGCGGTGGCAGAGGCGGCGGAATCAGTGACGTAGTCCGGTTTACCGGTTTTCTTATCCAGCGCGTAGTGGGTGTACTGGCCGGTCAGCGGCAGCGCATCAATGCCTTTAAAGAAGCCGCCCGCGCCCAGCGCGTAGTTGCGCGCAGCGGTAATTTCGGAATCCCCCATGCCATCGCCAATCAGCAAAATAATGTTTTTCGCCGGTTTATCAATAATCGACGCGCGCAGCGCCGCAGACTGGTCGCCACTCAGGCGACGTGCGCCACCGGGTGCGGTGATATCACCCTGCGCCGCACGACTATCAAGCGCGGGTGCAGTCGTGGTTTCTGCGTGAATAACAGGGGTTCCCAGCAAAGGTAATAAAGCGGCAAAGAGTGCGCTGTATTTCATTATTCTCATCTCCATGAAAACGCTAAATAAATAAAATCGAAGCGACTGTATAAAAGTGAGATGACAGTGAGATGACACTATTTTTACATTTTTATCATGCTTGCGATTTCCAGGGACATGAGGAGAAAAACGTGAGCCGTGATGGAAAATGAAAGATATCTTTATCAACAATAAAATAAATCGTACCGCTTAGGCTGTCATCAAAACGAAATAAACATTCAGGATCACACTTTCTGGAAATAATCCTATGCGCGTCACACTTTCCCGCCTTTCACGCCCACTTGCCGCTATACGGTATCGCGCCGCACTATATAAAACGATGTTTTACTTTAATGCAGAACAGGAGTCTTATTATGCGATACCGTACCAAAGCACTGAGCCTGGCTATGTTATTTTCACTTTCACACACTGCCGTCGCGGAAGAACTTAACGTGTGGATTCGTGCCAGCAATGATTCGAAAGTCATTTATCAAAAACTGGCGGATAGTTTCGAACAACAGACCGGCATTTCAATTAAATATTTCAATGCAGTAACTGATTTCGACCAACGATTGGCGCGCGCGGCAACCGGAAATGCATTACCGGACGTCGTATTTAACGATGCCATTATTGTTGGGCAAATGGTGCAACTGGGAATAGTCGATGAAATCGACCCGAAAAAACTGAAACACGGCGCAGATGTTTACGAGGCAGCCTGGAAATCAACGCAGCTGCCTGATGGTAAATTTTACGGCGTCCCCACCTCAGCACATACCTATGCCCTGTTTATCCGCCAGGACTGGTTGGATAAACTCGGTATGAAAGCCCCGACCACCTGGGATGAGCTGAAAAAAGTCGCGCACGCGTTTACTTTCAACGACCCCGATGGCAACGGGAAAAACGACACCTACGGCTTTGTGATGCCGCTCGCCACCACGCGCGGCTACGCCAGTTCGTTCTCCTCTTCTTACCTCTGGCAGGCGGGCGGCAATTATCTGGTGGCGACTCAGCCCGGTAAATTTAAAGCCGCGCTCGACAGTAAAGAGGCCGTCACGGCGATGACATTTATGCGCAGCATGGTTTGTGAAGGCCTATCGCAACCGGGCGCAATCAATCAGACCACCGCCGACGCCAATACGTCCTATCGTTCCGGTCAGAGCGGAATGTACTCCTCTGGCCCGTATCACATCGCCCTGTTTGATAAAGATCCGGGCAAAGCGGCTTACACAGTAGTGCCCCCGCCAGCCGGGCCGGGTGGTACGACATCAATGGCGGAAGGTACCACCGCATTCCTGATGAAAACCAGCCAGCACAAAGCGGCAGCAATGAAGTTTCTCGAATTTATGATCTCACCCGAGGGGCAGGAAATTGGCATGGCGGTGCAAAGTAGCTCCATGCCGGTCGTCAGACTGCCGGTGAATAAGAAGCTGGCGATCGCGGATTATCATCCCGATCCGAAATGGGCAGTATTCGCGGAAACCTATGCGAAGGATGGACGCTATATGCCGCAAATTCCGAACTGGATCCCGGTGCGCCAGATAACGGCAGATGGATTTAACAAAATTTACGCCGACTGTAATAGCGATATTTCGGGATTATTGAAGGAGATTAACGGCAAGGTCAATGAGGAACTGAAGCGCCAGAATGCGTGGGCGGAATAGCGGTTTTACCGGCGGCGGAGGTTATCACAGCGTATCGCCGTAATAAATCTGATAGCCCACATTCACGCTTTCCGGCACATCTTTGCCCGCCAGTCGTTTGAGTAGCAATTCGCTGGCCACCTGGCCAATCTCGAAGCGCGGCGTAACCACACTGGCGACTTTTTGCAGGCGCGCGCGCCCTATTTCCAGCCCATGGAAACCGGCGATCGCCAGCTCGCCCGGCACGCTGATATTCTGCGCCTGGCACTCCAGCAGCACGCCGACCGCCAGGTCATCATTGGTGCAGAATACCGCGTCAATATCCGGGCGCTGCTGGCGCATTTGCTGAAACATTTGACGCCCCAGTGAAACCGAAGAGATGGTTTTCGGCGCCAGGTGGTAGGGCTCCAGGCCGTGCGCCGCCAGCGCATTTTGCGTGCCGCGATATCGACTGAGATCGCGCGGGTCATCCATTGAGCCAAAGAAGGCGATCTGTCGCTTGCCGCTGTCGAGAAACGCGGTGGTCATCTCCCAGGCGGCTTTTTCATTATCAAAGCCGACCTGAATATCGAGCGGTTGCCCGGAAACGTCCATTAACTCCGCCACCGGAATACCGCTGGCGCGCAGGTACTGCACCATTCTGTCCGTATGCTGGCGGCCCGTGAGGATCAGGCCATCGATGTTATACGAAAGCAGATTCAGCACTTCCCGCTCTTCACGACAAGGGTCGTATTCGTAGTTGGCGATCAGCGTTTGGTATTGATGCGCAGAGGTCACGGACTCGATCCCCGCCAGCACATCGGCGAAGATCTGATTACGGAACGAAGGGATCAAAACGCCGATCGTTTTACTGCGCGCATTGAGCAAAATTTCCGGCGCGCGATTGGGAATGTAGTTGTTCTCTTCCATGATTTTCGAAATCAATTCACGGCTACGCGCAGACACCTGATTAGGGTCGCGCAGATAACGGCTGACCGTCATCTTATTTAGCCCCGCGAGGTTAGCGATATCCTGCAATGTCATCCGATTGTTTTTCATGAGGTTCTCTGCGACAAAATGTCTGTTTTGCTCGCAGAGAACCTTATCACAGCCGGGCAGGATCTGCATCCAGCCCGTTTAGCTGGCGGCCTTGTTCGTTTGCAGCGCGCCGCGTGTCGTTTCGCCAGGCGCGCGCACGCAGTACATCAGTACCACTGACGCAAACAGCGCGGTCGCCATAAAGGTGTAAGACGCGCCAGGCCCGCCGGTGATGCCGTTGAGATAACCCACCAGCCACGCGCCGATAAAAGCACCCAACGCGCCAAAGCTGTTGATTAACCCCATCGACACGCCCGAGACGTTGCGTGGCAGCAGTTCCGGTATCAACGCGAAGAACGGCCCGTAAGGTGCGTACATACAGGCTGCGGCAATTACCAGCAACGCATAGGAGAGCCAGAACGCCTGCGTGCCCAACATCCACGACCCGAAGAACGCGACGCCCGCAATCAGCAGCAAAGGCCAGATAAACAGCTTACGGTTTTGCAGTTTATCGGAGAGCCATGAAACCACCAGCATCAGGCAAATTGCCGCCAGATAAGGCACTGCGGCCAGCCAGCCAACGGAGACAATGTCCATTTGCGCCGCATTTTTCAGAATCGACGGCATCCACATCATGAAGCCGTAGACGCCGATACTCCACAGCGCGTGCACGGCACACAGCATAATCACATTGCGGGAACGCATCGCTTCACCGTAGTTACGCACGGGCTTGATGGTGGTTTGTTCGCTGTCCATTGCCTGCTGAAGCGTCTGTTTTTCTTCCTCACTGAGCCAGGTGGCCTCTGACGGTTTATCGCGCACCAGCACCCACCAGCAGAAAGCCCATAACACGGCGGGAATGCCTTCGATAATAAACATTTCACGCCAGCCCCAGGCCTGAATCAGATAGCCAGAGACAATCGACATCCACAGCACCGTCACCGGGTTGCCGAGAATCAGGAAAGTATTGGCGCGTGAACGCTCGCTTTTGGTAAACCAGTTGCTGATGTAGATAAGCATGGCGGGCATAACGGCCGCTTCGACAATACCCAGGGTAAAGCGAATCGCCATCAATGTAGGAATATTACTGACGAAGCCGGTAGCTGCCGCGCAGAAGCCCCATAATATCAGGCTGAAAAAAATCATTTTCCGCACGCTGCGTTTTACCGCATACATTGCGCCCGGCACCTGGAAAAAGAAATAACCGAGGAAGAACAGCGCGCCAATTAACGATGCGGTCCCTTTGGTGATCCCTAAATCATTTTCAATTCCGGCGGCGGCGGCAAAACCATAATTCGCGCGATCGAGATACGCCAGGCTGTAGGTAATAAAAATAATCGGCATTAAATACCACCAGCGGCGTACTGGCAGTTTGCTAAGTGTTTTCATACTCAATCCTCAGACGATGAGCATCATCTATCGTTATTTTATGTTGTTACACGGCGGCTAACATTCCGCCATCGACAAACAGAATATGACCATTTACAAAATTAGAGGCAGGCGCCGCGAGATAAACTGCCGCGCCAATCAGTTCCTCTGGTTTTCCCCAGCGGGCAGCGGGCGTACGCTGGTAGAGCCAGGCGGAAAAGGCTTCGTCGTTAACCAGCGTGGCGGTCATGTCGGTAGCAAAATATCCCGGCGCAATACCGTTAACCTGAATATTGTATTCCGCCAGCTCGACACACATTCCACGGGTTAACATTTTGACCGCACCTTTTGAGGCAGCGTAAGGCGTAATTGTTTTGCGGCCTAGTTCGCTTTGCATCGAGCAGATATTAATTATTTTCCCCTGTCGGCGCTGCATCATATATTTCGCCACCTGCTGGGAAACCAAAAACACGGATTTTTGGTTAACGTCGATCACTTTATCCCATTCGGCTTCCGGGAATTCAGTGAAGGGATAACGTCGCTGAATACCGGCGTTATTAATCAGAATATCAATTGCGCCCACCTCCTGTTCGATGTTGTCGATAGCTTTGGCGACCTCCTGCGCATGAGTGACATCAAAACCGTAACCCACTGCGCGGAATCCCTCAGCCGTCAGGGCATCCGCCGCCTGCGTGGCGCGTTGCTGGGTGATGTCATTAATCACCACCTCCGCGCCGTGTTCGGCCAGGCCGCGAGCCAGCAGCAAGCCAATCCCCTGCGCTGAACCGGTTACCAGCGCGCGTTTACCCGATAAATCAAACAAATTACCCATAAAAAAACCTCTTGCACATGAACTGTTACGCGTAACTGTATACGCGTAACAGTTGTTTTGAGAAGATCGCTTGTGGGGAAAATGATCGTTTTGTGATCGAGGGAACATTTATGTGAAATGAGGGTGAGGGAGTCGCATTTTTCCCCCTAACCCTAACCCTCTCCCTCAAGGGAGAAGGAACTGGCCGTGCCTGGGCTTACATATGACGCTGTTTTTCACCCTCTCCCTCAGGGAGAGGGCCGGGGTGAGGGTTGGTTTTACTGCGTCGCAGCATCACCACCAGTTGCCAGATATTAATCAGCACAATAATCGCTGTCGCCACAAACACCCAGCGGAAGCCCGCCATGGCAGAAACAGACGCCCCGATCAGCGGCCCGGCAACATTGCCCAAATACATAAACGACTGGTTGTAGCCGAAAATTCGCCCGGTCACGCGTTCGCTGATGTACTTCAGCAGCAGCGTCTGGACTGCCGGAAGCATCGCGCCATCGGCAAAGCCGAGCAGGAAGCGCAGCACGCCAAGCTGGAACGGTGTGGTAACAAACGACATGGCGAAGAACAGCACCACCGCAAAGCACAGCGTCGCCAATAGAATACGCGCCGTACCGATACGGTCGCCCAGCTTGCCAAGCCGTGGCGCGGAGATCAGCGCCGAGACGCCCGGTACGGCGGCGATCATCCCGCTCAGGAAAGCGATGTTGTTACTGTCCGGCGTCATCGATTTAATAAACAACGCCAGAATCGGGCCAATCGATCCGTTACACAGTTGGATCACCATGGTGGTGACAAACAGGCTGATCACCAGCCCCGGATACGGCAGCGAAGCAAATACCGCCTTCCCGCTCAGCCGCTCTGATTTGCTGATTTGCGGACGCACGCCCTCTTTGATTAAAAACAGGGTGACGAGGAAGCTAATCATCAGCAAAAACGCGGTGATGTAAAAGACCATCCGCAGACCCATGTGATCCGCGAGGAAACCGCCGAGCAGAGGCCCGCCGATGACGCCGCTGATCTGCGCGGTAGAGAGCGTACTCAACGCCCAGCCGCTGCGCTCGCGCGGCACCTGCGAGGCCACCAGCGCCATCGCGTTCGGGATATACCCCGACGTCAGCCCCATCACACCGCGCAGAATAAACAGCTGCCAGACGTTGGTGGCAAAGGCTTGCAGCAAAATGGCAATCGCCATCCCTAACGACGCGCGCAGGAGCATCAATTTGCGCCCTTTGCGATCCGCCAGGCTGCCCCACATGGGCGAGACAATCGCCGAAACCAGAAAAGTGATACTGAACGTTAGCCCTGACCACATCGAGAGTGATTCATGAGACGTGACGCCCAGCTGCGCCACGTAGAGCGGCAAAAAGGGCAGAATTTGACTGATGGCGAGGCCGGTAAAGAAGCAGCCGAACCAGACAGAGATGAGATTTACCTTCCAGGATTCCATAACTACGCGTTTTCGTTCACTTATGCGGACAAGTGCACAGGGTAGCAAGTTGTATGGCAGTCGGTATTGTCAGAGATGCGTTCGCGGTGAGTTTAGGGTTTTATCATTGATTTGCTATTTTCTGTGAACGATCTCACGTTTTAATTTCCAGCAAAAAGAGAGTTATGCTTAGCGACAAAGCCCGTAGCCGCGCATACCGAGATGAAAATGATTGGCGTGCGCCGCGTTGTAGCTGGGCCCAAGCCCATTACCGTAATACTGGCAGCTAATCGCCAGCAGCGTTTGCAGGAACGGTTGAGTCTGCGGCTGCGTCCAGTCTTTCAGCACGCTAACCTGTTTACCATTCTCCAGACGAAAGCCGCTGATATCCAGCGCATTTGCCGTGGCATGTTCGCTCAGCGGGCCGTCGGCGCGATGATAAATATTGCGGCAGGCAAAACTCCCCAGATGGTCAATGCGCGTCACTTCACTGTTCAGCATTTGGCGGGAAAGTGGCTTCACCTGCTGTTCCACATACAACGCGCTGCTCAGCGCCAGGCGGCAACTGGCGAGAAAGCGATTGCTGAGTTTCACCGTGCCAAAATCACGCACCTGTACCACATCCGTGAGCGGACATGCGCCGCCGCTCGGCGCCACGCTCTGCGTACTGATAAGATGTTGCTGATTTGCCTCGGCCAGCAGCGTCTGACACTGCGCATCCGTTATCGCTTTGAGCTTCCAGCGCGTCACCAGACCGGGCGGATCGTTAAGCATTAATGGCGTAAATGGATTGTACCAGGATGGCAGCATCTGATAGCCACCATAGCCAATAGCGATAAGTCCCGCAAATACCAGCCAGCGCGTGATTTTCATCGGCTCTCCTGCCTGCAATAAAGTTAAAGATTATGGCAGATAGCCCGGAAATCACGTGGTATGTTATGTGTTTTGCGTTTGGAACGGATGGAATTAAAGATGGCGAAGTTGCGGGTTGGGATTGTTTTCGGCGGGAAATCAGCAGAGCACGAAGTGTCGCTGCAGTCGGCTAAGAATATCGTTGAAGCCATTGATAAAACACGCTTTGACGTAGTACTGCTGGGCATTGATAAGCAGGGTCAGTGGCACATTAATGATGCGCAAAACTATTTGCTGAATGCGCAGGACCCGGCAAAAATCGCCCTTCGCCACTCTGATGTGACGCTGGCGCAAATTCCAGGGAAAACCTCGCAGCAGTTGATCAACGCAGAAAGCGGCCAACCGCTGGGCGCCATTGACGTCATTTTCCCGATTGTTCACGGCACGCTCGGCGAAGATGGCTCCCTTCAGGGTATGCTGCGCGTGGCGAATCTGCCGTTTGTGGGTTCAGATGTGCTGAGTTCTGCCGCCTGCATGGACAAAGACGTCACCAAGCGCCTGTTGCGCGACGCCGGGCTGGCCATCGCGCCATTTATTACCCTGACGCGCAGCAACCGTAACCGTATCTCGTTTGCGGAAGTGGAAGCGAAGCTGGGCCTGCCGCTGTTTGTAAAACCCGCCAATCAGGGTTCCTCCGTTGGCGTCAGCAAGGTTAACAGCGAAGCGCAATATCAACAGGCCGTGGCGCTGGCATTTGAGTTTGACCATAAAGTGGTGGTTGAGCAGGGTATTAAAGGCCGCGAGATCGAATGCGCAGTGCTGGGCAATGATGAACCGCAGGCCAGCACCTGTGGCGAAATTGTACTGAACAGCGAATTTTACGCCTACGATACCAAATACATTGATGATAATGGCGCGAAAGTGGTCGTTCCGGCGGCGATTCCGGCAGAGATCAACGACAAAATCCGCGATGTGGCGGTGCAGGCGTATCAGACGCTGGGTTGCAGCGGGATGGCGCGTGTCGATGTGTTCCTGACGGCGGAGAATGAAGTTGTGATCAACGAAATCAATACGCTACCGGGTTTCACCAACATCAGCATGTATCCAAAACTGTGGCAGGCGAGCGGGCTGGATTACACCTCGCTGATCACACGTTTAATCGAACTGGCACTGGAGCGCCATCAGGCCGATAGCGCCCTCAAAACGACAATGTAAGAAAGGGTTAGTTCGCCCCCTCTTCCACGCCGTCGCCCTCCGGGCGGCGGCGAATAATTAACCCCGCCAGCCAGAAGCTAATCACCCACGTCACCATCCCAACCGCGTAGGTTTGCCAGCCTTTAGCTTCAAAACCCAGCAAGCCAACTACGCCGTTAAGAATAAAAATCAGACCAATAGCGAACGCATAGTAGTGCCAGTCACGGCGAATTTTTGTAGGCAGCTTCATAACGGCTCCGGAGATAAAAAAATCATCTTCGCATATCCCCGGTCATGGGTCTGTGGTGTGAACAGCAATTATTTAATGTTAGCAAAATGTTTACATTCGAGATTTGTGATCGCCGCACGACTCCCGGTAATCCAGGACTAATCCTTAACCGAAATTACCATAATTCTTATACTGCCCTGCGAGGAAGGCTGTCACACTCATGCCAGTGTCACGGTCATGTAATGAAGTCCGGGAGGTCTTTATGACAGATTTCGCCTTGTCGAAGCTCATCCTGAATGGGAAAAAAAGCGCATCTTCTGCGCCGGGCAACGTCGCCTATGCGGTGTTCGTTCTGCTCTGCTTTTGGGCTGGTGCACAGTTGCTAAACCTGCTGGTGCATGCGCCTGGGGTTTACGAGCATTTGATGCAAATGCAGGATACGGGCCGCCCGCGTGTAGAAATGGGGCTGGCCGTCGGAACCCTGTTTGGTCTGGTGCCGTTCCTGGGCGGCTGTGCGATTCTAGGCTTCGTGGCGCTCGTGATGCGCTGGCGTCGCCAGCGCTAATCTTAGTTCGCCATACACTTCGCCCGACGATCGTCGACGCGCTTCGCAAACCACGCCGTGGTGAGATTGCGCGTGATCTTCGGGCTCTCTAACTGAATCCCAGGTAACATCTCTTTCACCAGCGTTTTGCCGGTTTTCTGCTGCGCTATTTTATACACGCCCTTGTAGAGCTCGGTTTCTTCAAATGCCAGGCTGTCACCCTTCTTCAACTGGCGATGGATTTCGTCATCACTCAGCGAAAGTTTGCCTGCCAGTTTGCGCACCGCCAGCTCGGTCTTCCCCGCGTCATCGCTATCATAGCGGATTAAATCGCCGTCCAGCGCCAGCTTAACGCCGGTCGCTTTACTGACCGCATACTGGAATGCCGCGTTACGGCTGGCATACCAGCCTGCGTTAAAGTCTGCGAATCGGTAAATTGGGGCCGTGTAATTGGCCGGATAGTTCAGCAGATGGTACGTGCCAAACCACAGCCCACCGCGCAGGCTGAAGACTTCCTGACGTACGGTGCCGTCCATTTTCCACGGGTAACCACGCGTGTGCGCCTCGGCAAAGGCAATGCTCACTTGCATCGGGCCGCCGGTATGTACCGGGTTCAGCGAGCCAAACAGCGTCTGCCCCATTGGTACGATGTTAATAAAGTCATCAAAAATCGCGCTCAGCTGTTTTTCCGTTTTCACGTTATCCAGCCGCTCGCTGTAGCTTTTGCCGTTAGGCGAGGTAATTTTCAGAGCGGTATGCACGAGGAACGTCGGTATGTGCATACGCTCGGCACGGCGGTCAATTTCCTGCCAGGCGATTTTACTCAACCCTGGCACCGCCGGGTCCGCCTGATAGTTGGATTCCTGCTGCGCCACCGCCAGCACCGAACAGATATTCTCTTTTGTCGGTGCCAGCTTTTGGCTTTCAAAGGTTTTTGCCAGCGCCTGCGCCCAGGCTTCCCGGTCCTTTACGCTGGCCGGTATTTTTTGCCGCACCACCGACGCCACGTCAACGGGCTTCTCCCCTTTCTTCAACGTTGGCGTCTGTTGACTGGTACAGGCGCTTAATACCAGCCCCGCCAGCAACGTTAACGGGAGTGAGACATAACGTGATACTGGCGTCATCGTGCTTCCTTGTAGAAATTAACTGAATGTGTGGGTCACTTCCTGGAGATCTTTGTCATCCAACTGGTGCTCGAAGCTGCGCAGACGTTTGTAGATGGACATCAATTCCACCAGCGTCGTCCAGGAGCTAATCAGATACTGGAACGAACCGCGCACCTGACCGAATACGTTGAGGATCTGCTGCATCAGGCCCAGCGTGATTGCACCAGCCGCAATCGAGGGGAACAACAGGAATAAACCGAAAACGTTATCGACCTGAAGATACAGGATACGGGCAATGTTGAAATACATATAGTGGAAATAGAGACGGAAGTAGTTGCGACGCACGGCGCTGAACAGTTCGCGCACGGTTGGCGGCGTGGCGCGGGCTTCGTCATCTTCGCCGTAGACCAGCTCTTTACGGTACGCCGCTTCCACACGCTGGTTTTTAAATTCCAGACCTGGCAGTTTGATACCGACAATCGCCAGCAGCCCGGTGCCCATCAGCGACCAGATGATCGCGGCAATCACCAGACCATAGGGAATGCTGCCCAGAATGGGTAGCGTCGGCACGTGGGCCGAGAGCGTAACCAGCACCGGCAGGAAGGCAATTAGCGTCATGATGGCGTTGATAAAGCTGGTGCCCATGTCTTCAAGCGTGGAGGCAAAACGCATGGTGTCTTCCTGCACACGCTGCGCAGCCCCTTCAATATGACGCAGGTGATCCCAGTGCGCCATATAGTGTTCGTTCATCGCTGTACGCCAGCGGAAGACGTAGTGGCTGACAAAGAAGTTATTAAGCACGCCGACGGTGACCGCAATCAGGGCGATGCCAAGGAAAATACCGACTTCGTGATAGAGCTGGTTGATAGAGACTTTATTGGGCGAGGTAAGCGCCTGCTGGATGAGGTCCCAGAATGGGGCATACCAGGCGTTGACCGCCACGCCCACTTCCACCAAAAACCAGGTGACGAAAATAATCAGCGCGGTACCCAGTACCGACCAGTATTGCCAGCGATGTGGGCTGCGCACAAACCAGTAGAGCGCGAAAAGCCCGACGCAAACGGCGTAGAACGCGTAGAAAACCAGATAGTTCAGCGACCAGAAGCGGGCTGCGCTAATCGGGACATCCTTCGATGCATGAACCAGATTCAGCAGCCAGCTTCCTCCACCCGCTTGCCAGAAAATGACGGCAATCAACGCCCAAATAAATGCCGAGAGAAAAAAGGGCCCCGGCTTAGGGAAAAAAGACTTAAACATAGTGCTCTCCTGCTAACTTCTTATGGTTCTGGCGTTTGCTGTGTACAACACAAGTCCTGTCGCAGCATGCGCTGCAACCAAAGGGATACCACGTAAAAACGAAAGATAACCGCACAATGAGACCGATAAACAGGCGCTTAGTTCGCCGGTAAAAGGTGCAAAATCGCCTTAACGATATTTCAGTTGTAACGCGGTCTCCAGGAAGGTTTGACTCACGTTTTAACCGTATTCAGCGACACAAATGGAATATTCATCTTATCTATCATACGCGACGGATCACAAAAGTGTGTCTTCAATACAAAGTTTCATATCCACGGTTACTCACCGTTACGTTTTTCCCGCTATGATAGCGTTTAATGGCGCTTTCTCAGGTGCCGATTCACGGTGTAAGTAGTATAAATACGCACTGTTCCCCCATTTCATTTATGGATGCCTTCGTTGAAACGTAGTCTGCTTTTTTCTGCCGCGCTCTGCGTGGCGTCATTGACATCGGTCCAGGCGGCTCAGCCGATCGCCGATCCCGTTTTTGCTTCCGATATTGTCGACCGCTACGCTAACCATATCTTCTACGGCAGCGGCGCTACGGGGATGGCACTGGTGGTTATCGATGGCAACCAGCGCGTATTCCGCAGCTTTGGCGAAACCCGGCCGGGCAACAACGTGCATCCACAGTTAGATTCAGTGATTCGTATTGCGTCGCTGACCAAGCTGATGACCAGCGAGATGCTGGTGAAATTGCTCGACCAGGGCGTGGTGAAGCTTGACGATCCGTTAAGCAAATATGCTCCGCCGGGCGCGCATGTGCCAACTTATCAGGGCTCACCGATTCGCCTGGTGAACCTCGCCACGCACACCAGCGCGCTGCCGCGCGAGCAGCCGGGCGGCGCGGCGCATCGCCCGGTGTTTGTCTGGCCGACCCAGTCACAACGCTGGTCTTATCTCAATAACGCGACGCTGAAAACCGCGCCCGGTACCCAAGCCAGCTACTCTAACCTGGCTTTCGATCTGCTGGCCGATGCGCTGGGCAATGCTGCCGGGAAACCTTATTCACAGCTGTTTGAAGAGCAAATCAGTCGCCCGTTGGGCATGAAAGACACCACCTTTACGCCGTCGCCAGATCAGTGCCGTCGTTTGATGGTGGCCGAGAAAGGCGCCAGTCCGTGTAACAATACGCTGGCTGCCGTCGGTAGCGGCGGGGTTTATTCCACGCCTGGCGATATGATGCGCTGGATGCAGCAGTATCTCTCTTCTGATTTCTATCATCGTAGTAATCAGGCGGATCGGATGCAGACGCTGATTTATCAGCGCAATCAGCTCACCCGAGTAGTGGGTATGGATGTGCCAGGCAAAGCAGATGCGCTGGGTCTGGGATGGGTCTATATGTCGCCGAAAAATGGTCGCCCAGGGATTATTCAGAAAACGGGCGGCGGCGGTGGTTTCATTACCTATATGGCAATGATTCCGCAGGAAAACGTGGGCGCATTTGTTGTAGTCACCCGTTCTCCACTTACCCGATTCGTCAATATGAGCGACGGTATCAATAATCTGGTTACGGAACTGAGCGGCAATCAGCCGCTGGCTGTTCCAGGCTCTTAATAGTCGTAGGGCAAACGCGTGATGCTGACGAGTTTGCCCTTTTCCATCTGGATATAATTTCCCTGACGCAGAGCCGAGAGGACTTCGGCAATGACCGAGCGCGAAATATTCGTTCTGTGCTGGATAAACTTCATCACGCCCACTCTGGCACGCAGATTATCGTTCCACTTTGCCATCACCAGCAGCGTGCTGCGGATTTGTTGATAATTGCTGGAGCCAATAAGCTGCGCATCACGCACTTCCAGCATGCGATGCTGCCATGTCACCCAGTAGAGTGCTTCACGCCACAATTGATAGCGCGTCAGGCAATGCAGCGTGTCCTGCACAGGCAAGTAGTACCCGCGACAATCGCTTTCGGTGGTGAGCGTGTAATCCTGTTGAATTTTCATGATGGCCCCGACCAGGCCAAAAATAGCCGGGCTTTGCGACATTCCGAACATAATATTGCCGGGGTTTCGTCGGATAGAGACCGAGCCTTGCGTTAAAACGAGAGTATGGTTTTCCGTCTTTTTATCTTCCGGCAGGATAATAGCGCCAGCCGGTAAATCAAAATGGATACTGCGAGGAGATAAGTGCTTATCAAGAGTAACAAATTCGCTCAGTGGTTTACTCAATGCAGGCATTTTCTACCATCCATGTAAAAATGCCCGCCATAGTAATGACGGGCATGAGTAACGTTCAGTTAAACAGGGAAGTCACCTTCCCCATTTACCGAAGAGCCATTACCAGGTGTATTTAACACCCGCGTTTGCGCCCCAATCCTGATCAACATCGCCGCCGCCGAGGTAGTTAACACCGGTGTAAGCGCTGAAGTTTTTGGTGAAGCTGAACTGGCTGCCCACGCCTACGCGTACTGCGGAACCTTCAACACCGTTGTCAATGCTGTCGCCGTTGACGTCGTTGTGGTTGTTGGAATCGTCATACACATAAGCCAGTTTGAAGTAAGGAGTCAGAGCCTGGTCACCGTAGTTGAAGGTGTAACCAGCATCAACGCCCAGTTCATAACGCAGGCTGTCGTAGTCCTGACCACCGACATCCATGCTGTTGCTCAGGCTGTAGCTATCGCCAGACTGGAACAGACCAGAAATTGCGCCGTACGGAGTTACGTAGCCAGCGTCGTTGATTTTCCAGTCGTAGCCCAGTTTCAAGCCAAAGCCCCATGCATCGGCAGTAGTGTCGCCATCAACATAGTCGCCATTGCTCATGGTTGCGCTCAGGTCGTTGTTGAAGCGGCTGTAGCTTAAGTTGCCATCAACAAAGATGTTGTTCGCGAAGCGAGCAGAAGAGTAGACGTAGGCAGACTGGCTGTCTTGATCCACCTGACCAGTACGGTCATTCATGTCGCCTTTCGCGAAGGCAGCCGCAGCACCGACGATCCATTTAGCGTTGTTACCGTCGATTTTGCTATCAACACCGACCATGATGCCGTTGACGTCCTGGTCATAGTTGATGGTGCCGTTGTCGCCGTTGAAGTTGCCACCGAAGTAGCTCACCCATGCGCCGCCATTGTCTTCAAAGCCGTGACGAGAGGTGTTCAGGCGATTGTTCAGGGTATCCTGCTGCATGTTCCAGATGTTGGTGTTTGCAGACGGGATGCTCAGCGCCATGTTTGCGTAATCGGTCAGCTCAGTCTGTTGCAGAACAACAGTGTTGCCCACTTGCTGTGCCTGATAGGTGTATGCACCCAGGTCAGCTTTGTTGGCAGCAGAGAAGGTCGCGGTGCTGTTTTTGTCGTTGACATAAACCAGCTCGTTGCCTTTGTAGTCTGCGATAGAACCTTTACCCGTAGCGTTGTCGATACGAACTTTGTAGTTACCGGTTGCAGCAGCTACGTTGTCAACAGCACTGTTATCCATCTCGTCAGCGTTGTTGATATCGCCATTACCATTAACAGTCAGGTGACCGTCAGAGTTCATAGCGATAGTACCGTAACCATAGTTTGCTTTGCTGGTATCGTTAGTACGATCGTTGACCAGGTCAGCATTCAGCACATAGTCGCTGCTATGGATATCGAATACACCAGAGTATACGTTGCCGTTGTTGTCAGCACGATCACCACTGGTCAATTCCAACGTATTGGTATGGAATGGATTAGCATCATACTGATCAACATTCACATCCAGTACACCACCATTAGTCACGGTGATAGTGTTAGCGTTCAGAGCTGCATCAGTAGACCAACCGGTAGAAGCATCCAGATTAACGGTACTGTATGTGTTAATGGTCAGATGATCGGTATCAACATAACCACCTTCACCGATATTCATGGAAGAACCGTTGTTCAGCGCAATGGTATCGGAAGTTAGTTCTGAACTAGATACATTCACCTGAGAACCGCTATTAACAGTCAGGCTGTCAATGCGAGATTTTTTAGTCGTATCCCACTCAGAACCGTTATTCAGCACAACATCAAAGATGCCGCTTTGGAATGTATCAGCTGAGTTAACACGTCCCCAATAATCAGTTGAAGAATGGCTCGGTGTCAGGCTGTTTGCTGCAACATCATAGAAATTAGCAGGAACAACTTGTTCGTAATCGATCCATGCAGCACCGACCCATTTGCTGTGATCCAGAGTCAGCGTCAGGTGATCAACGTTCTGATCGTCATCTGCCCAACCTGCGTTGGTATACACGGTTGTAGAGTTATCAACCAGGTGGCCATTCTTATCGAAGTTGTTATTGAAGGTGCTGTCAAAGTACACATCGCCCATCAATGTGGAGTTATCAAACTCAACATTGTTGACCATACGGTAGTCAGAACCAGCGTTGTCAGAGAAGACTAATGCAGCATCATTATTAATACCTACATCAGCAGTACTACCGTAATCGCTCGGCTCACCGGAATCACCAAAGTGACCTTCATCTTCGAGGTCGGTCAATGAACCAGAAGTTACAGTTGAATCAGTAACTTTGATGTTGTTATCCCACTGGTGAGAGCCATCATAAGTTACATCAGAGTGAGTAGTATCACCCTGAATCATGGTAATACCCGCAACGTGGGAGTTAGCAGTGATGTTGATATCACTTTCCACATTCAGAGTAACTGCGGTACCAAAGCCAGCAGTATCGTATTTACCTTCGTATGGGAAGTTATCGTAGGCTTTGCCATCTGCATCAACCCAAGTATCGGTATAATACAGACCTTCGTAATCATCATCGATGGTCGTATTAGCGACATTCAGAGTGAAGGTATCGCCATCAACCCAATCATGTGCAACTGCTTCACCCCAGGTGTAGAAGGTGCTGTTGGCACTAGGCAATCCATCGACGAGATTATCAAAGTGGCCCGGACGGTAAGAAGTGATCATACCGTGAACGGTTGTGTTAGAAAGGCTCAGAGTATTAGCAGCATCGGTGTAATCGCGATTCAGATAATAAGTAGAGATTACGCCATTTACAGTATCACCGTTGAAGGTGGTGTCGTAATTACCTTCTGCAGCATTGTTATAAACATAACCGCTGTAGGAAACATAGTCGTGATCTAAAGAGGTCCAGTCATTGAATTCGCTGTACGGAGTCAGCGCATCATCATGGAACCCAAAAGTGTCATATGCGGTAGCATTTGCCTGAGAGGCGATTGCCAAAGTGCAAGCCAATGCTAATTGTGATACTACAAGTTTCTTTTTCCAGGAGTGCATTTGTCATCCCTCCTCAGGGACGTATATTCGTTGGTCCATCAATTAACAATGCAATATGAGTATTGTTGCGGGTGTAATTATGCGATGCACAGGATAAAAGGTTCAATTAATCTTTACTTAATGTCTGTATTCGGACAACTTAATTGAGTGATAACCGCTCGCCAAAAACAACAATAAATCCAATAATATCAACAAGTAACAACAATTCAATTTTCTAATAAAAACATAAAAAAACCACTAAACAAAATAAAATATTCATCTTCGAAATTTGAAAAAACCATTTATCAAATTTATAGAATAAATACAAAAAACAAACCACCCTTAAAAATAAAATCAGCATCTATGGTTGAGGCGATAATTAAAAACATAGTTATATATAAAAACAATTAAAACGTCATTCAATTCATCATTGGCAATAATTTAAGAATTCCCTGAAACTTTCTTCATCGCCCCTGCGCCGCTCTCCTCCTTTATAAGCACAACTTTAGTAAAACATCACGATGGTGATTCGGTTACAATGGATGCATGTTCCACAAACATCAGGCAAATCATGACCGATTTAATCACTCGCCCACGCCGTCTGCGCCGCTCACCTGCGCTGCGGGCTATGTTTGAAGAGACAACACTGAGCTTAAACGACCTGGTGTTGCCGATCTTTGTTGAAGAAGAGATCAACGACTACAAGGCCATCGACGCCATGCCTGGCGTGATGCGCATTCCGGAGAAACATCTCGCCCGCGAAATCGAGCGTATTGCGAATGCGGGTATCCGCTCGGTAATGACCTTCGGCATTTCACACCACACCGACGCGACCGGCAGCGATGCCTGGAAGGAAGACGGCCTCGTGGCGCGCATGTCGCGTATCTGTAAAGACGCGGTGCCGGATATGATTGTCATGTCCGACACCTGCTTCTGTGAATATACCTCTCACGGCCACTGCGGCGTGCTGTGCGATCACGGCGTGGATAACGATGCAACCCTGCTGAATCTGGGTAAACAAGCCGTTGTCGCTGCGGCGGCGGGTGCCGACTTCATCGCGCCTTCTGCGGCAATGGATGGTCAGGTACAGGCAATTCGTCAGGCGCTGGACGCTGCCGGGTTTACCGATACCGCGATCATGTCCTACTCCACCAAGTTTGCATCCTCATTCTACGGCCCGTTCCGCGAAGCTGCGGGCACGGCACTGAAAGGCGACCGTAAAACCTATCAGATGAACCCGATGAACCGCCGCGAAGCGATTCGCGAGTCGCTGCTGGATGAAGCACAGGGTGCGGATTGCCTGATGGTGAAACCGGCAGGCCCATATCTGGATATTCTGCGCGATATCCGCGAACGCACTGAGCTGCCAATTGGCGCGTATCAGGTGAGCGGTGAGTACGCGATGATCAAATTCGCCGCCCAGGCGGGTGCGATTGATGAAGAGAAAGTGGTGCTGGAAAGTCTGGGTGCGATTAAGCGCGCGGGCGCGGATCTTATCTTTAGCTACTTTGCGCTGGATTTGGCTGAGAAGAAAATTCTGCGCTAGTGGGTGCTTTCACCCTCACCCTAACCCTCTCCCTCCAGGGAGAGGGGACCGGTTTTCTCCCTCTCCCTGTGGGAGAGGGCCGGGGTGAGGGCATCAGCCCGCACATATCCCCCATCAAGCACGGTAAAATGGCTTATCCCCCAGAATCGTCGCCCGGTGCATAATCCGGCGCTGCGGCAAATAATCGGCATTGGCATAGTGCTGCGTGACGCGGTTATCCCAAATCGCCACATCGTTCGGCTGCCAGCGCCAGCGTACCTGAAACTCCGGTTTCGTGACGTGCGCAAACAAGAAGTTCAGCAGCGCCTCGCTCTCTTTCTCAGAGACATCGACAATTCGCGTCGTAAAACCTTCATTGACGAACAACGCCTGCTTACCGGTTACCGGATGCGTGCGCACCACCGGATGCAGCAGCGGCGGGTGTTTGGCCACTGCTTCCAGCCAGCGCTGATGCTCTTCTTCGGTTTTGCGGTATTTGTATTCCTGGAATGATTTCTTGAAATCGTGCTCCGCCTGCAAGCCGCTTAACAGTTTACGGAACGGCTCAGAAAGCGCCTCCCACGCCGCAATGCCGCTGGTCCACAGCGTATCGCCACCGGTGGAGGGTAGCTCTTTTGACGCCAGGATCGCGCCCGCAGGCGGCGTTTCGATAAATGTCACATCGGTATGCCAGTTATCATTATCCGGCGGATTGTTGTCATGCGTATCCAGAACGATAATTTCCTCTACGCCTGGCGCATGAGGATAGACCGGGTGAATATGCAGATCGCCAAATCGCAATGCCAGGTCACGCTGTAGCTCAGGGGTAATCACCTGATTGCGCAGGAAAATGACCTGATGGCGCAGCATCGCATGATAAAGTTGCTCAAACTGGTTATCGTTCAGCGGGCGCGTTAAGTCAACGCCGCTAATTTCAGCACCAATGTAAGGCCCCAGCGGGGTGACGGTCAGACGTTCACTCATTGCACTTCTCCATGCCAGGGCGTCAGACGACGCTGCAACGCGCGCAGCCCCAGCTCTAAAACAAACGCGATAATCGCAATCACCGCAATGCCTGCCAGCACGACGTCGGTCGCTAAAAACTCGCCAGCAGATTGCACCATAAAACCTAACCCGCGCGTGGCGGCAATCAGTTCAGCCGCGACCAGCGTCGACCAGCCTACGCCCAGGCCAATACGCAACCCGGTGAGGATTTCCGGCAGCGCGCCAGGCAGAATCACATACCACAGCACCTGACGGCGGCTGGCACCCAGCGACTGCGCAGCCCGAATGCGTACCTGCTGCGCGCTCTTCACGCCTGCCAGCGCCGACATCGCAACGGGCGCGAAAATCGCCAGGTAGATCAGCAAGATCTTCGAGGTTTCCCCGATACCGAACCAGATAACCATCAACGGCAGATAGGCCAGCGGCGGCACCGGGCGGTAAAGCTCAATGATCGGATCCAGAATGCCGCGCACCGTGGCGTTCAGGCCCATCGCGATCCCCACAGGAACGCCAATCAATACGGCGGCCAGCAACGCGACCAGAATACGGGCCAGGCTCGCCGAAAGGTGCTGCCACAGCGTGGCATCCATAAAGCCCTGCGGCCCGGCAATGGTTATCAGTTTTTGCAGCACCTGCCCCGGCGGCGGCAGAAACAGCGGGCTGATAAGTTGCAGGGCAGCCACGCCCCACCACACCGTTAACAGCACCAGCAGCGTCGCCAGGCTTAGGGTTATCTGGCGGGAAAGCGGCCAGCGCCACTTCACCGTTTTCAGGCGTGGTTTATCATTAGCAACGACGCTCATGAGAAGGCCTCCCGTTGTTCAAATACGCGACTCAGAACGTACTCGCGCATGGCGATAAACTGCGGGTCCGATTTAATGCTGCGGCAGGACTCCCCGGCGACATAACGCCGAGCAAACTCCAGCGGCAGACGCTCCATCACCCTTCCCGGCCCCGGCGAAAGCAGCACCAGCTCGGTCGCCAAAAATACCGCTTCTTCTATATCGTGCGTAATCAGCATTACCTGCTTGCCGGTGTCATTCCACAGCTTCAGCAGCAGGGTTTGCATTTGTTCACGGGTAAAGGCATCCAGCGCCCCGAACGGTTCATCCAGCAACAACAGCTGCGGATTCGCGGCCAGCGCCCTGGCGATACCCACACGCTGGCGCTGTCCGCCGGAAAGCTGCCAGATAAAGCGTTTTTCCGCCCCTTCCAGCCCGACTTTCTTCAGCATTTCTCGGGCGATTTCCAGCCGTTCCGTCTTCGCCATTCCGTTCAGTTGAAGACCCAGCGCGATGTTATCCTGCACGTTGCGCCACGGCAGCAGCCCTTCGTTCTGGAAAACCACACCGCGCTCTGCACCCGGCCCTTCTACACGTTTTCCACCCAGCGTGATGCTGCCCTGCTGATACGGTACAAATCCGGCAATCAGGTTCAGCAGCGTGGTTTTGCCGCAGCCTGACGGGCCAAGCACCACCAGCAGTTCACCGCTGTCCAGCGTGAGGTTGATATCCTCCAGCGCCGGTTTGCCGCCGTAATCGGCATAAAGATGAGAAAGTTGCAGCATCACAGACTCCTTATTTCACAAAGCGATCGGTCACGTACTGGCTGTAATCCGTCGCCGCCGCCGGCACTTTACCCTGCGCTTTAAGGAACTCGGCGGTGTCGATAATCGCCTTATTAACCGGGCCGTTCAGCTCCTTCACCTGCTGGTCGGCAGTCAGATAGGTATTACCCTTCACCAGCCCCGGGACATCGCTTTCCGGCACTCCGCTTAAGCGCGCCAGTTTGCTGATGTTATCCGGCTGTTTCAGCTAGGCTTCCGGGTTGTCGATATAGCCGCGCTGGGCATCAATCGCGCTTTTCGCGAAGGCACGCACCACGTCAGGATGCTTCTCGGCGAAGTCTTTACGCACGACCCATACATCCAGCGTTGGCGAACCCCACTGGCCTACTTTTTCGGAATCGGTCAGCACCGTGCCGTCTTTTTCCAGCTCATTCACCGCCGGTGCCCAGACGTATGCGCCATCGATATCGCCACGCTGCCAGGCGGCAATAATCGCCGGTGGCTGAAGATTAAGAATTTGTACCTGGCCTGGCTTAATGCCCCAGTGTTTCAGCGCAGCCAGCAGGCTGTAGTGAGTGGTGGAGATAAACGGCACGGCAATACGTTTACCGATTAAATCTTCTGGTTTGGTGATGTTTTTCTTCACCACCAGCGCTTCGGAATTACCGAGCTGCGAGGCGAGCAGGAACACTTCAATTGGCACCTGCTGACTGGCGGCCACCGCGAGCGGGCTGGAACCCAGGTTGCCAATCTGAACATCGCCAGAGGCCAGCGCGCGAACGATGCTCGCGCCGCTGTCGAACTTGCGCCAGTCAGGTTTTGCGCCGCTCAGTTTGCTGAAGGTGTCATCCGCCTGTGCGACTTTCGCCGGTTCGGCGGAAGTCTGGTATGCGATGGTAACGTCCACGGCCTGCGCCTGAAATGCGATCAGTGCTGCGGCGGCGAAGAGTGAAATACGCGATGAAATAGCCATTGTCTGCTCCCTCTGTGTCTTGTTATGGGTGCAGTATTTCCGGGCGCGGAATTTTGTTAAAGGAATTAAAACGTCTTGTTAATGCCTTTTCGTTTTTAGAAAAAAAGTGGGATTAGATAGATAAGATATGGGGAAGGAAAATATCGGATGGCGGCGACGCCATCCGACAAGGGCTAACGAAGGCGTTTCAATGCGGCGATATCCGCAGGCGTCGTGCGGCAGCAGCCGCCAATTAACCGCGCCCCCGCCGCCTGCCACTGCGGCAAATGGTGCGCTAAGGTATCGCACGCCTCGCCGTGGTGGTGCCAGGTTTTACTCACCGCGTCATAATGCTCGCCGGAGTTCGGATACACCACCAGTGGCAGCGGCGTCAGGCTATGCAGATGGCGTAGCGCGTCGTTAGTGTTTTCCAGCGCGATACAGTTAATGCCTACCGCAATCACCTGCGGGTAACGGGCCAGCGTGGCGATGACATCACGCAGCGGTGTGCCGTCGCTGAGGTGCTGCGCATCGCGCAGGGTGAACGAAAACCAGGCGCGCGCCGTCGGGTATGCCGTGAGCAGTTCCGCCAGCGCCGAAATCTCCGCAAATGACGGCAGCGTTTCGCAGGCCAGCAAATCGGCCCCCGCCTCCAGCAACGCGTCTACGCGAGGGCGATGGAATGCCTGAAATTCTTCCGCGCTGCGCTGATAATCACCGCGATATTCCGAACCATCCGCCAGATACGCGCCATACGGCCCAACCGAGCCGGCCACCAACAACGTTCCCGCCTGCGAATTTTCCGTCTGATATAACTCGCGTGCCTCCTGGGCCAGCGCCACGCTGCGGGCAATCAACGCCCGAGACTGCGCTTCATCCAGCCCACGCGCGGCAAAGCCTGCGGGGGTCGCCTGATAGCTGGCAGTGATCGCCACCCGCGCCCCGGCGCGGAAATAGTCGAGATGCACATCGCGAATCAGCGTTGGGTTTTCCATCAACACTTTCGCTGACCACAGGCTATCCGCCAGATTACAGCCGCGCCCTTCCAGTTCGGTGGCCATCGCGCCGTCCAGCAATACAAACGGCTCTGCGTCGAGAATGGCGGTTAATGGATTACTCTGCGACATGTTGGATCTCCTGAACAGGCTGACGGGAACGCGTCAGATAATAAGCGCCATAACACAGCGCGACAAACGGCAACCCGCAATAGAGCGCGATGCGCTGGCTCGGGTCAAATGCCAGGCCCACGCAGGCAACCAGGCAAAGTATAAAACCCAGCACCGGCACCAGCGGATACCACGGCGCGCGGTACTGCAGTTCGCTCAGCGCCCGGCCCTGTTGCAGATGGCGGCGACGGAAGACAAAGTGCGAGGCACAAATGCTGAGCCACACCGCCACCACGGCAAAACCAGAAATCGCCGACAGGGCGACAAATACCGTATCCGGCGCGATGATGCTGGAAAAGAGCGCCAGCACCCCACCCAGCATACTGACCGACAGCGCCACCAGCGGCACGCCATTTTTGCTGACGCGGGAAAAACAGTGCGGCAACGTGCGTTCATTGGAAAGCGACCACAACATGCGCCCGGACGCATAAAGCCCCGAGTTCGCTGCTGAAAGGATCGCCGTCAGAATGACAAAATTAAAGATATCTGCCGCATACGGAATGCCCACCTTTTCGAAGACCAGCACAAACGGGCTTTTCTCAACCCCCGCCTGGTGCATTGGGATCAGCGCCGCCAGCACAAAAACGGTACCGATAAAGAAGATGATTAAGCGGGCAATGGTGGTGCGAATGGCAACCGGGATCACTTTGTGCGGATTTTCCGTTTCCCCGGCGGCGATGCCGATAAGCTCGGTGCCGGAGAAGGCAAAGTTTACCGCCACCATGGTCATCAGGATGGGTAATCCGCCGTGCGGGAACCAGCCTTCTGCGGTGAGATTATGCAGCCCCGGCGCGGGTGAGCCATCCTGCATTGGAATAAAACCGAAGATAGCCGCGCCGCCCAGGATAATAAAGGCAATGATGGTGATGACTTTGACCAGCGAGAACCAGAATTCACCTTCAGCAAAGAAGCGCGTAGAGATAACGTTCAGGCCGTAAATCAGCACGCAGAACACCAGACACCAGGCCCAGATGGGTACCTGCGGGAACCAGTATTGCATACAGAACCCGGCGGCGGTGAAGCTGGAACCCAGCGCGACCGTCCAGGTAAGCCAGTAAAGCCAGGCGACGGTGTAACCAGTTGCCGGGCCGAGATAGCGGGATGCGTAAACATGAAATGCCCCGGTTTCCGGCATCGCCACGGAGAGCTCGCCGAGGCATTGCATCACCAGCCAGACGACCAGCGCGCCAATCAGATAGGCCAGCAATGTTCCCGCTGCGCCAGTGGTCGAAATGATATAACCCGTGTTGAAAAACAGCCCTGTGCCAATAACCCCACCCAGCGACAGCATAATCAGGTGGCGCGTTTTCATGGTGCGCTTGAGTTGCCCACCTTGTTGTTGTGTTGTTTGCATTATAACCTTCTAAACGTATGGACATCTAAACATCCAGATGAAGGTGTTGTTATACCGCGTATGTTAGGGAAATGCAAAATGGGGGGAATGTACGCGCTGATGCCCTCACCCCGCCCCTCTCCCACAGGGAGAGGGAGAAAACCGGCGCAGAACTTAACAACTGTGCACATTCAGTCCCCTCTCCCTTGAGGGAGAGGGTTAGGGTGAGGGGGAAAAGGCGCGCTACTCGTCGAAGAACCAATATCCCTGATTAATCAACGCCGTCAGCTCTTCAGCAAACACCGGGTTGGTTAACGCCTCGCCCAGCTCAGCCTTGCCAAGCGTCGTGTAGCGGGAGAGCGCATCTGCCGCCGCCGCGTCGCTGACGTCCAGCGGTTCGCTGTTAACGAACACGCTGCCGCTCACGCTCAGCACACGCAGCCCGTTCAAACGCACCAGCGTTTCTCCGTCCATCAGCGCGTCTACCACTTCCTGCGGCTCGTAAGGCGGTTCTGCCGGGGCGATATCCAGCTCATGACGCGGCGTAGTCACAAAGCTACCAAACCACTGCTTAAAATCGTCCGGCTTGCTGATCATCTCGATCATCATTCCGCGCAGGCGCTCAAGTTCATACTCTTCAATGCGGCCAGCGTGTTCACGTACGGTGAGATCCGGATCGCTGTAGTGTTCGCTGCCGAGATCGTTTTCCAGCGCGTAATCAGCGAAACTGCTGATCAGATCGCGCCCGTTTGGCCCACGGAAGCCAACGGAATAGTTCAGCGCCGTTTCGTGGGTGAAACCGTCGTGAGGGAATCCCGGTGGAATATAGAGAATATCGCCCGGCTCCAGATCTTCATCGATGATCGGCTCAAACGGATCGACGTGCAGCAGCGCCGGATGCGGGCAGAACTGACGCATCGGCAATTTATCGCCCACGCGCCAGCGACGGCTGCCCATGCCCTGAATAATAAACACATCATACTGATCGATATGCGGGCCCACGCCGCCGCCCGGTACAGAGAAGGAGATCATTAAATCGTCCAGACGCCAGTCCGGCAGGACGCGGAACGGACGCACCAGCTCCGCCGATGGCGCGTGCCAGTGGTTCACCGCCTGTGCCAGCAGCGACCAGCCCGTCTCGCCTAAGCCATCGAAATGTTCAAACGGGCCATTGCTTGCCTGCCATTTTCCGTTGGCATGGCTTACCAGTCGGCTGTCGACTTCGGGTTCCATCGCCAGGCCAGCCAGTTCATCCGGCGTGATCGGATCAACAAAGTCAGCGAACGCTTTCTTCAGTACAACAGGTTTTTTCTGCCAGTATTTCTCAAGAAACTCCGGCCAGTTAAGGTTAAGTTGATAAGCCATTTTTTCATACCATCAGTGAGCAAACAGGCCTGATTATACGGAGCAGACGAACAGCGCTGCCTTGTCATGGGTCAATCGCGCGCGATATGCCTGATTGCGCGATTTATGATCCAGATTCATAAACTCTAGCGATTCACCCTGTCTAATCACATGAATCCCGTTGCGCTATGCTTCTTCCCACAGCAAATTCCCTCTCAGGAGCGCAATCATGAACAAACGCATACTTGGCAAGTCAGGGCTGGAAGTCTCCGCCCTTGGTCTCGGCTGCATGGGGCTCAGCTTCGGCTATGGCCCGGCGACCGATCGTAAACAGGCGATTGAGCTGATTCGCGCCGCCGTCTCACGCGGCGTTACCTTCTTCGATACCGCAGAAGTTTACGGCCCGTATATTAATGAAGAAGTGGTGGGCGAAGCGTTGGCCCCGTTTCGCGACCAGGTGGTCATCGCCACCAAATTCGGCTTCACCTTTGGCGACGATAACAAACAGCAGATCCTCAACAGCCGCCCGGAACACATCCGCGTTGCCGTTGAAGGTTCGCTCAAACGGCTGAAAACCGATGTTATCGACCTGCTCTATCAGCACCGTGTTGACCCGGAAGTGCCGATTGAAGACGTCGCTGGCGTTGTGAAAGATTTGATTGCCGAAGGCAAAGTAAAACACTTTGGTCTGTCCGAAGCGGGTGTCGAGACGATTCGCCGCGCGCATGCGGTGCAGCCTGTCGCCGCGCTGCAAAGTGAATATTCCATGTGGTGGCGCGAGCCGGAACAGGCGATTCTACCGCTACTTGAAGAACTGGGGATTGGTTTTGTGCCGTTTAGCCCGTTGGGCAAAGGCTTTTTGACCGGCGCAATCACCGCCAATACCACCTTCGGCGATGACGATTTCCGCAGCAAGGTGCCGCGTTTTGCCGCCGAGGCGCGTGAAGCTAACGAGCAGCTGGTGCGGCTTATCGGTGAGTTGTCCAAAGCGCAAAACGTGACGCCTGCACAAATCGCCCTCGCCTGGCTGCTGGCGCAAAAACCGTGGATCGTGCCGATTCCCGGCACCACCAAACTGCATCGTCTGGAGGAAAACCTGGGGGCAGCAGAAGTGGTCCTCGCACCCGCCGATTTGCAAAAAATCACCCAGGCGCTGGAAACCGTGCGCATCGTGGGTGAGCGTTATCCGGCAGCGCTACAGGCGCGCGTGGGGAAATAAACCGCACGGCCCGGTCATGGCTGACCGGGCCTCATACGCTACTCCGCCTTCCCGTGCGCCCACTCGCGCAAACGCTGGAACAGCACATACAGCGCAGGGATAAACACAATTCCCACTACCGTCGCCACCAGCATGCCGCTGAATACGGTGGTACCAATGATGCGGCGGCTTTGCGCTCCGGCCCCCGTCGCCAGCACCATCGGCGTGACGCCAATAATGAACGAGACAGCCGTCATCATCACGGCACGGAAGCGGCGTGACGCGCCTTCGCGCGCGGCATCCACAATCGACATCCCCTCTTCCCGCCGCGTACGGGCAAACTCGACGATCAGAATGGCGTTTTTCGCCGCCAGGGCGATTAACAATACCAGACCAATCTGCACATAAACGTCGTTGGCGTACCCGGCAATCCACAACCAGGTGAGCGCACCACCGATAGCGACCAGAACCGAGAGCATCACGCTTGCTGGCAGCGTCCAGCTTTCGTACTGCGCGACGAGGAACAGCCACGCCATCACCACCGCCGCCAGCACAATCCAGATGGCCTGATTTCCCGTCTGCTGCTCCTGATAGGAGATTCCGCTCCAGGCGTAGCTGTAACCTTCCGGCAGCGATTCTTCCAGAATCTGCGCCATCGCGGTCATGGCGGTGCTGCTGCTGACGCCCGCCGCTGCCGATCCGCTCACCGACACCGATGGAAACTGGTTGTACTGTTGCAGGAATGGCGCGCCGACGGTTGGCGTGATGGTCACGAGGTTGCTCAGGCGCACGCGATCGCCGCCAGTGCTGCGAACGTAGAGCTCGCTGATTTGCTCGGCGCGTTCCCGCCACTGCATTTCGTTTTGCATCACCACGTGATACGAACGGTTATTGATAGTGAAATCCCCGGCGCGAGTGCCGCCGAAAGCCGTTTGCAGGCTATTAAAGATTTGCGAGACCGGGACATCCAGCTGCGCCGCGCGCTCGCGGTCAACGGTGAGCGTCAACTGCGGCACGTTGCTGCTCCAGGTGGTGAAGACCCGGTTTAGTTGCGCATGCTGATTAGCTTTGCGCAGCACCTGCTGAGTCACTTTCTCCAGTTCATCCGGCGACTGTCCGGCCTGCGCCTGAATTCGCAAGTCGAAACCGGATGCATTACCCAAACCCGGCAACGTGGCGGGCGCGAAGGTCATAATGGTCGCTTCCGGTAGCGCAAAAAGCTGCTGTTGAAGCGACGCCATCACCGCCTCCAGCGGCGCGCGCTCGTGCCACTCTTTCAGCATCACCGACATAAACCCGCCGCTCGACGCGGTGGTGCCGTTGAGAATATTAAAACCAGAAACCTGGATAACGTCGCTCACCGCCGGGTTCGCCGCGATAATTTGCCGTGCCTGCGCCATTACCGCCTCCGTGCGCTCAAGCGAAGCGGAATCCGGTAACTGCACGCTGGCAAAGAAGTAGCCCTGATCTTCCTGCGGCAGAAAACCTTTCGGCATGCTACTGAAACAAAACGCAGTGACCGCCGCCGCAATGCCTATCGCCAGCAATGCCAGCAGCGGGCGCAGATTGAACAGCCCCACCAGCCGAACATAAATGCGGCGCGTGGCTTCCAGCCCACGATTAAACCCACGGAATATCAGCGCCGGATGCTCAGCGCGCGGGCGAAGCAATAATGCGCACAGGGCGGGCGTGAGCGTCAGCGCCACCAGGCTCGATAACACCACCGCCGCCGACAGCGTGACGGCAAACTGACGATACAGTTCGCCGACGATCCCCGGCAGCAAGGCTACCGGCACAAACACCGCCAGCAATACCAGCGACGTGGCGATCACCGGCCCGGCGATTTGCTGCAACGCTTTCGCCGTGGCGTCCCGGCGATTCATGCCTTCTGCCATAAGCGATTCGACATTTTCGACGACCACGATGGCGTCGTCCACGACCATGGTCAGCGCCAGAATAATCGCGAATAAACTCAATGTGTTGGCGGTATACCCCAGCAAATAAAGAACCGCAAAGGTTCCCACCAGCGAGACAGGGATCGCCAGCGCAACGATGAGTGTCGCCCGCCAGCTTTGCAGAAACAGTGAAACCACGACCACAACCGCCAGCAGCGTGAGCGCCAGCGATACCCCAATTTCTTTAATGGTCGCCGCGACAAAACGGGTGGTATCGAATTTCACTTCATAGGTTAAATCCGCCGGGAAACGCGCACCCAGCCGTTCCAGCTCGGCACGCACGCTTTCCGCTACGTTAAGCGCATTCGCCGACGGCGTAGGGTAAATACCGAGATAGGCAGAATCGTGGCCATTCAGCTGCGCACCTGCGTTATAGTTGCGCGCGCCCAGTTCGATGGTTGCTACATCTTCCAGCCGCACGCGCTGGCCGTTTTCGCCGGTACGCACAATGATATGGCGAAACGCTTCAACCTCATTTAGTCGCCCCAGCCCTTTGATGGTCAAGGTCTGCTGCTGACCGTTAAAGACCGGCGGCGTACCAATTTGCCCGGCAGCACCCTGCACGTTTTGCTCACGCAGCGCCTGCGAAATATCATCGGTCGTAATATTAAGCGCGTTCATGCGATCCGGACGCAGCCAGATACGCATGCTGTAATCTCTTGCGCCGAACATCTGCACTTGTCCAACACCCGGCAAACGCGCCAGCGCTTCACGTACCTGGGTACTGGCATAGTTGCTGACAAACTCTGGCGAGTGAGATTGATTCGGTGAATATAAACTCACGCCCATCATCAGATTGGTCGCCCGCTTACGCACCTGGACGCCATTCTGCTGCGCCTCGGCGGGGAGCTGTGCCAGTGCCTGCGAGACGCGGTTTTGTACGTCAATCGCCGCGAGATCGGGATCGGTTCCGGCAGCAAAGGTGATGCTAAGGCTGTAGCTGCCTTCATCAGAACTGGTCGATTCCATATAAAGCATATGATCGACGCCATTTAGCTGGGTTTCCAGCGGCGTGGCGATGGCTTCTGCTACGTCGGTTGCGCTGGCACCTGGCCAGCTGGCGCTGACGTTAACTACCGGCGGCGTGATTTGCGGGTACTGTTCGACCGGAATAATCTTCAGGGCAATCGCGCCCAGCAGGGTAATGACCAGCGCAATCACCATCGCGAAGCGGGGGCGCTTAATAAAGAAAGTCAGCATGGCGGCTCCTTAATTCAGCACCTGGACCGCAGCGCCGTTTTGCACGCGCTGCACGCCCTCGACCACCACGCGCTCACCGGCGTTCACGCCTTCCAGCACCTGATAAGCCTGCCCAATCTGCCCGGCTAATTTGAGCGGGCGTTTTTCGGCAGTATCGTCCTTTGAGATAACCCAGGTGTAGAACCCGTCGCCGTTTTGCATGACCGCGGCTGCAGGCAGCGTGACCACCTGCTGTGCCTCCTGCGGGCGGAGCCAAACGTTAATACTGCCGCCCGGCAGCAGACGATGACGTGGGTTGGCAAATTCCGCGCGCAGCGTGACGCTGGCGGTACGCGGGTCAATACGGTTGTCCACCGATGTCAGCACGCCGTCTTCGCGCGCATCGCCCACCTCAATCTGCGCCAGCCACGCTTTTTTCAGCGCACCAACGTCCGCATGACGATCGACTTTGCTGGCGAAGACCTGCTCTTCCATCGCGAACGCGATGCGAATAGGGTCGAGCTGCACCACATCAACCAGCGTACCGCTGGAAGGGCTCACCAGACTGCCGACATGAAATTGTGTGTGACCAATACGGCCATTTACCGGGGAGGTAATGCGCGTATAGCCCAGCGTGACCTTCCGTGCCTCCACGCGCGCGCTGGCCTGTGCGACGGCGGCGCTGGCGACATCGCGCTGCATGCGAGCGTTATCCACATCGTTACGGCTAATGGCATCGCTGCTTTTCAGGCTTTGATAGCGATTGAGCACTTGCTGAGCCTGACGTAACGTGGCTTGCGCGCTGTTTAGCTCTGCCTGCGCTAAGCGCAATGCCGCCTGATGTTCCGCGTCATCCAGTTCAAATAACAGGTCGCCCTGCTTCACATACTGGCCGTCATGGAAATGAATGGTGTGAATCGCGCCCTCAATGCGTGCGCGCAGCTCAACGGTATGAATCGCTTCGATACGGCCCGGTATCTGGCGCTCGGCGGCATGGCTGACGTTTTCAACGGGAGAAACGCGAACGGCAATGGCCGAGGCGAAAGCGGGGCTCAACGAGCAGGCAATCAGCACACAGCTGAGTACGGCGTGGCGGATGGTTTTTGGCATAAATATCCCTTGTAGTCTTCCTTCAAATTCCGTGAAGGAAGTCGTCCATTTTTACTACAGGGATTGTTACAGAAGCGGGCTAAACCAGGTCTAAACAAGCGGACACGCGGGTTACTGCGCTGCGCAGATCCGGGGATGATCGCTGGCAACCGCCATGCGCAGCAACAAGCGATGGCCAATGTCGTTCTGCCAGTTAAAACTGTTTTGCAGCACCACGATGGCGTTGCCGTGGCGTTTATCCAGGCCGATATAGCTGCTGTAACCACCTATAAAACCGGATTGATAGAGCAGGGTTTGCCCATAGGCGGAATAGCCTAACCAGCCCAGGGCCGCCGCGTCATCATCGCTCTGGAAGCGACGAAGGGTCATGGCGTCAGCAAAAGCGTGGTCCAGCTGTGTGTCACCGGTACCGGAGAGATGTGCCTGCAAATAGCGCAGCAGGTCATTGCCCGTTGACCACATTGACGCCGCGCCGACCATATCATGGCTGAAGCGCCACTCCGGCACGACTTCTCCACGGGCGACGAATTTTGGCTGATCCCCCGCCTGCCCGCGCGCGCGCAGAATATAGCCGGGGAGTTTTTCCGGCACGTAACCCGTATGCGTCATTTTTAGGGGAGTGAAAATGTCCTGCTGCGCCATGTTGGGAATCGTTCGCGAGGCATTTTGTTCCAGTGCGCTGTCTAAAATGGCGTAACCCAGATTGGAATAATTCACCTGAACGTTATCCGGCGCACGGAAGGTGCTGAGATAATCCTGATACTCACCGCGATCCAGATCATCGTAAAACTGTTCGCCGGTAAAAACGTAGCGCACCAGTTTGCCTAACATCGGCAAATCATAAGCCTGTCTTGGCAGGCCCGCCGTATGGCTGGCAAGCTGCTCGACGGTAATTTTTTGCGCATCCGGGCTAAGTTCTTTCTCAGATGGCAATAATTCTCGGAGCGTCGAATGCCACGCCAGCTTATTTTCCTGCACCTGTAATGCGGCAATTTCAGCGGTCACGCCTTTGGTAACCGACCCCACAGCGAAAAGCGTATCGCCGGTTACCGGCACGCGTTTATCTGAATCAGTAAAACCGTAGCTGAAGAGCTGTGGCGGCTGATTATGTGAAATCACGCCAATCACCAGCGCGGTGGAGCGCTGACGGGCAAAATGGTCGCGGGAAAGCTGTGCTATTTGCTGATTTAAGGGGGCGTCGCAGAGCGTGTGCAGCGAAGTATTGGTATCCAGCGTATCAACCGGATTACTGGAAAGTGAGGAGTGACAACCTGTCAGGAACATGCCCATCAGAAGGGTTAACGGTAATGGGATAGTCTTCAGCAAAATCTCACTCTTTCCTGCGCAGCACACTTTTTCGACGCGCAATAATAATGGAATGACAGAGATAAAGACAGCAGGAAAAAGGCTAAAAGTATTTGCCAGATAGCATAATGCCATCCGGCAAATAACAGGCATAGAGGGTAGTAAAGCTTACGCCAGCGTAAAGGCTGGCGTATTCAGGCTAATCAGAACTGGTAAACAGCGCCGATACCAACCTGGTTATCCGTATTCAGACCCTGATGCTGAACATTGGCATTATCGCTGTCGAGCAGGTTAATTTTATAATCTGCGTAGACGGCCATGTTTTTGTTGAAGTAGTAGTTCGCACCTACTTCGATATATTTCACGATATCCATATCGCCGGAACCATTATGGTCGCCGCGAGATTGCAGATAAGCGAGGGACGGACGCAGACCGAAATCAAACTGATACTGAGCAACCAGTTCAATGTTTTTAGTTTTGTCGAATGTGATGGTACTGGAATCATACGAACCACCGGTCATGTTACGGGTTTCCGCATAGGTCGCCGCCAGGTACAGGTTGTTCGCGTCATATTTCAGACCGCCCGCCCAGGCTTCTGCGTGTTCAGCCGTGTTTTGAGTACGCGTGAATTGCTGCTGTTGGTCGGTACGCTTAGAACCGGAGTACGCCGCAGAAGCTGCGAAGCCTTCAGCGAATTCGTAAGACACGGAACCGCCCCAACCTTCGCCGTTCTGTTTCAGCACGTTATCGCGACCGTTGTTAGTTTCGCCGCTGCCACCGTTTTTGCCCTGGTACTGGACGGCAAAGTTCAGGCCGTCAACCAGGCCGAAGAAGCCGGTGTTACGGTAAGTCGCGAGGCCGTTCGCACGACCGGTCATGAAGCCGTCGGTCTGGGTGTACGAATCACCGCCGAAGACCGGCAACATATCGGTCCAGGCTTCAACGTCGTAGATAACGCCGTAGTTACGGCCGTAATCGAAGCTGCCGTATTCGCCCGCGTTCAGGCCGGCAAACGCCAGACGGGTTGCGGTGTCCGCGCCGTCTTCGGTTTTGTTACCCTGAATGTTGTATTCCCACTGGCCGTAACCGGTCAGTTGGTCATTGATCTGCGTTTCCCCTTTGAAACCGAAACGAACATAGGTGTTATCGCCATCAGCGCCTTTGTCGTCAGAGAAAATATGGCGAGCGTCAACTTTGCCATATAAATCGAGTTTATTTCCGTCTTTGTTATAGATTTCTGCTGCGTGTGCTGCGCCTGCGGCCAGAATGGCAGGAATAACGACTGCGAGAATTTTTTTCATATTAAGCCACCATCATTATATTTAATTTTAAGAGTATGAAACACCAAAAAGGACTATTCATACGTGCTTCTTTGTGAAGCGTTTTATACGTTATTGAAATATTCAGAAATGAATAGCGGGTACATGTAACAAAATGTAAAAACAGGATCGAGTTAGCTTATTTGGCGGATGAATTCGAAATTAGACAATCCTGATAAAACATTTCATTAACGCAAAACGATCATGCGATAAAATAGTAAACAAACAGTAAACATGAATATTTAGCGAATATAATTTCGGGAGGTATTATCAGGTGAGAAATAAAAAACAGGGGAATTAGTGGGAAATTGGGAGAGGGAGTGGGTTTGTGAGCTTTCCCCCTCACCCCGGCCCTCTCCCTCAGGGAGAGGGAGAAAACCGCGCATATTTAACCGTTAGCTCGATCAGTTCCCTCTCCCTGAGGGAGAGGGTTAGGGTGAGGGTCCCCTCACCGTTCGCGCAGCGCTTCCTGCACTTTATTAAACGGTTTGATCAAATAATCGAGCACGGTTTTGCTGCCGGTGCGGATATCCACCGTCGCAATCATGCCAGGAAAAATAGGCGATTTATGGCCGTTTTTATTCTCGACAAAGTTGTGGTCAGTGCGAATATAAACGCGGTAATAGTACACATCGCGCTTCACATCATCCTGAATCGTATCGGGTGAAATCATGACCACTTCACCTTTTAAGCCGCCATAAATCGAGTAATCATAAGCGGTAATTTTTACCAACGCTTCCTGACCGGGGTGGATAAATGCGACATCACGCGGTGAAATATGCGCTTCAATCAGCATCTGATCGTCAAGCGGTACCATACTCATTAATTTGCCATTCGGCGGGATAACGCCGCCCACGGTGGTCACTTCGATATCTTTTACAATACCGGTAACCGGCGCAGTAAATTCCAGACGATCGAGCGAATCCGTGCGCCCGCGAATGACGGAGCGCTGGGCGGCAATTTCCTCTTCCGATTTCGATAATTCTTCTCGCGCGCGAACGTAATATTGCGTGTTCATTTCGGTGATACGGCTGTTGAGATCGTTTTTTTGCCGTTGCAGACGCAGCACTTCCACGTCACTGGCCGCCCCTTTGCGAACCAACGGTTGGGTCATCGCCAGCTCGCGATCGACCAGCACAATGCCATCCCGAAGCCCCTTAATGCCTTCTGTCAAACTGCTGCGACGCGATTCATACAGACGTGTTTCCTGCGCAATCAGCGAAGGATAGTGATGTAACTCTTCCGGGAAGGTCAGTGGGGTATCGTTCACTTCCGCATTTAAACGCGCGGCGCGCGCCAGCGCAGCGTTGTAACGGGAAATACTCTCCTGCACGCCGGACTCCGTCTTGGTGCGATCGAGCTGCGCCAGTACCTGACCGCGCTCAACGATATCGCCCTCTTTCACACTAAGGCGCGTTAAAATTCCGCCTTCCAGCGACTGGATAATCTGTTCGCGGGAGGAAGGCACCACGGTTCCGCTACCGGTCGTCACCTCGTCGAGTTCGAAAAACCAGGCCCAGACCACAAAGAGCGCCAGCAGCAGCGCCAGCGCCCAGGCGACAATCGTCGCGCGCGGCAAGGGAGGCTCGTTAAAGTTTCCATCATAGAGATCTTCACGTCTCATACCGTTTCCTCCTTGCTGCGGTCTGTGGCCGCGCGATTCAGCGTGGCGCGCCGAACGGATTGCGCCGGTTTAGCCGTCTCAGCGGGGCGCTGCTGCTTGAGAATGACATCGCGCGGGCCATCCATAACCACGTTGCCTTTCTCCAGCACGATAATGCGATCGACCAGATGAAGGATCGCCAGCCGATGGGTGGCAATCACCAGCGTGCGACGCCCAATCCATTGTTCCAGATGACCAATCAAACGCTGTTCACTGATTTCATCCAGCCAGGCCGTTGGCTCATCCATCAGCACAATATTCGGCTGCGTAATCAGCATCCGCGCCAACAGTAACGCCTGACGCTGCCCACCCGAGAGGCCAAATCCCCCTTCCAGAATCTGATAGTTGAGGCCATTTTTCTGCTGGCGAACAAACTCCAGCGCCCCGCTCATGGCTAGCGCGCGGTGAATATCGTCATCGGAGGCCAGCGGTCTGCCCATCGTGATGTTTTCCCGCACCGATCCAAAAAAGAGACGCGCATTCTGGCTCAGGAATGCCATATCGCGACGCACATCGGCAACATCCAGCAACGGCAGACTGATATCATCCAGCGACACGGTGCCTGTTTGCGGGTCCTGCATCCCGGCCAGCAGTTGCAGCAGCGTACTTTTCCCCGATCCGTTGCGCCCAAGAATCGCCACCTTCTCACCGGCTTTAATCTCGAGCTTCGGTATCGTCAGGACGTTAACTTTTTCCTCTTCGTCGTAGTAAAAACCGACGTTTTCCAGCAGGTAGTTACCGTTCAGATTGGTACGATGCACGCGCTCGCGCGGCTCCGGCTGATCGACCGGGCGCTTCATCAGCTCATCAAGGCTTTTACGCGCCACTTTCGCTGCCTGCCAGCGCGACAAGACGCCAGAGATCTGCGCCAACGGCGCGATTGTGCGCGAGGCCAGAATCGAGGTTCCCACCAGTGCCCCGGTGGTCATGTCGCCATTCATCACCAGATAGCACCCCACCAGCAACACCACCGCATAAACAATCGACTGCACTTCCTGCGTCCAGGTCATCAGCAGGCCAGTCAGCCAGCGTTGCTTCATACTAATAGACGCGGCGACATCGTTGCTGTTGTTCCACTGGTTCTGGAAGCGGCGCTCAGCGCGCAGCAGTTTGATATCTTCAATGCCCTGCACCGCCTCAACCAGCGTGGCATTGCGGATCGCGCTTTCACGCATACCGTCATTGGCCAGCTTCGACAGCGGTTTTTGAATCAACATACCAGGGATTAACAGCAACGGGATTGCCAGCAGCACCACGAAGACCAGCGGGCCGCCAATCATCCACAGGATGAAGACAAACAGCAGGAAGAACGGGATGTCACTCACCGTACTGATGGTGGTAGAGGTGATCAGCTCGCGCACCGATTCCAGCTCGCGCAGCTGCGAGATAAAGGTCCCCGTCGATTTGGAGCGGGCGTTATTTTTCAGGCGCAAGGCGCGTGCGAAGACGCGGTCCGAGATGCGTAAATCGGCCCTTTTGCCGACGATATCGGAAACATGGACACGAATCATACGCATGGTAAATTCAAACAGAATCGCCAGCATGACGCCGCCAAACAGTACCCACAGTGTAGCCTCTGACTGAGAGGGCACCACGCGGTCATACACCTGCATCGAGAAAATCATACCGCTCAGCGCCAGCACGTTAGCCACCAGCGCGGCCAGCATAATATCGCTATAGCGCCGCCAGTCTTTCAGCGCCAGCTGCCAGAACCAGTTTTTCTTATAGGGTTTGATGTACTCATCGACACGCACGTCGGGAATGGTGTCCTGCGGCCTGGCCACGGCCAGCGAGGTCAGACGGGAGGCCAGCTCTTCGCGGTTGACCACCGTTTGCTGTTCACCGTCGCCGCTCATCAGCAGGATAAAATTACCCTCGCCATCCATGCGTGAGATAACCGCAACGGCGTCGTTGTCGAGCACCGCTATTAGCGGCAGTCGCCAGGGATCGATAAGCGAAAGGTCGGGCGGCGTGTAACGTAGCCCCAGCCCGAGCTGACGGGCGATATCTTCCTGGATTTCGCGGGCCGAGTGATTGTTGCCCTGATTCACCGCAACTCGGACATTCTCTTCGGAGAAATCGAGGCGATAATGGCGGGCGACGCTGAGCAGCGCCAACAGCCAGGGTTCATGTTGTGTTCGTGTTCTCATTATTATCACTTCCTGTGGCAGCCTGACGGGATGAGCCAGTGGTTTGTCCGGGTAAACCGTTCACCATTATCCCGTCCATGCGGTAAAGATTTGAAAGCGGCTGACAGGATTTCTCCATTGCCGCTAAAGAACTGCAAAGACCCGCCGCGCACGGCGGACGGGTCTGTTAAGGGTTAGCCTACGATTAACTGATGGTTTGCCAGCAGGGTGGCAAGATCGGTCTGGACACCGTTCAACGTCACCAGGGTGGTGAAATCACCGCCCTCCCCGCTCAGGTCAACCTGAATCAGCGTGTTGCTGCCTTCTGTTGTAACCTTCAGGTAGCTCAACAATTCACTGTTCGGATCGTCCATCTGCGCAATGCCGTTGATGTAGTGCGCGCTTTCATTGGCGGTGTAGCCACTGCCCTGCAACAGGTCGCTGAGGTCGATACGGTCGGAGTCCGCCGTGCCTTCCCAGGTGCCGAGCGTGAAGCCTTTCACCACATCGCTGCCGTTGCCGCCGGTGGCGTCAGCCTCGTTGAGCAGTTTGTAGAGCAGCGTATCCTGGCCGCCATTGCCGATGTTGAAGGTGTCGTTACCGCCGCGCCCTTCGAAGATGTTATCGCCGGTGCTGCCGGTAAACACATCGTTACCGCCACCACCCGCAACGCCTTCGATATTGACGAAGGTCGCTTTACCAAAGCCCGTTTCCTGCGCGTTGGCATTGCTTAGGTCAATCTTCAGCGCCGTATCGCCCGCCAGTTTGTAGTCCACGATGTCCATACCGCCCGTTGAACTCCAGACGTTTTCATCGGAGACCACTACGCTGCCGCCCGCACCGTTGTAAACATGCGTGCCCGCCGTGGCATACAGGGTGTCGTTGTAACCCGTGCCCAGAATCCCGGTGGTGTTGCTGCCATCGCTGGCGGCCAGAGCGCTGTCCTCCGCGCGAGCGCCGCTTTCCGCAGTCAGAACGTAAGCATGGTTTTTCTCCACCGCTTTCAACCCGGCCCAGGTGCTGTTGACGTTTGCCACGGACGTCAGTGTGCCGGAACTATCCAGGGCGAAGTTCTCGACGCCACCGTAGTGCTGACCGTTTGCCAGCAGCACCGCGCTGTACGACTTGCTGGCATCCAGCCCGTAGAAGTAGACCAGTGCCGTCGAGTCGTTCATGTTGACCCCGCCCTGCGGGTTGATGATTTGCGAGCTGACCACTTTGCCCGTCGCTTCATCCACCAGCAGCACCGTGTTGCCATAGAAGACGTTAATGCCGTTGGCGTCCGTTAAACGCAGGATCATGCTGGTGCCGTCTTTAATGACGCTCTTGTTCTCAACATAGGCGGTTGCGCCGCCCTGCGCCCTGAACACCACCAGGTCGCGGTCGCCGTCATAGTCAAGGTCGATCGCCAGCCCACCGGTGCTCACGTAAGTGCTGCTCAGGTTGGCGTTTTGCAGCAGCGTCTGCGGCATGCTCCAGTTTACCTGTCCGGTAGTGACGTTCGTTCCCTGGTTGGTCCACAGTGCGACAATGTTATTGGCGTTACCGAGAGCGGTACTGCCCCTTTCACCGGCAATTTCAATCACATCCATCTTACCGTCGCCGTTCCAGTCGACAGCGATTGACGTCATGCTGCTAATATCATCGCCGAGGTTTTGCACGTTGTAGCCCGCGCCCATCCCTTTCGCCGCCAGCGTCAAATTGCCTTTACCGTCGTTATAGTAAATGGCACTGTTAGCACCGTAGCTTCCTCCCTGTCCACCCAGCCCGCCAATGAACAGATCCATAAAGCCATCGCCGTTCAGATCTGCCCACATCATGGTGGTAAAGCGGTTCGCCGTCGTGCCGGTATCACCGTAGAACACATCGTTGATGATCTGGGTGTTGGTCAGCGTCATATTGCCCGCCTCATTCGCGCCATTACTGACGATCACCAGACGTTTCGACGATGAACTGCTTCCGCCGGTATCGGTCGTGTTCGACCCGCCCGTGCCGTGATAAGCCAGGTCAACATAACCATCGTTGTTCAGGTCAACGCCCGACAGTTCACGACTTGGCTGGGCGTTGTTGTTGTTGGTGGACGCCACGCCATCCTGAGTCGTGGAGGTATAAACATAGGCCCCGGTTTTATCGAACCCGAGAATGGTGCCGTTGGTGTTCATGACCAGTTGCGAGTCGTAGCCACCGCGCGCCTCGGAGTCGTTTGGCGTACCGTCGCCGTAAGCCACATCCACGTAGCCGTCACCGTCGAAGTCAATGCCTATCACACCCGCCCACCAGGAGTAGGTGTTGGCATTGCCATCGTTGGTTTGCCCGGTCACACCGTAAGACCCCACCTGGAACGTGGTGTACGTGCCGTCGCTGTTGTACTTAAACGACTGCTGACCGTTGCCATATTCCGTATCCGATCCCAGCAAATCCATCAGGCCGTCACGGTCAAAGTCGATAAACGATGAAGACTGCTGACGATCGGTTCCGTTCAACGATACGGAGTTAAACGATCCCAGCGTCGAAGACGTGGTGCCATTCTGCGTAAAGATGGTGGAGTTGCTCAGAATGCGCCAGGTGCCATCCTCCCCGAGAGTCATCGCTGTTCCGCTATCGCTGCTGGTGGCCGCCGTTGAACTAAAGCTAATCACCGGCGCTGCCGAGACGGTCAGTTCACTGCCCGTTTTATCCCGGCTGATCTCCTGACTGTCTTTGTTGTACAGCACCGCCGTCACGTCATGAGTACCAACATCCAGCGCGTGCGAATCCTGCAACTGTACATACCAACTGTTCTTGTTCGGCTCAATAACCACATCGCCCGTGCGCGAGCTATAGGTTGTGCCATCAATCGTCACTTCCAGATACTCGTCCGCATAGCGCGCGAAGTTCAGCGTACCGCTGATGATTGGCGTCGTATCCAGCGTGTCCTGGGTGTTGATCGTTACCGGCAGCTCAACCGTAAAGTTCATCACGTCAGAGAGCGTGCCCTCGTTACCTGCGGCATCGACAACCGCCGCCTGATAACCGTAGGTCTGCCCGTCGCGCAGCGGTTCCGTCAGTGCATACGTCCACTCTGTACCGGTCACGCTGGCGCGGCCCAGATAGTCGCCATTGCTGTCGTAAACGCGGACAAATTCGCCCGTTTTCAGCGTTTCAAGCAGCGTACCGCGCAGTACCGGTAAGCGTTCATCCGTGACGGTATTCGCGCCGAAGTTCCCGGTATCCGACCCGGTATTATCGATGTAACCCACCACTTTGGTGAGGCCGCCCGGTGCGTTGGTATCTACCGTGACAATCTGCTGCGTCGTCTGCCCGACGTTCCCGGCGTTATCGACAACGCGCAGCTGGTAGAGGTTTTCACCGTCATCCAGCTCGCGGGTGTCGATATAGCGCCAGTTAGTGCCGTTGACCACCACATCAATCCAGGTCTTGCCGCCGTCGAGGCTTATCTGCGCACGTTCATCCGCGCTCAGTTCAGCCCCCAGCGTGCCGTACAGGGTGATGGAGGTGTCATTGGTCAGGAAGTCGGTTTCGCTATAGCCGGTGTCATCCGAGATGCTGTCCACGGTAATGGTTTTCGCATCGTCCGGTTTCACCGTATCGATGGTGACCGTTGCGCTATCGGTCGCCCCGACGTTGCCCGCCGCATCGACCACGCGCACCCAGTAGTCGTGGTTGCCATCGTCCAGAACCTGCGTGTCGTTGTAGTACCAGGAGGTCCCGATAGCGATGGTATTCACCCAGGTCACGCCGCCGTCCATGCTGATCTGTACGTATTCACCCGGCTGGAGCGTACTCACCAGCGAACCGTGGATCGTCAGCGTTTTATCGTTAGTGATAAAGTCGCTGTCGCTCAGGCCACTGTCTTCCGAGATATGCGTAATGGTGACCAGGTTAGCCATATCCGGGCGTACCGTGTCTACCGTGACGGTTTTGCTGGCGGTCTGACCGACGTTGCCCGCATCGTCAATGACGCGTAACTGATAAGCGTAGGTTCCGTCAGCCAGCGGCGTGCCGTTGGCGTAGATCCAGTCGGTGCCGTTCACTTCCAGCTCCATCCACGCACCGCCGTTAATGCGAATTTGCAGATGCTCGCCCGCATTCAGCCCTGCGCCCAGTCGTCCTTCCAGCGAGTAGGTCTGGCTGTGCGTAATAAAGTCATTGTCAGCAATCCCCGTATCGCTGGAGATGCGGTCGATAATGATGCTCTGGCTGGCATCCGGTGCCACGCGGTCAAGTACCACGTTCTGGCTGTCGGTTGCGCCGACGTTGCCCGCCTGATCAACGACCCGCACCTGATAGTTGTGCGTACCATCGGCAAGCGTGCGGCCATCGGCGTAGCTCCACTGGGTGCCGTTGACGACCAGGTCAATCCAGCTTACGCCACCATCAAGGCTGATTTGCGCTTTATCACCCAGGCCCAGTGCCGCGCCAAGTTTACCGTTCAGCACCACATTGCCAACGTTGGTAATAAAGTCGTTGCCGACTAACCCGCTGTCACTGCTCAGGCTATCAATTGAGATATCCATCTGCGGCGGCGTGAGATCAACGCTGATGCCGTGAACGCTTTCACCGCTGTTGCCAATGGTGTTAGTGACGCTGGCTTTGATCTCATAAGCGTTGCCGTCGGTCAGTGCCATCAGCGCAACCGCCCCCACCAGCACCGACCAGATCCCGCCCACCTGCACGGTGGTTTCATAGGTGACGTTATTCAACGTCACCAACACTTTCTGCCCTTGCGGTGCCGTGGTGGTACCGGAAATGGTCAGACTCTGACCGCGTTCAGCGGCGTTGATCACGTCATCCTGCGAAACCGTGTTGATGGCGATAGTCGGTTTTTCACCGCTCAGCGTCACCTCGTGCGTGCCGCTACCGGTGTTGCCCGCCGCATCTTTCACGGTCGCGGTAATGGTGTATTTGCCATCCACCAGGCCGACGAAATCGAGCGCCGGTACGGTCACTTCCCAGCTTTCATCCGCCGCCACTTTCGCCGTATAGGTACGTCCAGCGAGTTCTACGGTGATGGTTTGCCCGGCAGCGCCCTCCGCTTTGCCGCTCACAGTCTGCGCCACCAGTTGCTCTGGCGAGTTCACCAGGTCATCCCCGGCGACGACGTTAATCGTTACCACTGGCGCGACGGTATCCACGACAAAGGTTTCGCTGCTGCTGCCGAGGTTGCCGGAGGCATCGCTGACCATCGCATCCACCTGAATCGTGCCGTTACCCATCAGGGCGACATCGGCTTTCGGCACGGTTGTCTGCCAGCTACCGTCGGCGTTAACCGTCGCGGTATAGCTCTTACCGTTAACGGTCAGCGTCAGGGTACGCCCGACTTCTGCCGTGGTTGTGCCGCTGATCACCAGCGCCAGCCCATGCTCGGTTGCGTTGAGCATTCCGTCACCGGAAACCGGCGAAATAATGATTTCTGGCGGTGTGGTATCCACCAGCAGTGATTGCCCCACCTGCCCGATGTTGCCCGCACTGTCCTGAGCACTCACCGAAATGGTGTAACGCTGGCCATCTGACAACAAGGCTAAATCGGCTTTCGGGATCGTCGTCGTCCAGCGATCGCCCGTCACCGTCGCCGTGTAGTTCTGGCCGTTCAGGGTGATCGTCACTTCGCTGCCTTCCGGCAGACCACTGCTCGACCCGGTCAGCGTCAGCGCTTTGCCCTGCTCGCTGGCGTTCAGCACGCCATCGACCGCAGGCGTATCCAGCGTCAACAGGATGTTCGAGGTATTGACCGTGACCACTTTGCCCTGCGTGGTGGCATTGCCCGCGCTGTCGGTGACAGTCGCACTGATATCGACCGTGCCGTTGTTGAGCGCAGAAACCCTCTCTGCCGGAACACCAATGCTCCATTTGCCGTTAGCATCCACGACCGTACTGACGGTGTAATCGCCCACGGTGACGGTGACGGTGTTGCCCGCCACGGTGCCCGTTGTGGTACCGCTGACCACCAGTGCCTGACCATGCTCTGCCAGGTTAATGATGTCGTCGCCCGCCGTGATATCGAAACTGACGCCTGGCGCCAGGGTATCAACCGAGACCGTCTGGCTGATGGTTGCCGGGTTACCTGCGGCATCAGCAATCGTGACCGTGCAGGTATATTGCCCGGAGGCCAGCGTTGCCAGCGCGTCTGGCGACAGGTCAACCTGCCAGGTGCCGTCAGCCAGTACGCTACCGAGGTAATCCACACCGTTCAGCGTCAGGGTCACCGTTGTCCCTACCGGAGCGTTAGTTGTGCCCGTGACTGCCACACCCGCTTCAGCTTCCGCAATGTTAATCACGTTATCCGCCGTGATCGGGTTCAGCGTGATGTGCGGCGGCGTGGTGTCCACCTGATATTCATGGCTTGTGCTCGCCGGGTTACCGACTTTGTTGGTGACCTCAACCGTGAACTGCGCCGAACCGTCACGCAGGGCCGCCAGTGCCGCCGTTGGGATAACCTGACTCCAGGAGCCATCCGCACCGACGGTCGTGGTGTACACATTGCCGCCAAAGGTGACAGTCACTTCCTGCCCCGCTTCAACGCCGGTGGTGGTGCCGCTCAGGGTCAGATCCTGCTTCATCTCCAGCGCATTAAGCACGTTATCGTCTGTCACGTCATTCACCGAGACAGAGACAGGCGCGAGATCAACGGTGACTTCATGGCTAATCTCAACCTTATTTCCCGCTGCGCTGCTGGCGCTAACGGTCATCTCCAGTTTGCCTTCGTTCCACTGCTTCAAGTCGGCAGCATCAATGCCGACCGACCAGCTACCGTCTGCGGCGACCACGCCGCTGTAGCTTTTCGCGCCGATAACCAGCGTGACTTTCGCGCCAACCGGCAGATCCTCACTGCTGCCTTTCACCACCAGCGACTGGTTATGTTCGCTGAGGTTAATGACATCGTCGCCCGCCACGATATCGAAACGGATACCCGGTTCGTTGTAGTCCACCATAAAGTCATGCTGGGCTGTGCCGAGGTTGCCGTGGCCGTTGGTAACACTGGCGGTGATCGTCAGTGCGCCATCGCCAATCGCGGAGAGTTCGTTCGCCGGGATTGTCGCTTGCCAGTTCAGGCTGGCGTCAACGGTCGCTTCATAGGTTTTCCCTGCGAGCAGAACGTACACAATGTCGTTTTCTGCCGCGCCGGAGACCTTGCCGCTCACCACCACTTCAAGCGCAGATTCATCCTTGTTAAGAATGTTATCGTCGGTGATGGCGTTGATGGTAACGGTTGGCGCGCGGGTATCCACAACCAGTTGCGCGGAGCCGGACGCCGGGTTACCCGCGTCGCTGCTGGCGTTTGCCGTTACGGTGTACGTGCCATCGCCAATCTGCGCCAGATCCGCAGGCGTCACCTCCAGCGACCAGTTACCGCTGGCATCAATTTGCGTACGGTACTCTTTGCTGTTCAGCGTGACCGTCACCCACGTTTCCGCCGCCAGACCATCGCTGGTACCGTTAATAGTCAGGTTAACGCCCTGTTCAACGGCGTTCAGTACGTTATCAACGGCAATCGCTTCAAAGCTGAGCCACGGCTGACCATTGTCCACCACGACCGGGCGAGACCCGGTGCCGGTGTTACCCGCGCTATCGGTTACCGAAACGTTTACGCTCTGCTGACCCGCACCCAGCACCTGCATATCGGCAGCCGGAATGCCCACGCTCCAGCGCCCCTGCGCATCCAGTTGGGTGGTGTACTGCTTACCGCCCACTTCCACGCTCACGCTATCGCCCGTGGTACCGCCGACGCTACTTCCGGTCACGACCAGCGCCTGGTTCTGCTCTGCGGCGTTGATGATGTCATCACCGGAAATCATGTCGATAGTCACCGTCGGCGCAACGGTATCAACGGTCAGTTGATGCGTCGCGGTGCTGCTGTTACCGGCTTTATCCGTCACGCTAACGGTCACGCTGGCACTGCCCTGCGGCAGCCCTGCGAGCGCGTCGCTGGCGAGCGTCAGGCTCCAGTTTCCATCGCTGTCCACCGTTGCCGGGCCACCATAGGACTGGCCGTTGATAAGCACGGTGACGCTCTGCCCTGCTTCCGCGCTGGTGGTGCCGCTGAGAGTGACCGCGCCTTCGACTTCGGCTTTATTCAGGACGTTATCCGCCGTCACCGCCGCGATAGTCAGCGTAGGTGCCGAAGCATCGACGCTAAACGCCCACTCGGTGCTGGCACTATTGCCATGCTGATTGGTAACGCTGGCGGTGGCGTTTGCCGTGCCATCGCGCAGTGTGTTCAGCGAGCCTGTCGGCACGGTAAACTGCCAGCTTCCATCATCCTGCACCTGTGCGGTCCAGGCTTTGCCCGCCAGCATCACGGTGACGGTCTGCCCGCTTTCCACGTTGCGGGTTGAGCCGCTCACCGTCAGCGCTTCACCGCGCTCAATCGCGTTCAGCACGTTATCAGCGGTGAAGGCATTAATGGTGATCGCCACCGGCGCGGTATCTACCGTGACCTGGTGATCCATTGCGGTTGACGTCCCGGCGGTATTCTTCGCTGTGGCGCTCAGTTGCACCGTGCCCGCACTCCAGCCTGCGACCACATTTTGTGGCACAGAGACGGTCCAGCTACCGTCAGCGTTGACGCTTCCGGTCCAGCTTCCACCCTGACCGTCGGACAGGGTAACGATGGCATTTTCTGCCAGCCCGCTACTGGTTCCCGACACCGCCAGAGCATGGCCCTGCTCAATGCTGTTAATGACATCATCACCGGCAACCGTATCAAAACGGATCCCCGGCGTACCGGTATTGACCGCGATATCACGGCTATCCGAACCGGTATTACCGTGCGCATTCTGGACGCTGGCGTCGATAGTCAGCGGACCGTCACCAAAGCCGGCAACGTCGGTGCTATCAACGGTGACCGACCAGAGGCCATTCGCCTCAACGGTGGTGTTGTGCGTTTTGCCTGCAATAATCACCTGCACGCTATCGCCCACCGCAGCGCCGCTTACCGAACCGGAAACCGTCAGATTTTGGCCCGCTTCGCTAACGTTAATCACATCATCGCCCGCGACCAGATCGATATGCACCACCGGCAGGCGAGTATCGACCTGCAACTGTGTGCTGCCGGAAACCGGGTTACCGTTGGCACTGCTGGCGCTGGCGCTAACCGTATAGCCCGCGTCACCCAGCAAGGCCAGATCGGACGGCGCAACCGACAGCGACCAGTTGCCGCTGTTATCGGTTTGCGCGGTATATTCGCGCCCACCCAGCGTGACGGTCACCATTGCGCCGTCTGCCAGACCACTGCTCTTACCGCTGATAACCAGATCGGTTCCACGCTCGATGGCGTTAAGCACATTGTCGTCGGCAATATCCTCAAAGGTCAGCGTCGGCACACCCAGATCGACCTGATAGTCTTTCGTGATAGACGTGCTGTTCCCGGCGCTGTCGGTGATGGTGACCTTCAATTCGCCGCTGCCGTTCGGAAGGGTCGCCATATCCTCTGCGGTGACACCAATGCGCCATGTGCCGCTGGCATCCACCTGCGTGGTGTACGGTTTGCCATTAAACTCAACCACCACCGTATCGCCCACTTTCGCATCAACGGTCGTACCGCTGATCACCAGCGCCTGGCCTTTTTCCGCCGCGTTGATGATGTTATCGGCGGTCAGATCGTTTACCGCGACTGTCGGTGCCTGGGTATCCACCAGGAAGGTGTGGTTGCCGGACGCAGGGTTACCCGCCTTATCGCTCACGCTGACGTTAATCGTGGTTAAACCCTGCGGCAGATTACTGAGTGCATCGGCCGCAAAGAGCGCTGTCCAGATGCCGCCAGCCGTCACCAGAGCGGTTTGTTCAACACCACCAATGTTCACCGTGACCGTCTGGCCCACTTCCGCCGTGGTGGTGCCCGATACCGCCACTTCACCGCTCGCTTCCGCACCGTTCAGCACGTTATCTGCGGTGACCGCATCGATGAAGATTGTTGGCGCGGTGGTATCAATAACAAAGTTCAGGCTGTTGCTGGTACTGTTGCCGCTGGCGTTAGAAACACTCACCTGCACGACGGCATCACCGTCGCGAAGCCCGTTCAGCGCCCCCGCATCCAGCGTGACGCTCCAGGCGTTATCCTGCACCGTGCCGGTGAATTGCTTGCCGTTCACGGTCACCGTCACGGTACGCCCGTTGTCGATGTTAGTGGTGTCGCCCGTCAGGACGATTTCGCCTGATTTTTCCGCACTGTTCACCACGTTATCTGCCGTCACCGGATTGATAGAAACGGAGGTTTCACGCAGATCCAGCGCCACGGACTCGTTAATCGCGGCATCATTACCGCTCACGTTCGCCACGCTGGCGTTCACGGTGATCGATGCCCCGTTCCAGTTTTCCATCTGGTCTGGTGTCAATTGCAGCAACCACGAACCATCAGCCCGCGTTGCCGCCGTACCCACGGCTGTACCGTTAACGCTGACCGTCACAATGCTGCCCGTGGCGACATCGGTCGTTGTCCCGCTGATCACCAGGTCGGATGCTCGCTCGGCAAGGTTCAGGGTGTTATCTGCGGTGACGCTATCGATACGAATGCCCGGTTCGGTGCTATCAAGCGTGATACCGTGCTGACCGGAGCCGATATTGCCATGTCCATTGGTGACGCTCGCAGTAATGGTCAGCGGCCCGCTGCCCAGTGCAGACAATTCGCCTTCACCTAACGCAACCGTCCAGGTGCCGTCACTCTTCACGTTTGTGGTATGCGACTGCCCGGCGATAATCACCGTCACCACATCATTTTCTGCCGCGCCGCTCACCGTACCGTTGATCGTCACGACACCGTTGGTTTCGGTCATGCCGATAATGTCATCGTCGGACACCGGCAGAATGGTAATCGTCGGTGCGCGGGTATCCACCAGCAGCGACGTTGTATCCGTCACGCTGTTTCCGGTGCTGCCCGCGGCACTGGCGGTCAGCGTATAATCCGCCTCACCCAGTTTCGCCAGCGCATCCGCCGGAACAGAGACCGACCACGCGCCATCCGCGCCGACAGCCGCCAGATAGTTCATGCCGTTGAGCGTAACGGTCACCACAGTGCCTTCCGCCAGTGAACTGGTTCCCGATACCGCCAGAGGCTGCATCTGTTCAATGGCGTTAAGCACGCCGTCGGTGGACAGCGTATCAAAGCGTAGTGTCGGAATACCGGTATCAACGTTAATGGTGTGTTCCAGCGACTGGCTATTGCCCGCGCTATCGGTCACCGTCACCTTAATGTCATAATCGATACTTTCCAGCACGGCCATATCCGCCGCCGGAACGCCAACGCTCCACTTACCGTTCACATCCAGTTGCGTGGTGTACGTTTTACCGTTCAGCACCACACTCACTTTATCGCCCGTCGTGCCGTTCGTGGAGCCGCCGCTGATGACCAGCGCCTGGCCCAGTTCAGTGATGTTGATCTTGTCATCACCCGCCACCATGTTGATGGTTGGCGTTGGCGCAACCGTATCGACCAGCACGGAATGAGTCGTTTCGGTGCGGTTGTTCGCCGCATCTGTAATGACCAGTTTGATGTCGTTTAGCCCATCGTTCAGGCCGACCAGATCCGCTGCGTTCACATTCAATGACCAGCGACCATCACTCCCCACGACGGCGTCGTGCGTTTTGCCGTTCAGCGTCAGAGAGAGCGTCTGCCCGATAGCATCGCTGGTGCCGGTTAAGGTCAGCGTCTGACTAAGCTCGGTACTGTTCAGAATGTTGTCAGCCGTAACCGGGTCGATCGCCAGCACCGGTGCGTGCGTGTCAACGTCGAAGGTGTGGCTGTTGGTGACGTGGTTACCGTTGGCCGACGTCACGCTCAACTGCACGGTCACTTCGCCGTCGCGCAGCGCAGCGAGAGAACCGGCAGGAACGGTCGTGCTCCACGTATTGTTATTCACCGTGGCGGTGTACTGTTTATTCCCCAGAGTGAGGGTGACAATTTGCCCGTCTTCGATGCCACTGGTTGTGCCATTCAGCACCACGTCGCCCGCTTTTTCTGCGGCGTTAAGTACGTTATCGTGGGTGATAATTCCCATCGCGACCGATACCGGAGCGTTGTCAATCTGCACATCCTGGCTGATAGCGGCGATATTACCTACACTGTTCTCAACGGACGCCGCGACGGTAATTTCACCAGTCCAGCCGCCAGCCACACTCGGTAGAACGCTGAATGCCCAACTGCCATCCGGATTAACGGACGCGTTCCAGGACTCGTTGCCGATAGTGACGGTCACCGTCGCGCCCGGCTCAACGCCGTAAGTCATCCCGGTGACCCACACATCCAGCGCCAGTTCCGCGATGTTCAGCACGTTATCGCCGGTCAGAGCATCAATACGGATCCCTGGTACACCCGTGTCGAGAGTGAAATCACGGCTGCCGGAGCCCACGTTGCCGTGACCATTGGTGATAGCCACGTCCGCCGTCAACGGCCCGTCGCCCAGCGTCGCCAGCTCTGCTGGCGTCAGGGAGATGCTCCAGTTACCCGCGGCATCCACCGTTGTGGTTTTCGCGTCCATGCCACTGAGGGTAACAACGACGCGATCGCCCGATACGGCGCCCGTGACGCTGCCGCCGATTAGGACCGAGCCCTGTGCTTCAGTGCTGTTGATGGTGTCGTCGGCGGCGATGATAGAAACCGTCACCACCGGCGCTTTGGTATCGACCAGCAACGGTTCCGTAGTGGTCACGTTGTTACCATCGCCTGCCACAGCGCTGGCGCTTACGGTGTAATTTGCTTCGCCAAGCGTTGCCAGGTCGGCGGTGCTCACCTCAATGCTCCATTTACCGGTGGCATCGGTCTTCGCGGTGTAGCTCAGCCCCGCCAGCGTCACCAGCACGTCGGTGTCAGCGGGCAGATCGCTGGTTCCGCTAATGGTCAGCGGCTGGCCTTTTTCGGTCGCGTTGAGTACGCCATCTTCGGCCAGAGTATCGATGTCCAGTTGCGGCTTGCCGGTGTTGACGGTGAAGTCATGGGTGACTGTCTGTTCGTTCCCTGCCCGGTCGGCAATCACGACCGTGAAGTTGTTGTCGCCTTCGCTAAGCTTGGCCATTTCGCTGGCCGGAATGCCAACGCGCCATTCTCCGTTGCTGTCGACGACGGTGTGATATTCCACATTATTCACGGTCACGATAACCGTGTCGCCCGTTGCGCTGTCTGTGCTGCCGCCGTCAATCACCAGTGCCTGGCCCTTTTCGGTGGCGTTGATGATGTTATCGCCGGTCAATGGGTTCACTGTTACCTGTGGGATAACGGTGTCTACATCAACGGTGTGCTGAATCTGCGTTGGGTTGCCGGCCACATCGCTGACGCTCACATCAAACTGCACGGTACCATTGCTGCTGAAGGCACTTGACGGGATGTTCACTTCCCAGGTGCCATCGGCTCTGACCTCGGCCTCTACACTGGTGCTACCGACATTCACGGTGACGATTCGCCCTTCACCCGCGTTGGTGTAACCACTGAGGACCTGCTCCGCTTTCGCTTCGCTGGCGTTGATCACGTTATCGGCGGTCAACGGGTTCACCGAAAGCGTCGGCGGCGTAGTGTCGAGAACGAAAGTCCCGCTGGCACTGGCGCTATTTCCCTGCGAGTTCGTCACGCTGGCTTCGACAGCCACGCTGCCGTCTTTAATGGCGGCAAACATCGCGTTAGTGACCGTCACTTCCCAGGTGCCATCCCCTTTAATGGTGGTATCCAGTCGCTGTCCACCGACATACACCACCACCGGGTTACCTGCGGCAGTATCTGCACTGGTGCCGGTAAGCACCATGCTGGTTCCCGCTTCGCTGGCGTTAACGATGTTATCGCTGCTCAATGCATCAATCGCGATAGCCGGCCCGGCAGTCACTACATCCACATCATGACTGACAGAAATCGCGTTACCGGAGAGGTTTTCACCGCTGGCGGTCAGTGTTGCAGAGCCGTCGCGCAACTGGACGACTTTATCTGCCGGTATCTCAATCATCCAGCGCCCATCGTTGCCAATAAGCACGTTATCAGACGAGAAAATCACGCCATCGATAGTGGTCAACGTCAGGGTGAACGGTGTTCCTTTCGCGATATGCTCACTGGTTCCGCTTACCCACAGAGACTGGTTCAGTTCGGCGAGGTTAATGATATCGTCGCCCGCTATCGTATCGAAACGGATACCCGGCAGGCTGGCGTCGATGGTCATTTCACGTTCAGCCGCGCCCTGGTTGTTATTGGCATCCGTCGCCGTCACGCTAACCGACAGCGAACCGTCTCCCAGACCAGCGATCGTTTCGGGATCCAGATCCAGAGACCAGCTCTTGTTGTCTGCCCCCAGTACAGCGGTATAGGTTTTTCCGCCGATCGCCACCGTCACGTTGGTCACGGCAACATCGGTAGAGCCGGTCAGGGTGATACCTTCCTGCGCTTCCGTGTTATTCACCACATCATCATCTGCAATCACATCAATGGTGATGCGTGGCAGGCTGACCTGAATATCCAGCGGACGGCTGGCGCTTCCGGTATTCCCGGCGGCATCCGTCGCGCTCACGCTGACGTCGTACTGATGGTTGTCCACCAGCGCCGGAAGATCCTCTTTCGGCACTATCGCCGACCAGTTACCGTTAGCTTCCGTTACGCCGTAGTAAGTTTTGCCGTTCAGACGAACGGTCACCTGTACGCCTGCGGTCAGAATATCTGACGTACCGGACACGGTGAGATCTGTACCGCGCTCCTCGCTGCTCAGGAGATCGTTTCCGGCGATCTCTGCGATGGTTAGAACCGGTGCTGCCGTGTCGATGGCAAACGGGAAGGACTCCGTCCCGACGTTACCTGCCGCATCCGTGATCGCCACCTGAATAGTCTGTTCGCCGTCATCGAGCGCCGCCAGATCGCTGGCTTTCACCCCAACGCTCCAGCGTCCGCTGCCATCAACGATGGTCGAATAGGTGTGATCGCCCAGCGTCACAACCACTTTGTCTCCGGCGACAGCGCCCGTGCTGCTGCCGCTGATCACCTGCGCCTGACCTGCTTCGGTCGCGTTTAGGACGTTATCGGCGGTGAGACTATCGATAGTGATGCCTGGTGCGACGGTGTCGATGAGAACACCGTGTTCCAGCGAAGTGCTGTTCCCGGCTTTATCCGTCACCGCGACGGTCAGATCGTGTGAGCCCTGCCCCAGCGCATTCAGCGTGCTGGCGTCAACGACCAGGCTCCAGACTCCGCCCGCAAGTACCAGCGCCGTTCCCAGCGTCTGGTTGCCAACGAATACGGTGACCGTCTGGCCAATTTCCGCATTTGTTGTGCCGCTGAGGGTGACACCCGCACTGGCTTCCGCGCCGTTGATAATGTTGTCGCCCGCGACCGTGTTGAGGGTCAGCATCGGGGATTCGCTATCCACCACGAACTGGCGCTCCGCACTGGCGGTATTGCCGTGTGCGTTAGAAACAGAAACCTGCACCGTGGTCTGGCCGTCGCGCAGCGCGCCCAGGTCAGTGTCACTCAGCGTCAGGCTCCAGGCCCCGTTATTCACGGTCGTCGTGTACTGTTTACCGTTCAGGGTGATGATGACTTGGCGACCGTTTTCAACGCCGCGCGTCTCGCCGGTCAGCGTTTGTTCAGCGCCTTGTTCCGCCGCGTTCAGGCGATCGTCGCCAAACAGGGTATTCACCGACACCGCGACGGCTTGCGTATCAACCTCAACCGTGTGCGCAATGTTTTGCACGTTGCCCGAGGCGTTGGTGCCGCTAACGGCAATCACCAAAGAGCCTTCCGGCCAGGTTTGCATCGTCTGCGGCGAGAAGAGAAGCTGCCAGTTACCATTGGTATCCAGCGCGGCATCGTAGCTCACACCTTTGATGGTGATCGTCAGTCCTTTGAGATTATCCAGCCCGGTTGATGTGCCGGAAAGCACCAGGGAATTGCCCAGTTCGATGGCGTTGATGACGTCATCGCCCGCTACCGTATCGACACGAATCGACGGGTAGGAGGCATCGATCAGGATCTCACGGCTGGCGTCGCCCCGGTTACCGTTCTGGTTCTCAACCCAGGCGTTCACCGTCAGGTCGCCATAGCCGATGCCCTGTAACACATCCGCGCTAACGTTCACCGACCAGGTGCCATCCGCCAGCACCAGGGCTTCGAGCGGATCACTGAGCCCGATATCGATATAGACTTTTTGCCCGGCTTCCGCGTTCACCACGCGACCGCTGATGGTCTGCTCGGTTTTGATTTCGTCATCGTTGATGACGTTATCGCCTGCGATGGTGTTGATGGTCAGCAACGGCAACGTGGTATCCACCAGCACATCGTGGTTGGCGGTGTTATGGTTGCCAATGGTGTCGGTCACGCTGGCGGTCGTGGTGTAACTGGCTTCACCCAGGCCCGACAACGCTGACGGCGGCACGGTGACAGACCAGTCGCCATCGGCGTTCGCGACCGTCGTGTACAGCACGCCGTTCAGCGTAACGGTAATGGTCTGGTTCGGCTGGTTGCTGGTCCCGGTGATCGCCAGATCCTGACCTTTTTCATTCAGGTTGATGATGTCATCGCTGGTCACCGTATTAATAGTAATGTCCGGCAGTGCGGTGTTCACCGTGACGGCGCTTTCCAGACGGCCTTCGTTACCCGCCTTGTCCGAAACCGTCACCACCAGCGGGTTGCTTCCTTCGCTCAGTGCGGAAACCGCAGAGGCCGGTAAGCCAATGCTCCACTTTCCTTCGCTGTTCAGTGCGGTGGTGTAGTTTTTCCCGCCGATAGAGACGGTAATAATCGCCCCGGCTTCCGCGTCGCTGCACGTACCGCTAATGATTTGCGCCTGACCGTGTTCGGAGGCGTTCAGGATATTGTCACTGGTAATATTTTCTACGGTAATCACCGGCGGCAGCGTATCCACATTGACGTCGGTCGTGATCGTGGTTTCATTGCCTGCCAGATCGCTGACTTTAAGCGTCAGCTCTAACGGCCCTTGTGGCAACGCGCTTTGCGCCGCTGGCAGCGTAATGCTCCATGCGCCATTTTCAGCCACCGTGCCGCTAATCCACTGGCCGTTCCATTCAACCTGTACCGTTTGTCCCTGTTCTGCGTCACTAAAGCCGCTGACCACAAAGCCGCCTTCCGCTTCGGCCAGGTTAATGACGTTATCCCCCGCCACGGCAGAGACGCTTAATGCAGGTGCGGTGACATCAACCTCATACTGGCGGCCCGCATCAGCCTGATTACCGTTCACGCTGCTGACGCTGACCTGTACGCTGGCGGAACCGTCGCGCAGCGACGCTAAATCCTCCGTCGAAATATCGACGTGCCAGCTTCCGTCATCTTCCACCCGGGCCTGATACTGATGCCCGGCAAAAGTGACCATCACGCTCTGTCCGACTTCGATACCGGAAGTGCTGCCGGTCAACGTAATCCCGTTTGCGCTTTCTTCAGCGTTAATCACGTTATCCGTTGTGACAGGATCGATACTCACCGCCACCGCGTTCAAATCAACCTGCGCCAGATGGCCGAAACTGCTGCCTGCGTTACCTGACACGTTTTCTGCGCTGGCGACAATGCTCAGTTCACCGTTTTGCCAGCGGCTGACATCTGACTCCGGCACGATCACTGACCAACGACCATCGGCATTGACCTGCGTGGTATAGGTAGTGGTTTCCGCCACGCCGTCACGCATTTCGGTAATGGTTATCGTGACATCATGCCCTTTCGCCACGCCCGTGCTGGTGCCGCTGATGGTGACATCGCCCTGGGCTTCCAGGATGTTAATAACGTCATCACCCGCCACCGTATCGATACGCAGCCCCGGTACACCGGTATCCACGCTCAATTCATAGTCTGCGCTGCCGCTGTTGCCACGACCGTTAGTAACCGTCGCGGTCGCCGTTAACGGGCCGTCGCCAAAGGCGCTGAAGGTATCTTTTGGGATAGTCACCGTCCAGACGCCGCCGTCTTTAACCGTCGTCTCGAAGGTTTCCCCGCCCAGCGTTACCACGACTTTACTGCCCACTTCGGCATTTTTCGCCGTACCGCTAATAGATTGATCCTGCTTACTTTCCTCGACGTTAATCACATCGTCACCCGCCAGCGGCGTAATGGTGACCTGCGGTGAAGCGGTATCCACGGTGATCGGACGGCTGGTGCTCTGATGGTTGCCCGCTTCGTCGGTGACGCTGGCGGTGATCGTATAGTTCGCTTCGCCCAGCGCGGCTAAATCCGCCGGGGAAACGGTGACCTGCCAGTTGCCACTGGCATCGGCCAGAACGGTGTAATCACGCCCGTTCAGGGTAACGAGAATATCGCGCCCCGGCTGATCGCTGCTGCCCGTAATGGTGATATCGGCGGCTTTCTCCGCATCGTTCACCACGTCGTCAACCGCGACCTGATTAATGGCGATTAATGGCAAATCCAGCACCACTTCCACAATGCTGGTCAGCGTGTCGATGTTGCCCGCGCTGTCGGTAACCGTGACCACCAGCGGGTAATCACCGGCGATCAAATCGCCTGCTGGCGGAACGCCCAACTGCCAGTTGCCGTTGTTGTCCAGCACCGTGGTGTAGCTTTTGTTATTGAAGGTCACGGTGACGACCGCGCCCGGCTCCGCGTTCAGACAGGTGCCCGAAAGGATCTGTGCCTGTTTCAGTTCAGTGGCGTTGAGTTTGTTGTCGCCGGTCACCGGCGTCAGCGTCAGTTCCGGCACCAGCGTGTCAATATTCACGCTGTGCGTCTGGCTGGTGCTGTTGCCCGCTTTATCTTCTACGCTAACCTCAACGGTTTGCAGCCCCTGCGCCAGCGTCGTGACGTCCTGAACGGCATCGATGTGTACGCGCCAGGTGCCATCGGCATTGACGTCGGCGCTATAGGTTTCATTCAGCCATTTAACAACAATCTGCTGGCCCGCTTCGGCGTTGGTTGTACCGCTAATGTCAAAACCGGCACCTGCTTCCAGCGCGTTGACCTGGTTATCCGCTTCGACCGTGTTGATGCTGATGGTCGGCGGCGTGGAGTCGACCGCAAACTGGCGTTCCGCTGATGCGCTGTTGCCGTTGATATTGCTGGTGCTGACGCTGATGCTGGCATCGCCCTCTTTCAGGCTGCCCATATCCACTGCGGCAACCTCAAGCGCCCAGCGACCGCCAACCACTTCAACTTCGTAGCGATGGCCCGCGAAGGTGACCGTCACATGCTGGCCGTCTTCAATGCCCGCCACCGCACCGCCCAGTGACAACGGCTCGCCGCGCTCGGTCAAATTGAGAACGTCATCCGAGGTGATCGGATCGATAGTGATCGCCGCAGCACTGAGATCCAGTTCAACCGTATGACCAATTTCAATGCTCTGGTTGCCGTTAACATCGGCAACGCTTGCGCCAATCACGACTTCGCTACCGATCCAACCAGCCACTTCCTGTGCGTCAACGGTAACAGACCAGCTACCGTCGGCATGCAGTGTGGTGGTGTGCTGAACGCCATTGACCGTCACAATCACATCCGCGCCCGCTTCCGCGCCCTGCGACGTACCGCTGATCAGTAAATCCTGCTGGTGTTCGAGGATATTGATAACGTCATCGCCCGACACGGTATCGATACGAATGCCCGGTTTGTCGATATCAATCGTGAACTGATACTGGCTTTGCGTACTGTTGCCATGTTCGTTGGTGACGGAAGCTGTCGCCGTCAGGCGTCCATCGCCTAGCGCCTCCAGCATCGCCTGCGGGAGCTCCAGTTCCCAGGTACCGTTAGCCCCAACCTGCGCGTCATAATCCTGGCCGCCGATGGTGATGGTCACCTTTTTTCCGGCTTCAACGTTCAGGGTAGAGCCTGTCAGCTTCTGCCCTGCGGCGAGTTCATCAATGTTGATCACATCATCATTGTTTTGCAGGCCGTCGATAATAAGCACCGGCGACGCCGTATCCACCAGGATAGTCTGGTTGGTGCTGGCCGTGTTGCCCGCCGCATCGGTCACGCTGGCGACCAGCGTATAACCCGCTTCGCCCAGCAGTGCCAGATCGGCAGGTGACAGATCCACACTCCACTCACCGGTCGTCGCGTCCGTCGTGGCGGTATAATTTTTGCCGTTCAGCGTCAGGGTGATGTCAACGCCATACTGGTTGCTTGTGCCGGTGAGCGTGATGCCTTCGCCGCGCATCTGTGCGTTAATGACGCCGTTGTTGTCCACCGCATTGATAGCAATGTCCGGCGCGGTCAGGGCAACGTCAAAATCATGGCTGCCCTTGCCGGTGTTTCCGGCGGTGTCTTTGACGGTCACGGAGATGGTGTGCTTGTCTTCACTCAGCGCGTTGACGATATCCGCCGGCATCCCGACGCTCCAACGCCCGGCGGCGTCCAACACGGTGGTGATACTCCAGCTTCCTACGACAACGGTGACAATATCGCCCGCCGATGCGCCCGTGACGCTGCCGCTGATAATTTGCGACTGGCGATGTTCGGTGCTGTTCAGTGTGTTGTCGGTGCCACCGACGTTATCAATGGTGACAACAGGCGCTTGCGTATCCACCAGCAGCGTTTGCGTGGTCGTCGTACTGTTCCCGGCTTTATCCGCCAGGGTGACGATAACCTGCTGCGCGCCCTGCGGCATCAGGGCCGCGTCCGCCGCATCGACCGTGACGCTCCAGCTTCCGTCGGCCTGAATCTCTATTTCATACGATTTGCCGTTCCAGCTCACCAGGCCTTTCTGGCCCGGTTCCGCATTGCTCTGGCCCTGTAGGGTAAACCCGGCAGTGGCTTCCGCCGCGTTAATCACGTTATCACCGGTGACCGCATCGACCACAATCGTCGGTGCACTGAGATCAACCCCGTAATCCTGTGCGCTGTGCGCCTGATTGCCATTCTGGTTACTGACGCTTACCTGCACCGTCGCGTCACCTTCGCGCAGCGAAGCCATATCAGATGGCGATAGGGTGTAGTGCCAGCCGCCGTTTTCATCGACGGTGGTGGTGTACTGATGACCCGCAAACAGAATGGTCACCGTCTGGCCCGCTTCCACACCGGAGGTCGTCCCCTTCAGTACCAGCGGCTGCCCCTGTTCGGTGGCGTTAATCACGTTATCTGCGGTGACGTTTTCAATTGAGATAGCCACGGCATCCAGATCCACATCGATCGTATGCTGCCAGGAGCCGGTATTTCCGGCATGGTCATCGACACTGGCGTCAATCTTCAGCGCGTCGTTCGGCCAGCGTGCAACATCGGTCGCCGGAACGGTCACCGACCAGGTACCGTTCGCGTGCAGCGTGGTGCTGTACTCCTTGCCATTCACGGAGACCAGAACGTCCGCCCCGGTATTCGCACCGCTTACCGTACCGCTGATCACTACCGGCGCGCCCTGTTCAATCAGGTTAACCACGTCGTCACCTGCCACGGTGTCGATGCGGATCCCCGGAAGAGTGGCGTCAATTTCGGCCTGGAATTCGCCTGTGCCACGGTTGCCGTGGACGTTAGTGACTTCCGCCGTAAAGTGCAGTTCACCATCGCCCAGCGCGGTGAGTTCATCTTTGGTTAATTCGATGTCCCATTCGCCTGCGCCGTTCACGATGGCGTCTTTGCTAATGCCGCCCACCGTCACCGTGACAATGCTGCCCGCTTCCGCGTTGACCACGTAGCCCTTCAGGATTTGTCCGGCGTTCACTTCATCGAGGCTGATGACGCTGTCGTTGCCGTCAAGCCCGGTGATCACCACCTGCGGCGCGGCGGTATCCACTACCACGTTATGGCTGGTTGAGGCGCTGTTGCCGGCGCTATCGGTCACGCTTGCGCTGAGGGTGTATTGCGCTTCGCCCAGCGCCGCGAGGTCTGCCGGGGAGATCGTGACCGACCAGTCACCCTGCGCGTTGGCGGTCGTGTGGTATTCACGCCCGTTGAGGGTCAGCGTTATCTGGCGGCCCGGCTGGTTGCTGCTACCGCTCATCTCCAGGTTCTGGCCTTTTTCGATGGCGTTGATCACATCGTCGCTTGCCACACCGCTATTAATGGCAATTTCCGGCGCGGCGAGGCTCACGGTAAAGACATTTTCACTCTCACCGGTGTTACCGGCTTTGTCGGTAATGCTGGCGGTAATTTTCGCCTCACCTGCGGCAAGGGCCTGGATCTTGTCAGCCGCGACGCCGATACTCCAGCGGCCTGCGGCATCCAGTACGGTGGTGAAGGTTTCTTTCTGCACATTTGCATCCGTACCGTACCACAAGGTCACCGTGACGCTATCACCCGCGATGCCCCCGGTGCTGGATCCAGAAATCACCTGCGCCAGTTGATGCTCGCCCTGGTTTATCACGTTATCGGCGGTGAATGTGTCGATAATCACCGTCGGTGCGAGCGTATCGACCAGAATCTCCTGGGATGTGGTGCTACTGTTGCCCGCGCGGTCCTGTACGGTCACAGTGACGCTTTGCGCGCCCTGACCCAGCGCGGTTAAATCTGCCGTCGGAACGGTCAGGGTCCAGGTGCCATTATCTGCCACATCTGCGGAGTACGATTTACCATTGAGGCGAACGGTAACGGTCTGCCCCGGCTCTGCCGAGGTGATGCCGCTCAGGATTTGTCCGGCGGTGTGCGTCGCTTCTGTCGCGTTAAGAATGTTGTCATCGGTCAGGGAGTCAATGCTGACAGCCGGAGGTTGTGTATCGACAGTGACCTGACGACCGCTGGTGGCGGTGTTGCCACTGGTATTGGTGACGCTGACCTGAATATCCGCCGCACCGTCCGCGAGATTCGACAGTACGTTTGCCGGCACGTCGCAATGCCAGCTACCGTCGCCCTCTACGGTGGCGGTCAGGGTTGCACCGCCAATACGGATCACCACGGTCTGGCCCGCTTCCACGTTCTGCGTCAGGCCTTCCAGGGTGATCCCAGTGCCTTTTTCGGCGGCATTGATCATGTCATCGCCCGTCGCCGGGTTGATGGAGACGGCGACCGGGTTGAGATCGACGGTCACACCGTGGCTACCGGTTGCCTGATTGTAGCCGTCATCTGCGGAGACGGTGATGGTCAGGCTGTCCTGCCCTTCAACCAATGTTTTCAGTTGTTCGCTGCTGATGCCCGTCTGCCAGCGCCCGCCAGGGCCAATCTGCGCGGTAAACTGTTGACCATTGATCTCCAGGTGTACGGTCGTGCCTGCCTGAATATGGCTACTGGTTCCGCTGATGGTCAGTGATTGATTCAGTTCGATGGCGTTAATGATGTCATCGCCGGAGACGATATCCACGCCGAGACCCGGCAGGTTAGCGCTGATCACAAACGCCCCGTGGGTTGTGGCGCTGTTGCCGCTGAAGTTGGTGACGGTGGCGGTGATATTCACTTCGGTGTCGCCCAGCGCCTGCAACTGCGCGGAGGTCACTTCCATTTCCCAGCTCAGATCGCTCTTAACGGTCGCGTTGCCCAGCAAAATGCCGTTCAGCGAGACCGCGACGGTATCGCCCGGTTTCGCATAGCTGACAGAGCCGGTGATGTACTGGCTTTGCGCCACATCGTCCACACCCAGCAGGTTATCGCCGGCAACGGTGTTCAGCGTCACGACCGGCGACAGGGTATCCACCACCAGTTTGCCGCTGTTTTCGACCGCGTTACCAATCGCGTTGGTCCCGCCGACGGTCACGGAGTAGGTGGTGTTGTCCAGCGACACCAGGTCTTCCACCGGGACGATAACCGACCAGCAGTTGCCCCCGCCCTGTGCGCTTTCAACGGTAGACTGATAAGACTGGCCGTTCAGGGTAACGGTTAATTCGGTGCCCACCGCAAGGTTAGTGGTACCGGAAATGGTCAATGGCTGGCTGACGCTATCGGCGTTCAGCGTCTGCGCACCATTGATATCATCAATCTGGATCACCGGCGCTTCAGCCGCCATTGTAAAGGTATGCTCACCGCTGCTGACGTTACCCGCCGCATCGGTGATCGTAATCTGGACCGTGTGCTGGCCCTGCTCAAGCTGGCTAATCAGCGCAGGGGTTAACGGCGCGCTCCACTTACCGTCGCTGGAGATAGCACCGATGACCGTAGTGCCATTGATGGTCACTTCCACTTTGCTGCCCGGTGCGGCGTCCGTGGTGCCGCTCAGGATCTGCACTTCCGATTGTTCCTGCGCATTCAGGACGTTATCGGCGGTCAAAGAGTCAACCGTCAGCGCGGGTCCTACGCTGCTGATAGTGACGCTGCCCGTGGTGGTGGTTTCATTACCGGCTTTGTCGCTGACCGTGACGGTAATGGCGTTCGCCCCCTGCGGCAGCGTTGCAAGCGCATCGGCATCGATGGAAATCTGCCATTTCCCGCCAGCCTGCACTGTTGTCGTCCAGCTCTTGCCGCCGATGTTTACGGTGACCGTCTGCCCTTCTTCGGCGTCGGTTGTGCCACTCAGGCTTTGCGCCGTCGCCAGTTCACCGCTGTTGAGAACGTTGTCATCAGTCAGCTTATTGATTGTCGCATTTGGCGCCTGGGTATCCACCATCAGGGTTTGTTCACCGGTAATCACATTGCCGGTGCTGTCCGTACCCGTCACCTTCACCTGATGCGTACCCTGCGCCAGCTTGCCAATATCGGCGGCAGGCACCGAGACCTGCCAGCTGCCGTTTGCGCCCACTTCAGTTGTATAGGTTTTGCCGTTCAGGGTGATGGTAAGTGAAGTTCCGGCAGCCAGTTCTTTCGACTGCCCGCTGACGATAACGGCGCTGGCCGCTTCTGTTGCGTTGACGACGTTATCGCCGCTCACGGTATCTGCGGTAATACTGGCCTTCGCCGTCACCACTTCCAGCGTGATTTTGCCGCCATCGGTGGTTTTGCTACCGTCGATCTGTACCACGCTCCAGGTATGCTTGCCTGCATCCTGAGTCGGTAATGTCACTTTCCAGGTGCCATCGCTGCTGACCATCGCGCTGGCGACGGTGTTGCCGCTGGCATCTTTGATTTGAATCGTGCTGCCCGGCTGCCCGGTGCCGGAGAACGTTGGGGTAGTGTCATCGGTCAGCGCATTGCTGCTCAACACGCCCTGCTTATCGCCCTGATCGTCAGAAACGACAAAGGACGGCTTTGCCGTCTCAACAGGAGTGGTGTTATCAATAACCGTTGTCTTGTGCCCGCCACCGCTGTCATTTGCCAGCAGTGCGCCTACGCCTCCGCCCAGCAGCAGACCGCCTGCAATCCAGCCCCAAGGCAGGTTATCCAGCGCGCTCTGTTCGATAAAAGGTTCAATACTGGCAATTGGCGTCGCCTGCGGCGTCAGCGCAACCTGGCCCATTCCCAGGCTTTCGCCCGTTTCGGCAAAAGTGATATGGGTCAGTTGCTGGTTGTCATCCATAAACACCAGTTCAGACTGTTTACCGTCCTCTTCGCCAAAGGCCGAAAAATAGTTGCTGCAACGGATGACCGAGCCATCTTTCATGTAGATGAGCAGGTCTTTTCCCTGCCGAACATATCGCTCGACGTTTGCCGGCGCCCCCTGAATCTGCACTACGCTCGGTTCGGTCAGTAAAATAGAGAGGTTCCCCTCACTGTTGAGAACAGTTTTACTGGCGGTTTTACGGGCGATGATATTGATAGTTTTAGACACAGGAGGCTCCTTGTAAGTAATCTGCGGAACTGCGTTTTTCCTGAGATGGCGAATAAGGGATCCCCTGAGAAATCAATCCCATTTTTCGCAATCTGGCGCGCATTTATTTTTTGCGGGCTATTTCAGTTCCGGTAGTGTCGAGGTTACGTGTTTTTGAATTCCTACTAACGGCAATAAATTGTCTGTTGCGGCGGCATAATTCACCGCTGCGCTCCAGCCATCGAAATCAGCAAGGGTTTGTGAGTAGGCTGCCTGATAGACATCCTGCTCGACGCTGAGCAAATCGTTGAGGCTGCGTTTGCCCAATTTGTACTCATCCTTGTAAACGTCACGCGTGCGAATCGCATTGCGATGCTGCAATGCTCCCGCGGCTTCGCGCCCCTGAGCACCACGCCAGTCGGCGGCAGCAACGGAGGCTTTTTGCAGCACGTCGAATTTGGCTTGCTCAACGCGCGAGGAGGCCATTTTGCGCGCTTCCTGCGCCTGAGCAATGCGGGCTGAGACCGCGCCCCCCTGATAAATCGGCGCATCGACCACCACCTGGATTTGATCATCCCAGTAGTTACGGTTGCTGGATTCATAGCGCGTGCGTCCCCCGCGTACACTGACCGACGGCCAGTGATCGGATTTCGCACCCTCGACGTTGTAACGTGATGCCTGCTCGTTGGCTTCGGCAGCCATCACCGCCGGAATATAGGAGTATTCAATTTCGGAGAGCGGTTTTTGCTCGAGGGCCAATGACTCAGGCAAAGGGCGATAGGTTTTGGCGGTGATCCCGGTCAGCACGCCGAAGCGAGCCGTCGCGCTCTCGAGACCGGCGCGATATTGCTCCAGCGTCGCCTGCATCCCGGCCATACGGGTTTCGGTTTGCAGCACTTCGGAACGAGAGTTAAGCCCCGCATTTGCGCGGTACTCAGACAGCTGACGGACGTTATCAAGCGCTTTCCAGCCCTCTTCTGACACGCGAATCAGCGCCTGATAACGCAGAATATCGATGTAGGAAAGCGCCGTTTCTTCCGCGACGCTCGTAAAGGTGCTCATTAACTGGAAACGGTAGCTATCCCGTTGTGATGACTGTTTATCAATCGAGCTATTGGTACGACCGAAATCGTATACCAGCTGAGTAATGCTCATTCCCCACTGGGCAGAGTTGTTCATCGAACCGCTGGAATCTGTCGTCCGGCTATGACCGGTACTGCCAGACAGCGCGACCTGAGGGAACCATGCGCTACGCGCTTCATCCACCATGCCCTCTCCTATACCAAGCTGGGCGGCCTGCTCATTGACGGAGGGATCGCGATTAAGCGCAAACAGAACGCTCTCTTTTAAATCCACCACCGCTGCCTGCGCAATATCCGGGCGAGACGCCCAGGCCGGAGCAGGGGCGGCAATCGCCGGGGGGATCTGCATCACTACTGTGGCAACAATTAGCAGAGGAAATACGTTTTTTTTCAGAGGTGTCATCCTTTTCACTCATGTTGCTTTCCATGGTTAAGGTCTAATTATTATTTCGGAGGCCGTATTACTTTTTGCCACACCTGATTCGTAGAATTGATAAAGAATGCTGTTCTGAGAGTTTTAGTCTCTCTACACGTCATTCGCTCAGAGAAATAGTTCAGTACTAAAATCAAAAATAATTTCTTGTAAGAATTTTACTTAGGAAAAATCTAACACAACATTCACTTCATATCCACACCATCAATGTAGGAATTTTGTTAATGGCGTCTCATATTTAAAAAACAAAACAAAACTCATAATAAATACATGATATTTTTTATAAAACATCATTAAATTAAATTGGTTATACAAAAAAAGAAACTATCCTGATACGTAATGTAAAATAGAGAAAAGAAAATATCATTAAATTTAATTAAACATGTTCGTAGCAAAAAGCATTAAGTAAATCTAATAAATAACCGTTACTTATTTTTTATTCTACGTTCATTTGATTAGCACTACTACTTAATCACCAGAAAATACTCAGGGTCTTCCCCCAAGAAAACATCAGAAAAAACGATCGATATATCATGCTCGACGCTGACATTTATCGTGGCAAAAGCATCATTCTGGCGACACGATCCCACTCCCTCTCTTCCTCATAGAAAAATGGACTAGAGTTGAATGTCATCATTAAGAAACCGTAAACACTATCCCATTTTTTTACCGCAGGAGAATGCATGGAACTGCGCCATTTGCGCTACTACCAGGAAGTGTGTCGCACGCTGAGTTTTTCGCGGGCGGCGGAAAACCTTCACATCGCGCAGCCGCCGTTGAGCCGGCAGATCCAGCAGCTGGAATCACAGCTAAACGTCACACTCATCACCCGTACCCGCCCGCTGGCGCTGACCGAAGCCGGTGTTTATCTTTATCAGCAAATCGAGCCGCTCTTTAACCGACTGGAAGAGATCGCACAGCAAACCCGGCAGATTGCCCATGCGTCTCGCGCACGTTTAATTATCGGGTTTGCGCCTTCCATGCTTTACGGGGAGTTACCCTCGCTTATCCGGCGGCTGCACGATGAAAATGAGATTGCCGTTGAGATGCAGGAGATGGTTACGCTGCGGCAAATTGAGGCGCTGAAAAAGGGCCGGATTGACGTCGGCTTTGGTCGAATTTATCTGCATGATAGCGAGATTGAACAGTTAACGATCCGTGAAGAACCGCTGGTTGCCGCACTGCCGGGCAACCATATCCTGAACAGTAACCCGGTCAGTCTGGCCGAGTTGAGCCAGCAGCCGTTTATTCTCTATCCTGCACAACCGCGTCCAGGCTACGCGGATCACACGCTGCGCCTTTTTGAGCTACATCATCTGCGTGTCAACCCGAGCCAGCAGGCGAATGATATGCAAACCGCTATTGCTTTGGTTGCTGCTGGCATGGGCGTTGCACTGGTACCTGAATCGGCACGGCAAATTAACCATGAAGGCGTGTGCTATGTCGCCGTGAAGGAGCCTCGTGTCACCTCGCCCATCATCCTGAGCTATCGCAAACATGAGGCCAATCCACTGGTTGAACGCTGCAAAAATCTGCTGCGCCCCACGAGCGGTCAGTGAACCGCGACTTCATCCTGCGGACTCGTCGCCTGCACATAACGGCGACGCAGCAGCAGCAGGCTGGCAAAAGAGACCGCCAGCGGCACAATCAGCACCAGGAAGAATCCCCCCGTGCCTGCGCCGCTCAGCACAAGCCCGCCGATGGCTGATCCCACAATCGCGCCCATGCGCCCCATGCCAATCGCCCATCCCATCGCGGTGGCGCGAACGGCGGCGGGATAGGTGGCGACCACCAGATAATTTAACGCCAGCTGCTGTCCGCCGACGCCAAATCCGGCAAAGGCGATAAGCAGGAATGAGGCCAGCCAAAGCTGTTGAGGAATCGCCACGCTCAATGCCAGCGCAACCGCGATACCGACGGCAAACATCAGATAGAGGATTTTAAGCGTGTTGATACGCGGCAGGAACCACGACAAAGGTAGCGCGAAGGCAATAAACGCGGCATTGACCGTCACCGAGGCGTAGGGCGCATCGGCGGGCGCAAGGCCGGCCTGCTTGAGCAGCGTTGGCAACCACGATAGCAGCATAAACCACGCCACCCAGTTGAAGAAGTAGACGCTCCAGATGCCCATGGTGGTCAGGCGCAGAGACCCGCTGAACAGATGGCTAAGACGAGAAACAGGTCGCGCGGGAACGGCGGCATCCTGAGTTGAGGCATCAGGCAGTACCACTTCACGCCCGGCGATGCGGCTGAGAATGGCGTTGGCTTTTTTCAGCGAGCGCGCGCTGCGGCGAGCGTAAAGGGATTCCAGCGAATCGGGAAGCAGGAAGAAAATCACCACCAGCAACAACAGTGGTGCGACACCGCCGATCAGATAAATACTCTGCCATCCCCAACGCGGCAACATGTCTACCGCCAGCAGGCCGCCGGACATGGCGCCTGCGGGAAGCGCCAGCAGCACGCCGGTCGTGACCAGCCCGCGATGGCGATGCGGGGAATATTCCGCCGCCAGCGACAGTAACACCGGCGTCGCGCCGCCCATGCCAAACCCGGCAATGACGCGCAAAATGAAAATGGTATCAAGATGGGTGCTCCACGCGGTCAGCAGCGTGGCGACGGAGAAAATCAGCACGCAGACCATCAGCGTGATGCGTCGGCCGACTCTGTCGCCCAGCATACCCAGCAGCATCGCGCCCACCGTCATGCCCACAATACCCGCCGTCAGCACCGGCGCCAGATTTTTGACATCCACGCCAAAGGCATCAATCATCGCAGGCCCGGTAAAAGCCACCGCCTGCGTATCGAAACCGTCAAACAGCGCCACCAGAAAACAGATAGCGATAACCCGCCACTGCAACGCTGAGAAGCGGATATCAATCACGCTCTTGATCAGTTCATCGCCTGCTTTATGCATTTCCCCTTCCCCATCTGTGGTTCTTTATTTAGCAGAGGGAGAATCTATAAGTTATTTTTATATTGAAAACCAATACCTTATAAAGGAAGGAATGATACCTTTTAGGTATACAGCCGCCCGCCTGAGAAGGCGTGCAGCTACAACCGATGCAAGCGCTTCTCTTCCAGCAGCAGTTTGATCACAATACTGTCGAGATTGCGCCGCATGGGTTCACTGATGCGTTTGAACTGACAGGAGAGATGCCAGGCGGGGGCCGCATCATCCTCAGAGGCCGCCATTTTTTCGCTGCTCAACACAAAGAGATCCGCCACAAGGGTACCGTGGCTGCCAAAATCCAGCTCGATATTGCGCAGCGTGGTTCTGATTAGCGCCTGGGCGCGTTCACCATCTTCCGCAATCAGCGCGCAGCCACCCGGCGACAGATCTTTAATTCGAAACTGGTAATAGAGACCATCGTTAAATTTTCCCTGCGCGGTGTAAACACGACGATCGCTAAACGTTAAACGGGGATGCTTACGGCGTTGCGTCACATTAATGGCATCGGGATAGTGAATATAGAGCCAGTTTTCCCCCCCCGGGGCGTGAATCGCGGAAGCTGCGGCATGAAATTCGAATTTGCAGGTATCGGCAAAAATTTCGACCTCAAGATTTTCTTCCGTTTCCGGCGCATCACCCTCCCACGGAACGTAAAAACCGGACGCATCCAGTTTTTGTATTTTGCAAAACACGTCGGTATTTTTGCTATGAATATCAACCAGACATCCTTTTTTGAGGGCCTCGCGAATAATCGCCACGCTCTCAAACAAACCCTGCTTCACGTATGATTCGTCCATAATTCTCTGACCAGAGGAAACTGCGCTTAACCGCCCTGACAGGGTTAATGCAAGTATGCCAATAAGCTAACTGCTGAATAAGCAGATATCACTCAAACCTCAAATGGCTGAGTTCCATAAATATGCTGAGTTTTTGCAATAGTGCCTGGCGAGATCAATACAGAATACGTTTATCTGTACTCAATATGTGAATTAGCTGTTAAGTCGTAAATTTATTGTTTAAAAACACATATGCCGGAGTTAACGCTATATGCCTCTTTTTGCTAAAAAAGAGATCTGCGTTTTTCATTTATATGGCGGATGATCTTATCAGAATTGCTAACCTGTTCTTATTGCTTTTATCTATCAATGCATTCGGTTTAATTGATTAACACCGGTATATAATCAATTCTCATTTAGGATATGACTTAGCCTAACTTACGAATAATCCAGGGCTTTTCCGATAAGACATAAATACGAGTTCTAATCAACTGTTTCTGCCTATCAATAACAATCCATTAAAATATTAAAACAATCCTTGTAATCAAAGTGTTGCTGTAAATTTCATCGCACTCAACTTGCCTGCACTGGCTGGTTGCATGCCTGGCTGCACTGCATTCACTTTCAGTGCTGACTACTTATGTCGTTTTTCAAAAAAATACATGGAGTTAAAATGAATAAGAAATTGCTGCCGATTGCGGCTCTCATTATTTCCGCATCCGCAATGAATGCTTATGCAGTAAATGGTAAAGTCAATTTTACCGGTGAAATTATCGAATCCACCTGTACAGTGACCTCTGGCGACCAGAATAAAAACGTCTTCATTGGTAAATATCCTACCAGTGCATTTGCCACCAAAGGCGACGTCACCGCTTCTAAAGCCTTCACCATCAACCTGGAAAAATGCGAAGCGGGTGATTACTCCCTGCGTTTCGACGGCCCGTCAGTTGCGGGTAACCCAAACCTGCTGTCCGTTGACCAGGCAGGCGGCGTTGGTATCGAAATTCTGACTAACGACGAAAAAATCATCCCGATTAACCAGGATGCCGATGCCAGCTCCCCATGGGTTAACGTTGCCACCACTGGCGATGCCAGCGGTACCGCGACCTTCAACCTGAAAGCACGTTACAAATCCTTCCTGGATAAAGTGACGGCCGGTTCTGCAAACGCCAGCGCAACCTTCACCATCGAATACAAATAATTACGGATAACGGATGTTAGCCACGGATGGCTAATTAAATATAACTGGAACGGGTAAATGAAAAAAATAGTAGCAGCCTTATTACTGCTGGCGTCATTAGATGCATCTGCGGGTATCCAGGTCGATCAAACGCGTGTGATTTATAACGGCAATGAAAAATCCGCCGCGCTGTCCATTCATAACGATACGGATGAAACATGGATGGTTCAGACCTGGCTGGATACCGGAGATTCATCCGCCACGCCTAAGAATTTACCGATGCAGGCAATCCCGCCCATTTTAAAACTTGCGGGCAATAAAGACGCAATTTTGCGTTTCATTTACTCCGGCGCAGGTCTGCCGACTGATCGTGAAACCGTGTACTGGATTAACGTTCAGGAAATTCCCCCTGCGTCAAAGCAAGAGAACGTGCTGCAAATTGCCATTCGCACTCGCGTGAAACTTTTTTATCGCCCAACCACGCTGAAAACCACCCTGCAAAAAGAAGTGGAAGCGCTGAGCTGGCGTAAACAAGGTAATCAGCTGGTGGTCACCAATAACGGCCCGCTCCACATCACTTTTGGCACGCTGACGCTGAAAAATGGCGCCAGCAAAACCTGGAAAGTGAATGCCGATATGGTCAATCCGATGGACTCTATGCGCATCAACTTACCGGCGGGCGCATCTATCGCCGATCAGCTCTCTTTTACCTTTATTAATGATTTTGGCGGACACACGGAAATTAAAGACATCCGCCTACAATAAGGGACCAGCACAATGGCCAGCCATAAGATAAGGACAACACCAGGACGTCTGGCGCAGCGGATTCGTTGCGCCGTTTACGTATCAACAATGCCATTGTTGGCGACGCCGTTTGTTAACGCGGAAGAACAGTTCAATACCTCTTTTATCCACGGGGCCGACAATGCCTCGCTTGTGCAGAGTTTATCCAACAGCGATGATATCCTGCCGGGTCACTATCCCTTTGATATTTATCTGAACAAAATTCGCGTCGATCACCGCGACGTTGAATTTAAAAAAGATGGCCCCAATTCCCCTGGCTATTTTTGTTTAGATGCAGAGAGCTTCCGTCAATATGGCGTACTGGTGCCAGAAACGGCAGGAAGCAGCGCGTGTTACGATCTGGTCAAAGGGATCCCCGGCAGCAGCGTTAGCTGGAATGCGGCACTTCAGGAGCTGGATATTTCCGTGCCGCAAACCGAGCTTGAACCACGCCCGCAGGGGATGATTTCTCCCCTGGTGTATGACGATGGGATCAACGCCGCCTACTCCAACTACGCCTACAGCGGCAGCCATTCCCGCTACACCAGCAACGGTGCAAAGCGCGATAGCGATTACTCCTTCCTGACGCTGAATAACGGCATCAACATCGGCGCATGGCGTTTTCGCAACAACTCAACCGTCTCAAAAGAGAGCGGACAAAACGCGCAGTGGAACTCCGTGTCCAGTTGGGCGGAAACAGACATTGTACCGTGGCGTAGCCGCGTGCTGATTGGTCAGAGCAACACCAATAACAACGTTTTCGATAGCTTCCAGTTCCGTGGCGCGCAGCTTTCCAGCGTGCCGGAAATGCTGCCGGACAGCCGCCAGGGCTACGCGCCGGTAGTGCGCGGTGTCGCCAACAGTAACGCCCGCGTAGAAGTGCGCCAGAACGGCTATACGGTTTACAGCACCGTTGTACCGCCTGGGCCATTCGCGCTGACAGACATTCACCCCAGTACCCTGAGCGGTGACCTGGCCGTCACGGTCATTGAGGCCGATGGCACGCGCCATAACTTCACGCTTCCCTACTCTTCCGTGCCGAACATGCTGCGCGAAGGGATTTGGGAATATCAGGTGACCGCAGGGAAATATCACGACGGTACGACTGATTACGAACCGAACTTTATTCAGGGTACGATTTCTCACGGCGCGGGATGGGACATCACCCCGTACGGCGGGATGATCGTGGCGGAAAACTACCGCTCCGGCGTGCTGGGCATCGGTAAGAATATGGGCGAGTACGGCGCGGCGTCCGTCGATGCGTCGTGGTCTGACACCGATCTGGCCTCTGGCGACAGCAAACGCGGCGCCAGCATACGTTTCCTCTATTCGAAATCGCTGAACGCGCTGGGCACCGAATTACAAATTGCCGGTTATCGTTACTCCACCTCCGGCTTCTATGATTTCTCGGATGCGGTGACCGAACGCTCCAACTGGAAAAACGGTTTCTACCAGACGGAATATTACGATCAGGAAGGCGATAACAGCGGCGCTCCGTCATGGGCGACGCAGAGCCAGCGCCGTCGCTATTACGAATCGATGCGTTATAACAACAAACGCCAGCGTGTCGAGGTGACCGTCAACCAGCACGTGGCCGGGGCATCGTTGTATGCCACTTTCACCCGCCAGAACTACTGGAACACCTCGTCGTATGATCGCACCATCCAGACCGGGATCAACACCAGCTTCCATTCAGTGAACTACAGCCTGTTCTATCAAAGCAGCCGCAGTAACTATGGCTACAGCGATAACAGCGTGAACGTCAGCGTATCAATTCCGTTTAACATCTTTAGCCCGGATAACCAGACCGTCGCGTCCTTTAACGCCTCGCACAGCAAGCAGAGCGGCGATGGCTACAGCGCGGGCCTGAGCGGCACGCTGCTGGATGACCACCGCATGAACTACTTCGTCCAGAGCGGTCATTCCCAGTATGGCGGTGACACCAGCGTAGCGAACCTGGGTTACATGGGCAGCATGGGTAACGTGGCGCTGGGCTACAACTACAACAACAACTATCAACAGACGTCCCTCAACGTCTCTGGTGGCGTAGTGGCGCACTCCGGCGGCGTAACGCTGTCGCAGCCACTGCAAAATACCTTTGTGCTGGTGAAAGCGCCGGGCGCGCAAGGTGTGCGCCTGGAAAACCAGCCAGGGGTGGCAATCGACCGGTTTGGCTATGCGGTGTTGACCTCTGCAATGCCGTATCGCCACAACCGCGTCGCACTGCGTACTTCAGATATTGGTAATGGCATGGAAATTCCGCTGGCCGCCAAAGATATCGTACCGACACAGCGTGCCATTGGCCGCGTCGAGTTTGAAACGCATCTTGGCCACAGCCTGCTGATCCACGCCAAACTGGCGGACGGCTCTGCGCCAATGATTGGCGCCAATATCTTTAACCAGCAGGGCGTGAACGTTGGCGTCGTCGGCACGCGCGGCGAAGCCTATGTTGCCGGTATCGAAAGCGGTGAACGTCTGCGGGTGAAATGGGGCGACGACGACAGCGCGTCCTGCACCCTGGCGATACCTGAACTGCCTCCTGTCGACCGCGATCAACCCGGTGGTTACCAGGTTGTCTCTCTCACCTGTAACCGGAACTAAAGGATATTTACTATGCGGATTTTTACCCCCACGCCGCGCGCCGGGCTTCTTTTGCTGATTTTGTCCGCCGCGCTGTTCTCCACCAGCAGCTATGCGCTGACCTGTAAACGTACCAATGGCGGAGATCCTCTGAATCAGACGATCACGCTCGATCACCAGATTAACGTTTCTACCGCCAACCTGGCACCGAAGACGGTGTTGTGGCGTTCACAGACGTTTACATCGACCTTCAAGTGCTCCGACACCAATAACTTTCCTGAAGGGGAAAACGCCTATTTGTGGTGGGACCCCTCTTCTCAGATGTCGTCGATCGATAAATCGCTTGAAGTGGGTGTGACCTATATGGGGATGGATAATAAACCCGCGCCAAACGCCAACAGCAAAATTGGCCCAGGGACAGTCTGTAACGGCAGGCCAGGCCGATGTACTCCTCCGGCATTGCCGCAAACCATCACTATTAGCTATTCCATCTATATCAAAGCGACGGGGAATCCGCCGCCATCAACAGGCATTATTACGGATAATGGCCCCTATGCACTGTTTCAGGTCGATGGCGTGGGCGGCTTAAACAACCAACCGAACAGTAACTTCCGTGCCTATGTTTCCGGGCTTGGCAATATCAGGTTCATCTCCTGTAGCCCAAAAATTACCGTCTCTGCCAACAATGGCGAAACGGTAAACTTTGGCGCTATTCCGGCGCGTAATGCGGTCGTCGGCAAGATTGAAAAGCAGGTGCCGTTCAGCATTCGCGCCGACCTGACCGGCCAGGGGCAGGATTGCGAAAAACAGACGCTGATGGCGAACTTCAGCACCACCTACCCGACGCAGGATAATCAGTTGATTCTGCCGGAACAGAACAGCGGTTTCGGGATTTTGCTTTCCCGCGCCGACTCGCCGAACACCTGGCTTAGCATGAACACGCCAACAGAACTGGGCTATGTGAACGGCAGCGTTGTCGAAAGTAATTTCCTCGCCAGCCTGAAATGGCTCAGCGCAACGCCGAAAGTGGGCAAATTCAACGCGTCAGCTAATATTGACGTGACCTTTAAATAACACGAGGACACTCTACGAAAATGTCGCTGACCTCCGCCGAGCCAACCGGACTGCGCTATGTTTTTCAGCCCATGTTCGACCGTGCAGGCAAAATGATTGCCGTTGAGTGCTTAACCCGGTTTACGCAGGAACCGGGAAGCGCGGCCATCACCGTAGAACAGTTTTTTAGCGACGCGTCCGATGAGCTTCGCGCGCGCATTTTGCAGGAGCAAATTGCGCTGGTGAAAAGCTATCAGTGGTGGTTTCAGCAAAATGACGTGATGGTCACGATTAATGTCGACGAGGCCACACTGCATACGCTGAACGATGACTTTATTGCCGATTGCGTAAAAACCATCGGCTGCCTGCATTTCGAGGTGAGCGAGTTTTCCAGTACCCTGGTCAAACGCAATCCGGCCATCGAGGCGCTGGGCGATAAATATTCGTTCTGGCTGGATGACTTTGGCGCGGGCTATGCCGGGTTTGGCGCACTGGCGATGCAGTCTTTCCGTTTTATTAAAATGGATAAAAATCTGCTGTGGAATCTGCGTGAAAAGAAAAACGGGCAGCAGTTGATGGCCTCGCTGCTGCACTACTTCAGCGCCAACCATTATCAGGTGATCGTTGAAGGGATTGAAACACAGGAGCATCTGACCTGGCTTGATAACATGCCGTGGTTTGCGCTACAGGGATTGCTGTGGCAAGAGCAGAGTATCGAAGCCCTGACCGCTGGCCAATCCAACGCCAATTCTCTCCCCCGCCAGACCCATCACTAATTTCATGCGTTTTTTGACGTTAAACAATCTCATGCGGTAAAGCGTTTTGCTTTATCGCTTGATTTTACAAATAATCAAAAAACAATTAACATTAATATAATGCATCAGCTATCATACATATTAAATAGCGACAACTTTTCTTCAGATAATTCCCTCCCGGCTTTTAAAATGATGGATAAAAAATTTTTATAACTCAGTCAAAAAATTTAAATATCATATCGACAATATTTTTTTTCGCCTCTTAACAATAGTTATCCTCAATCAATCCAGACATCCTGTGAAAATATTCGGCGTTGACTCGTAAAATTCCTAATCCATTGAGAGGAGAAATTGACTCTATATTCTTTTTTGCGCTTACAGTTACATTAATCATAACCTTTCACACAACTTGTCACAGTTTGACAAAATGTGACGCACAGACAATAGTTATTCCATCCCGATAGCCTCGGATAAGTCTGAGGCTATTTCTATGGTATGGAGCCAGCAATGTTTAATAATAAAACCAAACGAATCAGCCAGGCAGTGGCGTTATCGCTTGCCCTGTGTGGCGTCAGCTATGCCGCAACCACGAGTCATGCATCATCGGCAAAACATCCGGAAGTTCAGGCCAATGAGCCGTTTTCCGCACACGTTCTGATCAGCGGCCTGGATGCGCCGTGGGATATGGTGTGGGGCCCGGATGGTTATTTGTGGGTGACCGAACGTAAAGCCGCTTCTATCGATCGCATCGACCCGAAAACCGGCGAGAAAAAAGTCGCTATCACGCTGAGCGGCGTCCATACCGGCCCGCAACACGAAGGTGTGCTGGGTCTGGCATTATCGCCAAACTTTATGAAAGCGGGTGGCGATAATTATGTTTATACCGCTTATACCTATATGAACGGTAATGAAGAACATGCCAAAATTGTTCGTCTGGAATATGACGAAAAAACCCAAAAACTGGGTAACGAAAAAGAAATCCTGGCCGGTTTCCCGGCGGGGAATGACCACAATGGTGGGCGTCTGCGCTTTGGGCCGGATGGTAAACTCTATTACACCATCGGTGAGCAAGGGCATAACCAGGGCGCGAATTTCTGCAAACCTATTGATGCACAGCGAATTCCAACTGAGGATGAGCTGAAAAATAAAAATTACGCCGCTTATGCCGGTAAAGTGCTGCGTCTGAATATCGACGGCTCCATTCCGGAAGATAACCCAACCATTCACGGCATTAAAAGCCACCTGTTCACTTACGGCCACCGTAACCCGCAGGGGCTGGTCTTTGTCGGCGATACCCTTTACGCCTCTGAACAAGGCCCCTCTTCTGACGATGAGCTGAATATTCTGGAAGCGGGCGGAAACTACGGTTGGCCGCACGTAGCAGGCTTCCAGGACGATCAGGCTTACGTTTATGCAAACTACTCGAAAGCTGAAAACTGCCCGTCGCTGACATGGGACCCGAACCACATCCCGGCAGGCGTACCGGTGCAGAAAGAGACTGAATGGAAAGCTGCTGACTTTAAAGCGCCAATCAAAACCTTCTTCACCGTCAAAGAGGGCTACACCTATAACGACGCCAGCTGCAGCGCGGATTCTGCGTACATTTGTTGGCCGACTATTGCACCGTCAAGCGTAGCGTACTACCCGGCCGATGGCGTCATCAAAAGCTGGCGTAACTCCATCATCGTCAGTTCGATGAAAAATGGCGCGCTCTATCGTGTTCTGCTGAACGCCGATAAGAAAAACGTGCAGGGTGACGTGGCGAAATACTTCCACACCGCCAACCGCTACCGCATGGTGGTGGTCAGCCCGGATACGCGTAAAATCTTCGTTGCCACCGATAACTTCGGCAACGTGATGGATGAGTCTAACCATCCGACGCACAACCTGAGCAACCCGGGTTCGATTATCGTCTTCGAATACACCGGTAAATAATGCACTTGCAGGCGGGTCTATTGGCCCGCCTGATTTTTTTCCCTTTCCTATAAAAAACACACCGATGAAATTAACTCTGCCCCTCTCCGGGCTGGCGGCCACCTTTGTGCTGTCTCCGGTTTCATACGTTTATGCGCAGGACGCCGCAACAGGTGATGGTGAGCAAACCATGATCGTCAGCGCAGCGCCCCATTCCGGCCTCTCCGCGTTAGATACGCCTGCTGCCGTCTCCGTCAATTACGGTGACGATATCCGTCACGCTGCACCGCGAATTAACCTTTCAGAAGGGCTGGCCGATGTGCCGGGCCTGCAAATTCAAAACCGACAGAACTTCGCCCAGGATTTACAGATGTCGATTCGCGGTTTCGGCGCGCGCTCGACCTTTGGTATTCGAGGCCTTCGGCTGTACGTGGACGGCATTCCTGCGACCATGCCGGATGGTCAGGGGCAGCTCTCCAATATTGATGTTGGCTCGATTGACCGTATCGACGTGCTGCGCGGGCCATTCTCCGCGCTTTATGGCAACGCTTCCGGCGGCGTGGTGAACGTGGAAACAGAAACGGGCCGCCAGCCGACGACGATTGAAAGCAGCAACTATTACGGCAGCTTCGGTACCTGGCGTACCGGGTTAAAAGCCACGGGTGCAGTGGGCGATGGCACGCAGAAAGGCGATGTGAACTACACCGTCTCCAGCAGTCGCTTCTCTACACACGGTTTTCGCGACAACAGCGCCGCACACAAAAACCTGCTCAATGCCAAACTGGGCGTGAAGGTCAACGACACCGGCAGCCTGACATTGCAGCTCAACAGCGTGGATATCACCGCGGACGATCCGGGTGGTTTAACCCGCAAAGAGTGGAAAGATAACTCGGCGCAAGCGCCGCGCGGCGAAGAGTATCGCATGCGCAAAACCGTCAAGCAGACACAGGCTGGGCTGCGCTATCAACAAGGATTGGGCGAGCACGACGACCTGAGCGTGATGACCTGGGCCGGTATCCGTGAAACCGTGCAGTACCAGTCTATTCCTTACTTTGTGCAGCAGCGCAGCGACACGCATCCGGGCGGCGTGATTGATTTAACGCGTCGCTACCAGGGCATTGATACCCGCTGGACGCACCACGAAGAGAGCGGCTTCCTGCCCTACTCTATCACCACGGGCCTCGACTACGAGACAATGACCGAGCAGCGCAAAGGGTATGAAAACTTTGTCTATCAGGACGGTCATTACGATCTGGGGACGAAGGGCGACATGCGTCGCAACGAACGTAACCTGATGTGGAACCTCGACCCGTACATTCAGACCAACTGGCAGCTTACCTCTGCCCTGAGTCTCGATGCGGGAGTACGTTACAGCTCGGTATGGTTTGATTCCAATGACCATTATGTGGTGGGTAAAAATGGCGACGACAGCGGCGAAGCAAGCTATCACAAATGGCTTCCGGCGGCCGCGCTGAAATATGCCATGACGCCGACGTGGAACGTTTATCTCTCCGCCGGGCGTGGCTTCGAAACGCCGACGATTAATGAACTGTCGTATCGCCCTGATGGGCAATCCGGCCTGAACTTTGGCTTACAGCCAGCGACGAATACCACCGTTGAAGCAGGCAGCAAGTGGCAGGTTGGCACCGGGCTTGCCAGCCTTTCCGTCTTTAACACCGATACGAAGGATGAGATTGTGGTAGCCGCCAGCGACAACGGGCGTACCTCCTATCAAAATGCCGGGAAAACACGCCGTCGCGGCGTAGAACTAGCGTGGGATCAGCAGTTCGCTACCGCATGGCGCGCCAAACTCGCCTGGACGTGGCTGGATGCAACCTATCGCGAAGACGCCAGCAGCACGATCCAAAGCGGCAACCGTATTCCAGGTATTGCCCGCAACAGCGCTTACGCCTCATTGGGCTGGGTGCCGGAAGAAGGCTGGTATGCAGGCGCGGAAATGCGCTACATGAGCGACATTCAGGCCAACGACGCGAATACCGAACAGGCTCCGGCGTACACGGTCACGGCGCTGAACAGCGGCTATAAGTTCGTGGCGGATAACTGGGTGGTGGATGTGTATACCCGCGTCGATAACCTGTTTGATAAAGAGTATGTGGGTTCGGTTATCGTCAACGAAAGCAACGGGCGTTATTACGAACCGGCTCCGGGACGCAATTATGGCGTAGGGTTGTCGGTGAGTTATATGTTTGATGCGATGTAGGTGAGGGGCGAGGGGGAAGCAAGCGCGCATTCCCCCAAATTCCCCCCAATCTCTCTTTTCCGTAAAAAAAAGCTTGATACAAATTAACACATATTGATAATGCTTCTCGTTATCGACTTAGTTATCATTTTCATAACGGAACGCGCCTGGTATGAATAACACAGCAGAAGACCGGACAAAGCACAGCGCCTCGCCGTACCCTTCGCACGAGAAGCGCTTGATTAGCAGCAAATTGTTGCTCGGCGACGAGGGTTCGGTGCTGATTGAGCACAATGGCCAACATTATCAGCTTCGCCAGACGCAATCCGGCAAATTGATCCTGACTAAATAAATCATCCTATTTCGCCAGCCACCCAGGTGACGCCCAGGCAGCCAGCAATTTTTCATTTTCCTTATGGAGAGTTGTTATGCTACGCCCGCAATCCGCCCCGCTGCGCCCGACGCTGCTGGCCCTGACCATCGCCGGCATTCTGCCCGGTACTGCCCTCGCCGCCGATACCATGACCGTAACCGCCACCGGTAACGCCCGCAGCGCATTTGAAGCGCCCATGATGGTCAGCGTCATCGATACCACCGAACCTGAAAATCAAACCGCCAGTTCCGCGGCTGACCTGCTGCGCACCGTGCCGGGCATTACGCTTGACGGCACAGGCCGCACCAACGGTCAGGACGTCAACATGCGCGGCTACGATCGTCGCGGCGTACTGATTCTGGTGGATGGCGTGCGCCAGGGCACCGATACCGGGCACCTCAACAGCACCTTTCTTGATCCGGCGCTGATCAAGCGAATCGAAGTGGTACGCGGCCCGTCGGCGCTGCTGTACGGCAGCGGCGCGCTGGGTGGGGTCATTTCATACGATACGGTAGACGCTAAAGATCTGCTGCGCGATGGTCAGAACAGCGGCTTCCGCGTCTTTGGCTCCGGGGCGACGGGCGATCACAGCATCGGTATGGGCGCAAGCGCCTTTGGCCGCACGGATACGCTTGATGGCATCGTCTCCTGGTCGAGCCGCGATCGTGGCGATCTGCGCCAGGGCGATGGTTCAACGGCGCCAAACGATGAGTCGATCAACAACATGCTGGCGAAAGGAAGCTGGAAAATCGACGATGCGCAGACGTTGGGTGGCTCATTCCGCTACTACAACAACAAAGCGCAGGAGCCGAAAAACCCGCAAACTATCGAAGCCTCCACCAGCAGCAACCCGATGGTCGATCGTTCCACCATTCAGCGCGATGCGCAGCTCACCTATAAACTCGCGCCGCAGGGCAATGACTGGCTGAACGCTGACGCCAGAATCTACTGGTCGGAAGCACGCATTAACGCGCAAAACATCGATAACACCGGCGAATTCCGCAAGCAAACCACTAAAGGCGGCAAAGTCGAAAACCGCAGCCGTCTGTTCAGCGACTCCTTCGCCTCTCACCTGCTGACCTGGGGCGGTGAATATTATCGTCAGGAGCAGGAACCCGGCGGCGTTACCACCGGTTTCCCGGAAGCGAAAATCGATTTCAGCTCCGGCTGGATCCAGGACGAAATCACCCTTCGCGATCTGCCTGTTACCCTGCTTGGCGGCACGCGTTATGACAACTATCGCGGCAGCAGCGACGGTTACGACGACGTGGATGCCGATAAATGGTCTTCCCGCGCCGGGATGACCGTTAACCCAACCGACTGGCTGATGCTGTTCGGCTCTTACGCGCAGGCCTTCCGCGCGCCAACAATGGGCGAGATGTACAACGACTCGAAGCACTTCTCCATCGGTAGCTTCTACACTAACTACTGGGTACCGAACCCGAACCTGCGTCCGGAAACAAACGAAACGCAGGAGTACGGTTTTGGTTTGCGCTTCGACGACCTGATGCTGGCCAACGATTCCCTCGAATTCAAAGCCAGCTACTTTGATACCAAAGCGAAGGATTACATCTCCACGGCGGTCGATTTCGCGGCAGCAACGACGATGTCCTATAACGTGCCGAACGCCAAAATCTGGGGCTGGGACGTGATGACCAAATATAGCGCGGACCTGTTCAGCCTCGACGTGGCCTACAACCGCACGCGCGGGAAAGACACCGATACCGGGGAGTATATCTCCAGCATCAACCCGGACACGGTCACCAGCAAGCTGAATATTCCGGTGGCGCACAGCGGCTTCTCGGTCGGCTGGATTGGGACGTTTGCCGATCGCTCCACCCACGTCAGCAGCAGCTACAGCAAGCAGCCGGGCTATGCGGTTAACGACTTCTACGTCAGTTATGAGGGCCAGCAACAGCTGAAAGGCGTCACCACCACCCTGGTGCTGGGTAACGCCTTCGATAAAGAGTACTGGTCGCCGCAGGGAATTCCGCAGGACGGGCGCAACGGGAAAATTTTCGTAAGTTATCAGTGGTAACGACATCGCCCCGCTTCGCCGGGGCTTCATCTGGAAGGAAGAGACAATGAATCACTACACACGCTGGCTTGAGCTAAAAGAACAAAACCCAGGTAAGTACGCGCGTGACATCGCAGCATTAATGAATATCAGCGAGGCAGAGTTAACCTTTGCCCGTGTGGGCTATGACGCGGTGCGTCTTGCCAGCGACGTGCGCGACATCCTTGCCGCGCTGGAAACCGTTGGCGAAACCAAGTGCATCTGCCGTAACGAATATGCGGTGCACGAGCAGGTTGGCGAATTCACTAACCAGCACCTGAGCGGCCATGCGGGGCTGATCCTCAACCCACGCGCGCTTGACCTGCGCCTGTTCCTGCACCAGTGGGCCAGCGTTTTCCACATCAAAGAGATGACCGCGCGCGGCGAACGCCAGAGCATTCAGTTCTTTGACCATCAGGGCGATGCGCTACTGAAAGTCTACGCCACCGAGCGCACCGACATGACCGCATGGGCCGATGTGCTGGCGCGCTTTATCATTAGCGACAATACAACCCTGGTGCTGAAACCTGCTGAAGAAGCCGCCAGCGAAAGCCACGCCGACGCCGCAACCGTTGATAGCGAATGGCGTGCGATGACCGATGTGCATCAGTTCTTCACCCTGCTGAAGCGCCACAACCTGACGCGTCAGCAGGCATTTTCGCTGGTCGGCGACGATCTTGCCTGCAAAGTGCCTAACAGCGCGCTGGCACAGATTCTCGATAGCGCTCGTCAGGACGCCAATGAAATTATGGTGTTTGTCGGCAACCGTGGCTGCGTGCAAATCTTCACCGGCGTGGTGGAAAAAGTGGTGCCGATGAAAGGCTGGCTGAACATTTTCAACCCGGCGTTCACGCTGCATCTGCTGGAAGATCATATTGCCGAAAGCTGGGTCACCCGCAAACCGACCGCTGACGGCCACGTCACCAGCCTGGAAATTTTCGCCCACGACGGCACGCAGATTGCCCAGCTTTACGGTCAGCGTACCGAAGGCCAGCCGGAACAGACCCAGTGGCGCAAACAGATTGATGCCCTCACGGCGGAAGGGCTGGCAGCATGAAAAAATGGCTCGCCCTGCTGGTCGCCCTGCCCGTCGCGGCGCTGGCAGCTTCGCAGGAGAAGATCGTCGCCCTGGGCGGCGACGTGACCGAGATTGTTTACGCACTCGGGGCGCAGTCTTCGCTTGTCGCGCGTGACAGCACCAGCCAATGGCCGCCGGAAGCGGCCAAACTGCCGGATGTGGGTTATCTTCGTCAGCTCAATGCGGAAGGTATTCTGGCGATGCGCCCAACGCAGGTGCTCGCCAGCCAGCAGGCGCAACCGTCGCTGGTGCTCAAACAGCTGGAGCAGAATAAGGTGCCGGTGATCAGCGTGCCGAGCCGTAACGACCTCAGCGTGATTGATGAAAAAGTGCAGGTCATCGCCAAAGCCACGCACCGTGAAGCGGAAGGCGAAACGCTGCGCAATAGCGTGCGTCAGGCTATTGCCGCGCTGCCCACCACGCCGCTCGATAAAAAAGTGCTGTTTATTCTCAACCATGGCGGCATGAACGCAATGGCCGCCGGGCAGCAGACGGCGGCAGATGCGGCCATTCGCGCTGCCGGGTTAAAGAATGCGATGCAGGGTTTTGCCCGCTATCAGCCGCTGTCGCAGGAAGGCGTGATCGCAAGCCAGGCCGATCTGGTGGTGATCCCCGCCGACGGTTTAGCGGCGATTGGCGGCGAAGCGAATCTGTGGAAGCTGCCGGGGCTGGCGCAAACGCCCGCCGGGAAGCACAAACAGGTTCTGCCGGTAGACGATATGGCACTGCTCGGGTTTAGCGTACGTACGCCGCAGGCGATTCAGCAGTTGCGTGCCAAAGCGGAGTCGCTGCCCTGATGTCACGGCGGATCACCCTCTCCCTCATTACGCTGGCGCTGCTGCTGGCGGTGGGGACGCTGGCGGCAAGCGGTTTTGGCGCGTTGCGCCTGCCTCTCAGCCTGCTGTGGAATAACAGCGATGACGCGCTGCGGCAAATCTGGTTCACCATTCGCCTGCCGCGCGTACTGCTGGCGCTGGTTGTCGGCGGCTCGCTGGCGCTGGCGGGCTGCGTGATGCAGGGGCTGTTCCGCAATCCGCTGGCCGATCCGGGGCTGCTCGGTATCAGTAGCGGCGCGGCGCTGGCGGTGGCGTTGTGGGTGGTATTACCGCTGACGCTGCCGCCGCTGATCATGCTTTACGCCCCCATGTTAGCGGCCTTTTTCGGCGCGCTGGCGGCAACGGTGGTTATCTTCCTGCTGAGTCGCCAGCGCGACAGTTCGCTGTCGCGCTTGTTGTTAGTCGGCATCGCCATTAACGCCCTGTGCGGTGCGGCGGTGGGCGTGCTGTCGTGGGTGAGCAACGATGCGCAGCTGCGCCAGCTCTCGCTATGGGGCATGGGCAGCCTGGGGCAGGCACAGTGGTCAACGCTGCTGACCGTTGCCTCCCTGATGGTGCCCACCGTGTTTGTTATCTGGCGTCTCGCCGCTGCGCTGAATCTGCTCCAGCTCGGTGAGGAAGAGGCACACTATCTCGGCGTGGACGTGCAATCGGTTCAACGACTGTTGCTGGTATGCAGCGCCCTGCTGGTTGCCGCCGCCGTGGCGGTGAGCGGTGTGATTGGCTTTATCGGCCTGGTGGTGCCGCACTTAATCCGCATGTGGCTGGGTGCCGATCACCGTGCTGTTATCCCCGGTTCGGTTCTCGCGGGCGCGTTACTGCTGCTGATCGCCGATACTTTTGCCCGCACGCTGGTGGCACCTGCGGAGATGCCGGTCGGCCTGCTGACCAGCATTCTTGGCGCACCGTGGTTTCTTTGGCTGATTTTCCGTCGTGGAGGGCAACATGGCTGATTCACTGAGCGTAAAAAATCTCCACTACCGCGTGGCAAACCGGTTGATCATCCGTGATGTGTCACTCAGCCTTGAACGCGGTGAACTGTTGACGCTCATCGGCCCCAACGGCGCGGGGAAATCGACGCTGCTGCGCTTACTGACCGGTTATCTTGCGCCCGCTGGCGGCGAGCGCTGGCTGGCGGGAAAAACGCTGGAAAGCTGGGAGGCCAACACGCTATCCCGCCAGCGCGCGGTGATGCTTCAGCAAACGCAGATGGGCTTCGATTGGCCGGTTGAAGCGGTGATTGGCATGGGGCGCATGCCGTGGACACCGCAGCCGGAAAACACCGTGATTCAGCAGGTAATGCAGCTAACCGAATGTCTGCCGCTGGCGGGCCGGCGTTATGCCTCGCTCTCCGGCGGTGAGCAGCAGCGCGTACAGCTGGCACGAGCGCTCGCGCAGCTGTGGTGTGAGGGTTCGCCGCGCGGCTGGCTGTTTTTGGATGAGCCCACCTCGGCGCTGGATCTGTTCCATCAACAGCATCTGCTGCGGTTGTTAAAACGGCTGACCCGGCAAGGGGAGCTGCACGTGTGCGTGGTGCTGCATGATTTAAACCTTGCCGCGCTGTGGGCAGACAGAATTGTGCTGCTGTATGACGGAATGATTGTTTCGCAGGGCTCGCCTGATGAGGTGTTACAGGCGGAGACGCTGGCGCGCTGGTACGGCGCCGAGGTCCAGGTACGGACGCATCCCGAATGCGATGCGCCGCAGGTGTTTTTAGCCCGGTGACATTGCCGGGAGGCGCTGCGCTTGCCCGGCCTACAAATTCACGTAAATTCAATATATCGCGAAAAACACGTAGGCCTGATAAGCGAAGCGCCATCAGGCAAAAATGAGAAGGGAGCCGAATGGCTCCCTTCTGTACTTCCGGCCTTACCAGCCGTATTTCACCCCCAGCATCCCCTGGGTGTCGCTGTAACCCTTGTCGCCCATCTGCACGCCCACGTTGCCCCACACGCTCAGGTTTTGGCTCAGCTTGCCTTCCACACCCGTGCGCACTTCGCCCAGGTTGCGCGAGCCGTCGCGGCTGACGCGTACCCCGTCCATCCGCACGCCGTAGGTTTCACTGTTGTAAATCCAGTTCGCTTCCACGTACGGCTGGAACTCGCGACCCTTCCCTTCATCCAGCTTGTGATGGCTGTTGAGGAAGGTCTTCACGCCCAGACGCGTCTGCACGTTGCCGTCGCCTTCGCTGCGGATGCGCGTGCCGTCATGACGGGTGTGCGCATCATCCTTCACCCCCATCCATGTCACCTGCGCCTGCGGCTGTACGTACCAGCTGTTCAGCGTACCCGCGCTGCCGCTGAACTCGCCCGCCTTCAGCGTATAGCCCGCTTCCAGCGAGGCCGTCAGCCCCTTCGACCGGTAGTCGTCGC